>NZ_JBHXFL010000017.1:0-130716 GCF_042724095.1 Streptomyces sp. NPDC127100
GGGGGGGGGGGAGGTGCGCCCCGCCGCCGGCGACCCCGGGTCCTCCGGCGCCGGGCTCCTTTCGATCGGCCCGCCTCCCGGCCGGCCGGGCCGGGTGGGGCACCCGTACACGGGCGGGACGCCGTCCACAGCTCCCGCACCCGCCCGCGCGGCGACGTACGCTGGAGACCCCCCGGCCCGCAGCGCGCGTCGGGCCCGTCGTGTTGTACATCCCCGGACGGAAAGCGCCCCGAATGAGCCTGCACGGTCTGCTCGACGCCGTCGTCAAGGACGCCGCACTCGCGGAAGCGATCACCGCGGCCGCCGACGGCAACCGCATGCACGTCGACCTGGTCGGTCCCCCCGCGGCCCGCCCCTTCTCGGTCGCCGCGCTGGCCCGCGAGACGAGCCGGACCGTCCTGGCGGTGACGGCGACGGGCCGCGAGGCGGAGGACCTGGCCGCGGCCCTGCGCTCGCTGCTGCCGCCCGAGGGCGTCGTCGAGTACCCGTCCTGGGAGACACTGCCGCACGAACGGCTCAGCCCGCGCAGCGACACCGTCGGCCGCCGCCTGGCCGTCCTGCGGCGCCTGACCCACCCGCGGCCCGACGACCCGGAGACCGGCCCGGTCTCGGTCGTCGTCGCACCCGTGCGCTCCGTGCTCCAGCCCCAGGTCAAGGGCCTGGGCGACCTGGAGCCGGTGTCCCTGCGCACCGGGCAGAACGCCGACCTGAACGAGGTCGTCGAGGCCCTCGCCGCCGCCGCGTACGCCCGCGTTGAGCTGGTGGAGAAGCGCGGCGAGTTCGCGGTGCGCGGCGGCATCCTCGACGTGTTCCCGCCCACCGAGGAACACCCCCTGCGCGTCGAGTTCTGGGGCGACGACGTCGAGGAGATCCGCTACTTCAAGGTCGCCGACCAGCGCTCCCTGGAGATCGCCGAGCACGGACTGTGGGCGCCGCCCTGCCGCGAGCTGCTGCTGACCCCCGAGGTCCGCGAGCGGGCCGCCGCCCTCGCCGAGGAGCACCCCGAGCTCGGCGAGCTGCTCGGCAAGATCGCCGAGGGCATCGCCGTGGAGGGCATGGAGTCCCTCGCGCCCGTCCTCGTGGACGACATGGAGCTGCTGCTGGACGTGCTGCCCAAAGGCGCCATGGCCGTAGTCTGCGACCCCGAGCGGGTGCGGACCCGGGCCGCCGACCTGGTGGCCACGAGCCAGGAGTTCCTCCAGGCGTCCTGGGCCGCCACCGCGGGCGGCGGCGAGGCGCCGATCGACGTCGACGCGGCCTCCCTGTGGTCCATCGCCGACGTCCGGGACCGGGCCCGCGAGCTCGACATGATGTGGTGGTCGGTGTCGCCGTTCGCCGCCGACGACGCCCTCGACGAAGCCGACACGCTCAAGCTCGGCATGCGCGCCACCGAGACCTACCGCGGCGACACCGCCAGGGCCCTGGCCGACACCAAGGGCTGGCTGTCCGACGGCTGGCGTGCGGTCTACCTCACCGAGGGCCACGGCCCGGCGTCCCGCACCGTCGAGGTGCTGGGCGGCGAGGGCATCGCCGCCCGCCTCGACAACGACCTGGACGAGCTGTCCCCCGCAGTCGTGCACGTCTCCTGCGGCTCGGTCGACCACGGCTTCGTCGACCCGGCGCTGAGGCTCGTCGTGCTCACCGAGACCGACCTGACCGGCCAGAAGGCCGCCGGCCGCGAGGGCGCCCGGATGCCGGCCCGGCGGCGCAAGACCATCGACCCGCTCACCCTGGAGGCGGGCGACTACATCGTCCACGAGCAGCACGGCGTGGGCCGCTACATCGAGATGGTCCAGCGCACCGTGCAGGGCGCCACCCGCGAGTACCTGGTCGTGGAGTACGCCCCCGCCAAGCGCGGCCAGCCCGGCGACCGGCTGTACATCCCGACGGACCAGCTGGAGCAGATCACCAAGTACGTCGGCGGCGAGGCCCCCACCCTGCACCGCCTGGGCGGCGCCGACTGGACCAAGACCAAGGCCCGCGCGAAGAAGGCGGTCAAGGAGATCGCCGCCGACCTGATCAAGCTCTACAGCGCCCGGATGGCGGCGCCGGGCCACGCGTTCGGCGCCGACACCCCCTGGCAGCGCGAGCTGGAGGACGCCTTCCCCTACGCGGAGACGCCCGACCAGCTCACCACCATCGCCGAGGTCAAGGAGGACATGGAGAAGACGGTCCCCATGGACCGCCTGATCTGCGGCGACGTCGGCTACGGCAAGACCGAGATCGCGGTCCGTGCCGCCTTCAAGGCCGTCCAGGACGGCAAGCAGGTCGCCGTCCTCGTGCCCACCACCCTGCTGGTGCAGCAGCACTTCGGGACGTTCGGCGACCGGTACGCCCAGTTCCCGGTCAACGTGAGGGCGCTGTCCCGCTTCCAGACCGACACCGAGGCCAAGGCGGTCCTGGAGGGCCTGCGCGAGGGCTCGGTGGACGTCGTCATCGGCACCCACCGGCTGTTCTCCTCCGAGACCAAGTTCAAGGACCTGGGCCTGGTCATCGTCGACGAGGAGCAGCGCTTCGGCGTCGAGCACAAGGAGCAGCTGAAGAAGCTCCGCGCCAACGTCGACGTCCTGACCATGTCCGCGACGCCCATCCCGCGCACCCTGGAGATGGCGGTCACCGGCATCCGCGAGATGTCCACGATCACCACCCCGCCCGAGGAGCGCCACCCGGTCCTGACCTTCGTCGGCCCCTACGAGCAGAAGCAGATCGGCGCCGCCATCCGCCGCGAACTGCTGCGCGAGGGCCAGGTCTTCTACATCCACAACCGGGTCGAGTCCATCGACCGGGCCGCGGCGCGGCTGCGTGAGATCGTGCCTGAGGCGCGCATCGCCACCGCCCACGGCCAGATGTCGGAACAGGCCCTCGAGAAGGTCGTCGTCGACTTCTGGGAGAAGCGGTTCGACGTGCTGGTCTCCACGACCATCGTCGAGTCCGGCATCGACATCTCCAACGCCAACACCCTCATCGTCGAGCGCGGCGACAACTTCGGCCTCAGCCAGCTCCACCAGCTGCGCGGCCGGGTCGGCCGCGGCCGCGAGCGCGGCTACGCCTACTTCCTGTACCCGCCGGAGAAGCCGCTGACGGAGACCGCGCACGAGCGGCTCGCGACCATCGCCCAGCACACCGAGATGGGCGCGGGCATGTACGTGGCGATGAAGGACCTGGAGATCCGCGGCGCCGGCAACCTGCTCGGCGGCGAGCAGTCCGGCCACATCGCGGGCGTCGGCTTCGACCTGTACGTGCGGATGGTCGGCGAGGCCGTCGCCGACTACCGGGCCTCGCTGGAGGGCGGTGTCGAGGAGGAGCCGCCGCTCGAGGTGAAGATCGAGCTGCCGGTCGACGCGCACGTCCCGCACGACTACGCCCCCGGCGAGCGGCTGCGGCTCCAGGCGTACCGCGCCATCGCCTCGGCCAACAGCGAGGAGGACGTCAAGGCCGTACGCGAGGAACTCGTCGACCGCTACGGCAAGTTGCCCGAACCGGTGGAGAACCTGCTGCTGGTCGCGGGGCTGCGGATGCTCGCGCGGGCCTGCGGGGTCGGCGAGATCGTCCTCCAGGGCAACAACGTCCGCTTCGCCCCGGTGGAGTTGCGCGAGTCGCAGGAGCTGCGGCTCAAGCGCCTGTACCCGGGCACGGTCGTCAAGGAGACCGCCCACCAGGTGCTGGTGCCGCGCCCCAAGACCGCGAAGGTGGGCGGCAAGCCGCTCCTCGGGCGGGAACTGCTGGCGTGGGTCGGGGAGTTCCTGACCTCGATCCTGGGCTCGTAGCCACCCGCCCGCGCACCGACACGCGAGAAGCCGTCCGGGGACCTCTCTCCCCGGACGGCTTCTCGCGTGCGCGGTGTGAGGGAGCGGCGGGCCTACGGCCGCTCCGGACGGTCACCGCCCCGCTCGCGCCCGAAACCGAGCTGGTCCTCGGCACGCTGCTGCGCGGCGTCGACCTGCTTCTCGTGCTTGCCGCCGGTCCGCTGGTTGACCTGGCGCTCGGCGGCGTCGGACATCTTCCGTGAGCGGTCCTTGTCCTTGCCGGCCATGCTCTTCATCTTGTCGAGGAAGCCCATGCGGCGCTCCTTTCGAGACGGGACTCACCCTCGACCGTACGGCAGATATGTCCCGCATGCCCAGTAACGCCCTCTATGGTCTGGACCTCTTCCTCGCTACGGTGGTGCCGGGAATCCGCAAGGGGAGGGGCGCGCATGAGCCGGCGCAGCAGAATCCGTACCGCATGGGCCGCCGGGGCGGCACTCACGCTGGCCCTGGTCACCGGGTGCGAGGGCCTCGAGGGCGAGGGCACCTCGTCGCCGGGCGCCGGCGCCGAGGCACCGGCCGCGGGGCACGCCGTCAGCCCGCTGCGCAACCCGGACGGGACCAAGCCCGGTCTCGCCCCGGTCGCGGACGACGCCGGCCGGGCCACGGCCCGCAAGCTCATCGAGAGCCTGAGGACCAAGGGGCGCGGCCCCAAGACCGGCTACGACCGGGACGAGTTCGGCTACGCCTGGATGGACACCGCCGACGGGGTGCCACTGGCGAGGAACGGCTGCGATACCCGCATTATCTCTATGCTTCGCGCCGTGATGGATCTGTTCTCGCAGCGTACGTGGGGTGTGGTCAGCTGTGCGTAGTGAGAGGCACATGAGCCACAGGCCGCTGCTTACGCGCGGGAAGAGGGGCGTCCTCACGGTCACCGTTGCCGTCACGCTCGTCGCAGGCTGTGATGGCCTGGAGCCGGGCGGAAGCTCCGCGGGATCCGGACCGGACGCCGCTGCCGGGCAGGCGGCGAGCCCGCTGACGAATCCGGACGGAACGAAGCCGGGGCTCGGCGCGCTCACGTCGGAGGCGGACAGGGCCAACGCGCGCAAGCTCGTCGACGCACTCACGGTCAAGGGGCGTGGGCCGAAGACGGGCTACGAACGGGACAAGTTCGGCTATGCGTGGATGGACACGGCGGACGGGGTGCCGCTGGCGCGGAACGGTTGCGACACGCGGAACGACTTGCTGAAACTTCATGGACAGGACGTCGAGTTCCGTAGGGGTTCCGACTGCGTGGTCGTGTCGATGGACCTGTACGACCCGTACACCGGCAAGGACATCGCCTGGAAGAAGGCGAAGGCCGCCGAGGTGCAAATCGACCATGTGGTGCCGTTGTCGTACGCCTGGCAGATGGGTGCCTCGCGTTGGAGCAAGGAGAAGCGGGAGCAGCTGGCCAACGACGTGCTCAATCTTCTGCCGGTCTCAGGCTCCACGAACTCTGCCAAGCGCGATTCGGGCCCGGCGTCCTGGCTGCCGCCGAACAAGTCGATCCGGTGCTCGTACGCGGTGCGGTTCGCACAGGTCGCGGAAAAGTACGGGCTCCCGGTAACAGCCCCGGACAAGAGCGTGATGCTCAAGCAGTGCGGGAGCTGAGAGGAGCGCGGTGAACTGGGGAAATGCCGTCGCTTTCGGGCTGTGGGCCGCATAGGGTCCATTGCCGTGGCTGACCGCATACAAAAGATCGTGACGAAGCTGCCCGGCATGAAGAGCGTCACCGACGTGTGGAAGACGGCTGACCGCAGTCTCGGGCGGGGAGACGCTGCTTTCGTCGCGGACCTCGCTATTGCGCTCGCCGGGGCCTACGCCTCTGATGCCGGTCGGATATGGCAGTACAGGAGCGTTTTCAACTACTTGCTCCGGCTGCTGGCCACCACGCCTGGTCCCGGCAACGTCGCCCAAGCACTGCGGCTGATTTCTTGCGCAGGGGCCGCTGACAGGAAGCTGGACCGCTATAGCGCCTCCCTGCTGGCCTCCGGCCAGCCGGTCGAGGAACTCGCAGTGGCGTTCACTGGACACGCCACTGAGGAACTTCGGGCGTGCCTGGTCCATGAGCTGGTTCTCAGAGGCGTGGACGTCACGGAGTCACCGGGAGTCGCCGGATGGGCGACGTCGCCGCACTGGAGGCTTCATCCGCTGGGGTGGTTGCCGTTGGCGCTGTCGGAGCTGGAAGGCCAGCCGGATCTGCCGAGCTACAGCGCGCGCGGTGGCAGCCACTCGACGCCGTATGGCCCGCCGGCGAACCGTGAGGTGCCGCGTGATGACCGGGCGCCCGTGCCGCCGGTCGAGGAGACGACGACCGAAGCCGTTGCCAAGGCCACCGGCGTTGCTGTGACGAACTGGGCCGAGGAGTCGAACGGCCGGATCGAAGCACGAGTCTTCGATCTGGCAGCTCCTCTGGAAGCCGAGTCGGTTCCGAGGATGCTGTTGGCACTCGGGCTGAAGTGCTTGGAAGGCGCAGGGACGAAGAAGGCCGCCCTATCGGTTGCGGCCTGCCCTCCAGAGCACCCATGGCGGGTTCTCTTCGCCGCCGCATCCACGGGCGGTGCCTACAACTCCGGCGTCCGTGGTGCCTACGGCCGACTGGCCGCCTGGCAGTCCATGGCCAGCCTCTCCGGTACGGAACAGGGCTGCCGCGCGGAAGAGGTCGAGGCGAGTGCACGGGCATGCGCTTGGTATGCCTTTGGCGCCGATACCAAGTGGTTCGACCGTGTGGCCTGGGACATCGGCCTCGTCGCGGTCTCTCCAGAACGCCGACGACTGGCGATGCTGGCCGCGACGGACACCGACTGAGCGCGGTCCTGACCGGCGCGTGAGTCAATTCCTGACCACTTCGCCGACCTCCTCGCGGCTGTCCCGAAGACGGTATGAAAGCCGGACAGCCGCGAGTGGGCGGTATCGCAAGGGCTACGGAGACGGAACAGCCCGCATGGCACGGCGGAGACCGGCTCGTGCGGCGGTGAGGTCGTCCTCCGCCTCACGCAGTTGACCCTCCAGGGCGGCGATCTGATCCCTGGCCTCTGACAACGCTTGCTCCAGCGCGGTATTCCGCTGCTCGATCTGCTGTACCCGCTCGACCAGCTCGTGCTGGTTCACGCCCTCCAATTCGGCGCCCAGAGACAGCCTGACCCGGTTACGGAGCCGATCGCGCTCCTTCTTGAGGTCCTTGATCTCTTCGCGGGCCAGTGCGAGATCCGTCCGCAACCCGGCCGGAGACACCTGGGACGCTTCCGGAGCATGGGAGTTCTGGCGACCCCGCGTTCGCTGGGCGGTGATGCCGTCCTGAACGGCCTGGTGCACCTGCGGCTGGTTGTAGACGAACCACGTGGATACCGAGGCCTCCCGGGCTACTTGGGCGACGGTGATTCGTCGTCCCAAGCGGAGAAGACCGTCCACGGTGTCGAGTGCACGCCTGGTCTTGTCTTCGCTGTCCTTGGCGCGGCTGACGCGCAGCCGCTCGACCCGGGCGTGCCGGTCGTTGCCGCCGGAAGCAGCAGGGATTTTCATTCCGAGCTCCGTGCCGTCAGCGCCTGCAGAGGGATGAAGGCCGCTGCCGCGCGGGCCTTGCGCAGCTCGCTTGAGGCGGATTCGACGGTGGCCCGCTCCTCGGCGGGCAGGGCGTCGAGCTTCCGCCGCATCTCGTCGGCCGACTTCGAGTAGGCGCGGATCTGGTCGTCGAGATTGCGCACAACCCAGTCGGCGGCCTCCATGGCGAGGGCCGCTTCCTTGTCGGCGCGCAAGTCCGCGACCTGCTGTTCCAAGGCGGGGAGGTAGGAGGGATCGGGGCGGTAGAAGTCGCACCCGGCGCACTGGAAGCGGATGCGGCAGTGCCCGCCGCCGGCCTTGACGTTGCTCGGCTCGGTGCAGCCGCCGTAGGGAACCCCGACGCTTTCCACCTCGTAGGCGAGGGGATCGCCGAATCCGCGGGCTGCTCCGTGCCGGTCGACGGCGAGTGCCGCGACCGTGCGCACGGCCTCCTGCTTTCGGCTGAGGGAGACCTTGTAATAGCCCATGGTCACGTCCAGCGAACGGTGATCCATGAGTTCCCGCAGCACGTCGGGGCGGGTGCCCGCGTCCGCATGGCGCTGGGCGTAAGCGTGGCGGAAGCCGTACGGGACGACCTGGGTGCGGTCGTAGGCGAGTGGGGTGCCGTCCTTGCCGATCCGGTCGTCCACGAGGTCTGGGATCAGTTCGTCGACCCAGTTCCGGAAGATCCGGTTGCAGAAATGCGAAGCGTTCAGATGCCCGCGCCGCGGACGGTTGCGCTGTCCCGGCGAGGGAAACAGCCACTGGCCGCAGGCCGGGACGGCTGGTAGTGCATCGAGTGCTTTCTGCCAGGCTTCGATCACCTGGGCAGTGCTCTCCGAGATGGGCAGCCGACGGCCGTGGCGGCGCCGTTTGTGGTTGTCGTAGATCAGCGTCGGTTTGCCGTCGATCCGCTCCAGGCAGTCGCGGCGCAGGCTGGTGATCTCGCCCGGACGCCGGCCGGTGTCCCGGAGGACCGCGTAGACCACCTGGTACATCCGCGCGAAGTCGGCGGCCGCCCAGCCGCCGCTCGCGTACCCCGTCGAGGTGCCCAGCAGATCGAGGTGCGCGTCGAGCTGGGCGATGACGTGTTCGGGGATCGCACGGCCGAGATCGTCCTCGGCCACTTCCACGGCGGCGATGCTGTGGAAGCGGGGGTTGAGCGCGAACCCGCCGGGCACGTGATCCATCATCCCGGCCTGCCGTGCGTAGTCCAGAAACGTGCGCCAGTGGCGGAGCAGGGCTCTGCGGTGGCTGGTGGAGTAGTCGTGCCCGTCCTCGGGCCGCTTGGTGATGCGGAACATGTCCACTACGGCGTTCATGTCAGCCATGGCGAGGAGCCCCGGCTCATCCCCGTGGGGGCGGCCTGCCAACGCGGAGGACGCGATGGTCGCCGCGTAGACGGTCTGCCGTAGGTCCATGACGTTGGGGCGCGCCGTGCGGCCGTACTCCTTGACCAGCTCCCGCAGCCAACGCTGCCGCACCGGACGGAAGTCGATCTCGCCGTGGACAGCGGCGTACTTGCGACCGCGTCCGGCCGTCAGCCCGATGAGAGCGCACTCCCATATGTCGCCCGAGGTCGGATCGGTGCCCTCGAACTCGACGCGTGCGCGTCGGACGTGCAGGAGAACACCGTTCAGGACGCCGGAGGCCGCAGCCGGAAGCCCGGAGGAGAAAGAGGCGTCCAGTTCAAGGAGCGAGCCGAGTCCGGAGGGGAGGCCGGCCACGATGCGGCGCACTCGCTGGGGGACCAGGCTGATGCCGGCGTCGTCGCGCTGCTGGAGCCCGTACAAGAGCTCCTGGCGGACCGCCGGGCTCACATCGGCGAGCGAGAACTGGGAGACGCCTGGCATCGCCCCGTTCGCGGAGTTGTTGGGCTTGCGGCGGGACGGATCCGGGGTGTGCGTGGTGTCGAAGTCCGCAGGGTTCCCGAGGAGGTAACGGGCTTTCCGGCAGGCGTCGCAGCGGGATCCGTTGCTCGCCACATGGGTGGTGCAGAAGGCGACGGAGCAGACGAACACGCTGGTCGTCGGACTACCGGGATCGGCAGTGAACAGTGCCTGAACGGGGTCCCACTCATCTGCCCGCCAGCCCGACGGGAGGCGCGCCGCGAGCCATGATGACCACTCCGGTTCAACGGAGACGGAGGCAACGACAGCCGAGCGGAGAGGCGCAATGGTCATCGCAGCAGCTCCGAGGCGAGACTGTCGACGGCTGCGACGGCCGCGCGGAGATCCTCGTCCCGGGCGTGCACGTACACGGCTGTGCTCGCCGACGAGGCATGGCCCAGGAGTGTCTGCACGACGTCCGGAGCGACCCCGTTGCGGATCCAGCGGGTGGCGGCAGTGTGCCGCATCATGTGCGGCCGGGCGGTCAGACCACAGCGCCTCCCGATCCGTTCGACCACTTGCTTGGCGTTGGAGTACGACAGGGGGCGTCCCGCGTGGACGCCGACGAGGTTGACGAAGACGTAGTCACAGTCGGCGGAGCTGGCCACCTGCTCACGCTCGGCGAGATGATCGCGATACCGATGCACCACCTCTGGCGTCAGCGGAACCATGCGAGGACGCCCGGCTTTGGCCCGTGCCCCGTTGACGTTGTCCTGCCGAGGCCTGACGTGCAGGTGCGCGCCACCGGTCCGGCAGCCGAGATGGGTGGAGTCGGGGAGCAGATGCATGTCCTCGCGCCGCAGTCCGAGGGCTTCGCCGATGCGCACGCCTGCCTCCAGGAGGACGGTCAGCAGCAGCCGGTCACGCGCGGTGCGAGCGGCGTCGAGGATCTGATCAGTCTGGGCGCGGGTGAGCGTCTGCGGCGCCCGCGCGATCTCCGGCGCCTTCAGGACGCGGGCTTTGACCATCAGGTGCTGGCCGCCCTCGCCGGGATCGAAGCCGGCCGGGGCGTGTGCGAGGAAGCGGGGCTCGCTGAGACGCGCGGCGACTTCGTGGGCCACGTGTCCCTGGACGGCGCAGAAGCGGAGGAACTCGCAGACCGCGGTGAGCGTGGCGTTGACCGTTCTGCCGGTCGGAGGCCGCCCGTACCGGGTCGGTGTCCGCTCGACGTGGAACTTGAACAGGCTCATGTCCCCGAGTCGGACGGTCTGCCAGTCGGTGCCCCGCTCAGTGCACCAGTTGAGGAAGCGGCCGATTCTGGGGACGTATGCGCGCTGTGTCTGCGGTGACCGCCCGGCTCCGCGCAGGTACAGGGAGAACTCACGGGCCTCGGGGTGAGGCGCGTAAGTCTCCTCGTCGACCAGCAGCCAGGTGACCTCGCCGGTGGTGGGCGACACGGCCTTCTCTGCACGTAACGTCACGGGATCTGCTTCCTGTCTCCGTTGTCACTCATGTGCCTCATGGCATGACTGATAACTGCGAGAGACAGGAAGGGGTTACGGCTGTGCCTCATGTGCATCGAGGCCAGGAGGGCGATAGAGATAACCCGCAACGACCTGCTGCGACGCGACGGCCAGGACGTGCGCTTCCGGTCCGGCTCCAACTGTGTGGTCGTCGCGATGACGCTGGACGACCCGTACACCGCCACGACCATCGAGTGGCGCAAGCAGAAGGCGAGCGAGGTCCAGATCGACCACGTGGTGCCGCTGTCGTACAGCTGGCAGCTGGGCTCCTCGCGGTGGCCGGAGAGCAAGCGCAGGCAGCTCGCGAACGACCCCCTCAACCTCATCCCGGTCGAGGGCCGGGCCAACTCGGCCAAGAGCGACTCCGGGCCGGCCACCTGGCTGCCCCCGAGCAAGGGCATCCGGTGCGCGTACGCCGTCCGGTTCGCCCAGGTCGCCGTCAAGTACGAACTGGCGGTGACCGCGCCGGACCGGCAGGCGATGCTGCGGCAGTGCGGCGGCTGAGCCGGGCCGCGCCGCCTCAGCCGCCCAGCGCGTCCAGGTCCAGGACCGTCCCGGAGGGCGCCTTCGCGGCCACCGGCTCGTCGTAGGCGCTGAGGGTCATCGTGCCGGGGTCCTGCTTCGACGCGCTGTCGAAGCGCAGCAGGTACGGCTTGCCCTCGGTGGCGACGTAGAGCGTGTTGCGGTCCGCGCCGTCCTTCTCGTGCAGGACGAGCGCGGGCGTGCCGCCGACGGTGGTGGACTCGCCGCGCGTCACGTCCTGGCCGGCGCCCTCCATCTCGCCGAGCATGGTGTCCAGGTCGCAGAAGCCCGTCATGTCCTTGGCGTCCTGGCCGCCGGCGGACATCTTGGTCCACCGGCCGGCCAGCATCGCCACGGCCGCGTCGGTGTCCGCCTGGGGCTCGCCCTCGCTCTGGGCGCGCAGGAACTTCTCGTCGTACTTCATGTAGAGCGTGCCGCCGGTCCTGACCAGCTCGGCCTGGCCCTGCCCGTCCATGCTCATCGTGCCGGCGCACTCGCCCTGCCGGTCCATGGCCATGTCGATCCGGATGGTGCCGCCGCTCTCGTCGTCGGGGACGTCGCCGGTCATGCGCAGCGAGCGTGCCCCGGTGGTGGCCTCGACGGCCCGGTCGGCGATCTCCGCCCCGGTCAGCCCGGCGAACGGGTCCGCGGACGCGGCCTTCGACGCCGGCTTCGACGCGGACGCGGTGGCCGGTGTGCCCGAACCGCCGGACCGGTCGTCGTCCGTGCCCGACTGGCAGCCGGCGAGTCCGGCGGTGGTCGTCGCCACGAGGCAGAGGGCGACGAGTGTGGTGCGCCGCATGGGGGCTCCTTGATGGTGCTGGGGGTGGATCGGGAGGGGTCGGCGGTGGACCGGTGGGGCCGGGCCCCGGGGGGTGCGCGGCGGGTCAGCCGGTCTTCTTCCAGTCCGAGCAGCCGACCGTCTTGAAGTAGGCGTCCGAGGCGCTGATGCGCACGACCGCCGTGCCGGACACGTTGTTGTTGGCGATGATCGACTCGAGCGAGTGGGCGGCGTCCTTGGTGCGCTCCCAGTAGCACATGTCGTCGGTGTTGCCCGTGGACTTGTAGGTGCCGGGGGCGATGTCGGTGCCGACCGCGAACATGCCGCCGTCCCCGGACATCGTGGCGGCGGGAGTGCCCTTCGCCTTCGGGTCGACCGCCTCCCAGTCGCCGCAGCCGTTCGACTTGAAGAACTTGTCGGTGGCCTGGACGGTGACGTAGGAGGTGCCGGTCACGTTGTCGTTGGCCAGCAGGGAGTCCAGCTCGCCCGACGCGTCCTTGGCGCGTTCCCAGTAGCACATGCCGTCCGTGTTGCCGGTGGTGCGGTAGGTGCCGGGCTTGACGTCCGAGCCGACCTCGAAGTCGCCGTCCCCCTCGAAGGCGGCCTTCTTCTCCGCCTTCGCCGTGTCCGCGCCCTCGGCCGCACCCGCGTCCTTCTCGCTGCCGGCCTGCTGCCCCGCGGACGCGGAAGAGCCCTTGACGTCGGACCCGCCGTCGTCGCCGCCGGAGTTCGCCGAGACGGCTCCGATGACGACGATCCCCACGACGGCGCCCAGCGCGACCTTGCCCTTCATGCCCATGGCTGTGTCCCCTCCCGTACGGCGACCGCCTCCTGTCGGCGTTCGCTCGTTGGCGAGGTCAATAAGAACAGAAGCTGTGAACCGAGTCAACCAGGCTCACAGGGTGGAGTGAGTACACGCCCGTGAATGCGTCGCTCCATGCGGTCCTCGGTATGCTCGTCGCCACACTGGACGAGGGGAGCCGTGCGGGTGCAGGACAACGCGACAGAAGTGACCGCCGCCGGAATCGCGCGGCTCGCCGGCGTCGGCCGCGCCGCCGTGAGCAACTGGCGCCGCCGGCACGCGGACTTCCCCAAACCCGTCGGCGGCACCGAGACCAGCCCCTCCTTCGCCCTCGCCGACGTCGAGCAGTGGCTGCGCGACCAGGGCAAGCTCGCCGAGGTCCCCCTGCGCGAACGCGTCTGGCAGCAACTCGCCGGCCACCCCGACGGCCCGGTCACGGCCCTCACCCACGCCGGCTGCCTCCTCCTGCTCATCCACGACCGCCCCACCGACTGGCTGGACCTGAGCGCCGGCTCCGACGAGCGCCTCGCCGCCCTGCTGCCCGCCGCACTCGACCAGGTGCTCACCCCGCGCTTCGGCACCGACCGCGACCGCACCGTCCCCACCCCGGTCAGCCCCCGGCTGCTCCCCTCCGTCCCCCTCCTGCGCGGCACCGCCGAACTCGCCGCGGCCCAGGGCGCCCGGCAGACGTACGAGTTCCTGCTCGGCCGGCACCTCGACGCCAACCCGCGGCACTACACCCTCACCCCGGCCTCCCTCGCCGAGCTGATGGCCGAACTCGCCGGCCCCGCCCGGACGGTGCTCGACCCCGCCTGCGGCACCGGCACCCTGCTCCGCGCCGTCGCCGCCCGCCCCGGCCAGGAGCAGTACGGCCAGGACAGCGCCCCCGAACTCGCCGCGCTCACCGGACTGCGGCTCGCCCTCAGCACGACGGCCGCCGTGCGCATCGCCGCCGGCGACACCCTGCGCGCGGACGCCTTCCCCGAGCTGCGCGCCGACGCCGTCCTGTGCCACCCGCCGTTCAACGAGCGCAACTGGGGGCACGACGAACTCGCCTACGACACCCGCTGGGAGTACGGCTTCCCGGCCCGCACCGAGTCCGAGCTGGCCTGGGTGCAGCACGCCCTCGCCCGCCTGACCGACGGCGGCACGGCCGTCCTCCTCATGCCGCCCGCCGCCGCCTCCCGCCGCTCCGGCCGCCGCATCCGCGCCGGCCTGCTCCGCCTGGGCGCGCTGCGCGCCGTCGTCGCCCTGCCGGTCGGCGCCGCGCCGCCGTACAACATCCCGCTCCACCTGTGGGTGCTGCGGCGCCCCGAGAAGGCGCCCGCGCAGCCCGAGGTACTCCTGGCCGACGTGGGGCAGTTCGCCGGCGAGGGACGCGGCGGACCGGACTGGCGGGCCGTGCGGGAAGCCGTGCTCGACGCCTGGCGGGACTTCGACCGCGCCGGGCACCTCGACGAACGCCCGGGCCTGGCCCGCTCCCTGCCCGTCATCGAACTCCTCGACGACGACGTCGACCTCGCCCCCGCCCGCCGGCTGCCGCCGCCCACCGCCGCCGACGGCGCCGAACAGCTCACGGACGTACGCGAACGCCTCGGCGAGACCCTGCGCCTGGCCGCCGACCTCACCCCGCCGCCCGCCGGCCACGCACGGACGGCACCCCGCTGGCCCCTCACCACCGTCGGCGAACTCGCCCGCGGCGGCGCCCTGAGGATGCGCACCGGCACCAACGGCGGCCACGCGCGCGTGCCCGTCCTCACCGACCTCGACGTCCTCGCCGGCACCGGCCCCTCCGGCACCCTCCCGGAGAGCGACGAGGAACCCGTGCTCACCGAGCCCGGGGACGTCGTCCTGCCCGTCCTCGGCGGCGACTCCGTCGCCCGCGTGATCGACGACGCCACCGCCGGCGCCGCCCTGGGACGCCACCTCGTCCTGCTGCGCCCCGACCCGGCCGCGCTCGACCCCTGGTTCCTCGCCGGGTTCCTGCGCGGCACCGCCAACAACCGCCAGGCCAGCAGCTACGCCTCCACCGCCACCCGCCTCGACGTGCGCCGGCTCCAGCTCCCCCGGCTCCCGCTCGACGCACAGCACCGCTACGGAGCCCGCTTCCGCGCCCTCGACGAGTTCGAGCGGGCGCTCAGGCACGCGGGCCGCCTCGGCGAACAGCTCGTACGCGGCATGTACGACGGCCTGACGGACGGCACGGTCACCCCCGACTGAGGCCCCGGGCACGCGAAGTGACCAGCACGACAACGGTTCGGTACAACCCGGGGCCGGTTGTCCTCGTCGGCCTATACGCTCGATGCCGACAACGTCGGTCCACGTCCCAGGTACCAGGAGCAGCCATGCATGGCCACGGCTACCAGCAGCCGTCGAAGCAGCCACCCCGGACGGGCTGGCTGGTCTTCCTGCGCGTGCTGTTCGTGGCCCTCTCCGTCCTCACCATCGGCCTGCTGGCCTGGACGATGCTGCTGCGCCTCGCGATCGTCACGCGCAAGGGCCTGGACTGGGGCCTGTTCGTGGCCTCGCTCGCCGCCGACGCCCTCGCACTCGTCCTCATCGGCACCGAGCCCGGCGACGAGATCCACACCGCCGGCGGCTGGACGGGCATGGCCCTGCTGTTCGGCACACTCGTGGCCGCCCTGGCGTACTACCTGGCGGCCGACGTCCGCCACTTCCACCAGCTCCGCTACGGGGCCGGCCACCCGCCGCGGCCCGTACCGGGATACGGCTACCCGCAGCCCCCGGCGGCGCCCTACACCGCCACCACCGCCCCGCAGACGGCCCACCGGCCGGTCGCACCGCACCCCCTCCACACCCCGCCCCCGATGCCGCCGGCGCCGGCCCACATACCGACGCCTCCGCCGGCCCGGACCCCGCCCCCGCACACCCCCGCCCCCGCCCGCATCGACCAGGTCCGCGCCGAACTCGACGAGCTCAGCGACTACCTCCGCAGGCACGACGGCAACGGCGACCACGAGGGCCCGCGGTGACCGTGACGACGGGACGGGTCGTCGCCGGCCGCTACGAGCTGTCCACGCTCATCGGACAGGGCGGCATGGGACAGGTCTGGACGGCCTACGACCAGCGGCTCGACCGGCGCGTCGCCGTGAAGCTGCTGCGCCCCGACAAGGTCGCCGGCCAGGAGGCCGACGAACTGCGGCGCCGGTTCGTGCGCGAATGCCGGGTGACCGCACAGGTCGACCATCCGGGTCTGGTCACCGTGCACGACGCGGGCAGCGAGGGCGAGGAACTCTTCCTCGTCATGCAGTACGTCGACGGCGCCGACCTCTCCGACCACCTCGCCGAGCACGACCCCTACCCCTGGCAGTGGGCCGTCGCCGTCGCCGCCCAGCTCTGCGCCGTCCTCAGCGCCGTGCACGCCGTGCCGATCGTCCACCGCGACCTCAAGCCGCGCAATGTGATGGTGAAGCAGGACGGCACCGTCACCGTCCTCGACCTCGGCGTCGCCTCCGTCATGGACGCCGACACCACCCGCCTCACCCACACCGGCACCCCCATAGGCTCGCCCGCCTACATGGCCCCCGAACAGGCGATGGGCGGCGCCGTCGGCCCCTACACCGACCTGTACGCACTCGGCGTCCTCCTGCACGAACTGCTCAGCGGCGACGTCCCCTTCGCCGGCTCCACCGCGCTCGGCGTCCTCCACCGGCACCTGTACGAACCGCCGCTGCCCGTGCGCCGCGTCCGCCCCGAGGTCCCCGAGGCCCTCGAAGCACTCGTCCTGCGCCTGCTCGCCAAGGACCCGCAGCACCGCCCCGCCTCCGCCCAGGAGGTCTACGAACACCTGGCCCTGCTGCTGCCCGCGCGCGGCATGCCCACCGGCGGCCCCCTCGACCCCACCCGCCCCTTCGTGCGCCCGCACGCCCCCTGGCCCGACCGCGCCCGCACCCCCGCACCCCAGCCCGCCCCGGCACCCCCCGTCGCCGAGGCCGGCAAGCCCGACGTCGCCCGCGCCGTCGACGACGTCAAACGCCTCCTCGGCGAGGGCCGCATCACCCAGGCCGTCGACATCCTTGGCGCGATCCTGCCCGCCGCCGCCGAACAGCACGGCGAACGCTCCCCGGTCGTCCGCACCCTGCGCAAGCAGTACGCCGCCACCCTCATGGACGACGGCCAGTACCGCCGCGCCCTGCCCGAACTGCGCCGCCTCGCCGACGAACGCGCCGCCGAGGCCGGTCAGGCCGACCCGCAGTCCCTGCGCCACCGCTACGACGCCGCCCAGTGCCTGGAGCAGCTCGGCGAACCGGCCGCCGCCCTCGCCGAGTACCGCGCCCTGCTGCCGTACTACGAGAACCAGTACGTCGCCGGCGACCCCGACCTCGCCCACGACGTCCGCCGCCGCATCGGCCACCTGCTCCTCGCCCTCGGCGACCGCGCCGCCGCCCACGAGACACTGGCCCGGCTCCTGCACGACGTGGACCGCGTCCACGGCCCCGGACACCCCCTCGCGGCCGAGATCCGCCGCACCCTCGAGTGGCTCGGCCAGGTACGCGGCTAGGGCCTGTCGTCCGGATCACGCCGGCGGCGCGGCGGTGCCCGAAGTCCCCGTGAATCGTTGGTCGAATGGGTTGGCCAAAGCCGGGCCACTGCCTACCATCGATCATCGCAAGACTTTGTGCACCGTCGCACAATCTCCTCGGGAGGTTTCCTTGCACCGCCGCCGTCGCACCGCGCTCCTCCTCACCGCAGCGATCGCCGCCGCGGCACCCCTGCTCACCGCCTGCGGGAACGACGCGCATCCCGGCGCGGCCGCCGTCGTCGGCGACCAGCGGATCACCGTCGCCCAGCTGGAGAACCGGGTCGACGAGGTACGCGAGGCGCAGCGGGCCGCCGTCCCGGACGAGACCCAGTACCAGCAGGTCGTCGCCCGCAGCGGCACCCTCACCCGCGACACCCTGCACGGCATGGTCCTCGACCGGGTCCTGCACCGCGCCGCCCAGGACGCGGGCGTGACCGTCACCCGCAAGGAGGTCCAGCAGATGCGCACCGGGCTGGAGCAGCAGGCCGGGGGCGCCAAGGAGCTGGAGACCGTCTGGCTCCAGCAGTACGGCGTCGCCCCCGAGCGCCTCGAGGAGAACCTCCGCCTCCAGCTCGAGGCCCAGAAGCTCGCCGAGCACCTCGGCACCGACACCAGCCGCCCCGAGTTCTGGCAGGCCCTGTCCAAGGCGTCCAAGCAGCTCGACATCGACCTCAACCCGCGCTACGGCACCTGGGACGTCCAGAAGAGCAGCCGCGTCGACGCGACGGCACCGTGGGTGCGGGAGGTCGCGGAGGCCGGGAACCAGCCGGCGTAGCGCTCCCGCCGGGGACCGCCTCGCGCCGGACGGCTCACGGGCCGGCCGGCGCCGTGCGTTACGTTCGGACCGTGAACGCAACCAGCGCCGACCCCGCTCCCGGTACCGGCTCCGGCCCGGGCCGCATCGTCCTGCTCACCACCAGCCACCGCGTCGCCCCCGGCCTGCTGTCCTGGCCCGCCTGGCAGGCGCTGCGCACGGCCGACCGCGTGCTGTGCGCCGACGCCGCGCACCCGCAGCTGCCGTACCTGCGCGAGGCGGGCGTCCGGGTCGACGAGGCGTCCCCGGCGGCGGAGGAGCTGGTCGGCGCCTGCGAGGGCGGCCGCACGGTGGTCGTCGTCGCGACCGGTGAGGGCGAGCCCGCCCTCACCGACGGCCTGGCCCGCCTGGCCGGCTCCGGCCGCGTCGCCATGCCCGAGCTGGAACTGCTCCCCGCCTCCTACGACCTGCCGGGCGCCCGCCTGCTGGACCTCGTCCAGGTCATGGACCGCATCCGCGTGGAATGCCCCTGGTCCTCGCAGCGGACCCACCAGGGCCTGGCCAAGTACGCCATCGAGGAGGCCTACGAACTCGTCGAGGCCATCGAGGACGGCGACCGCGACGAACTGCGCGAGGAACTGGGCGACGTCCTCCTCCAGGTCGTCTTCCACGCCCGGATCGCCGAGGAGGACCCCGAGGCGCCGTTCTCCGTGGACGACGTCGCGGCCACCATCGTCACCAAGCTCATCCACCGCCACCCGCACGTCTTCGGCGACGAGACGGCGACCACGCCGGAGGAGGTCCGGGAGCACTGGCTGCGCACCAAGGCGGTGGAGAAGCGGCGCACCTCGGTCACCGAGGGCGTCCCCCTCGGCCAGCCCGGCCTGGCCCTCGCCGCCAAGCTGGCCTCCCGGGTCCGCACGGCGGGCCTCCGGGTGCCGCTCCCCACGGGCGAGGGCGTCGGTTACGACCTCCTGGCCCTGGCCGCCCGCGCCGAGTCCGAGGGCACGGACCCGGAGGCGGCCCTGAGGGCGGCGGCCCGGACGTACCGGGACGCGATCAGGGAGGTCGAGGGGTGACCGGCCGCACCGACCCCGGCGGTCCGGCTCCCGAGCTGTTCACCTGGGAGTTCGCCAGTAATCCCTACCCGGCGTACGCCTGGCTGCGCGAGCATGCTCCGGTGCACCGGACGACGCTGCCCAGCGGCGTGGAGGCGTGGCTGGTCACCCGGTACGCCGACGCCCGGCAGGCCCTCGCCGACCAGCGGCTGTCCAAGAACCCGGCACACCACGACGAGCCCGCGCACGCAAAGGGGAAGACCGGCATTCCGGGCGAGCGCAAGGCCGAGCTGATGACGCATCTGCTCAACATCGACCCGCCGGACCACACCAGGCTGCGCCGACTGGTCAGCAAGGCGTTCACGCCCCGGCGCGTCGCCGAGTTCGCGCCGCGGGTGCAGGAGCTCGCCGACGGCCTGATCGACCGGTTCGCAGCCACCGGCTCCGCCGACCTCATCCACGAGTTCGCCTTCCCGCTGCCCATCTACGCCATCTGCGACCTGCTCGGCGTCCCCCGCGAGGACCAGGACGACTTCCGGGACTGGGCGGGCATGATGATCCGTCACGGCGGCGGTCCCCGGGGCGGTGTCGCCCGCTCGGTGAAGAAGATGCGGGGCTACCTGGCCGATCTCATCCACCGCAAGCGCGCCGCGCTGCCGGCCGAGCCGGGCCCCGGCGAGGACCTCATCTCCGGTCTCATCCGCTCCTCCGACCACGGCGAGCACCTCACCGAGAACGAGGCCGCGGCGATGGCCTTCATCCTTTTGTTCGCCGGATTCGAGACCACGGTCAACCTGGTCGGCAACGGCACGTACGCCCTGCTCACCCACCCCGGTGAGCGGGCCCGGCTGCAGCACTCCCTTGCCGCCGGCGACCGCGGCCTGCTGGAGACCGGCGTCGAGGAGCTGCTCCGCTACGACGGTCCGGTGGAGCTGGCCACCTGGCGCTTCGCCACCCGGGCGCTCACCATCGGCGGGCAGGAGATCGCCGCCGGCGATCCCGTCCTCGTCGTCCTGGCCGCCGCCGACCGGGATCCGAAGCGGTTCACGGACCCGGACACCCTCGACCTCTCCCGCCGGGACAGCCAGCACCTCGGGTACGGACACGGCATCCACTACTGCCTCGGCGCGCCGCTCGCCCGGCTCGAGGGGCAGACCGCGCTCGCCACACTCCTCACCCGCCTTCCGGACCTGGCCCTCGCCGCGGATCCGGCCGATCTGCGGTGGCGCGGCGGGCTCATCATGCGGGGACTGCGTACCCTCCCGGTGTCGTTCACACCGGTCCCGCCGCGGCCCGGGAGCAGTCCGTCGCCACCGCAAACATGACACGCGCTCAACTCTGTGATCTTCACGTGATCTGCGCGGCATGAACTTGTGACAAGCGATCATCTGCCTATACCTTCACGGATCAGCGTGGCGCCGAGCCTCACTCGCCGCGCCGTCCCCGCTGTCTCGTGAAAGGTCGTCGCATGCTCTCCGGGAACGGTCGTCACCGTCGCCCCCGCCAGGCTCCCGCCCTGGTCGTCGCTGCAGGAGTGACCGGCTCCGCCATCGCGATCCCGCTGCTGGGGGCCACCGGCGCCCACGCGGCCGACGGAACGAACTGGGACCGGGTCGCCGAGTGCGAGACGGGCGGCGCCTGGAGCCAGAACGGTGGCAACGGGTACTACGGCGGCCTCCAGCTCTCCCAGGACGTCTGGGAGCGGTACGGCGGCCTGGGCTACGCGTCGAGCGCCGACCAGGCGAGCCGTTCGCAGCAGATCGCCGTCGCCGAGAAGGTGCTCGCGGACCAGGGCATCGCCGCCTGGCCGACCTGCGGCCTGCTCGCGGGTCTGGGCAACGACTCGGGCAGCGTGACCGACGGCACCCGGGGCTCGGATGACGGGGCGTCGACGCGCAAGGACGGAACGGACGGATCGGGCGCGTCCGGCTCGTCCGGTCTGACCGATTCCACCAAGTCCGCCCCTGAATCGTCCGCTTCGGCGACTCCCTCTCCGTCCCGGTCCCAGTCCCAGCCCTCGTCGCCGTCCGCGTCGGCCACGCCTGACGTCGCGTCGAGCGCGGGGGACGAAACGGCCAAGTCCGACACGTCCTCCGCGTCCGGCGCTCCGGCGGCCGGTGGCGCGCGGGGGTCCGGTGGGGTGGACGCCACCGCATCGAGCGGTGACGAGTCGGACAAGTCGGGGCAGAGCGGCGCCGCTTCGGCGGGCACCGGTACCGACGAGTCCTCGACCGGCCGGCATCGCGGCGGCAGCGCCGAGGAGGGCGCGGCGGACGGCCGCGCCGCGGAGTCGTCCGGGCGGCACGCCTCGCGCGGCGAGGACGCCGCCCGCGGTCTCACGGACGGTTCGTACACCGTCCGTTCCGGGGACAGTCTGTGGGGCATCGCCGACTCCCTTGACCTCAGCGGCGGATGGCGCTCCCTGTACGACGGCAACAAGGACGTCGTGGGTGCCGACCCGGACCACATCCTGCCCGGTCAGACGCTCACGGTCGTGGGCGAACCGGGCGAAAACCAGCGGTAGTTCGCGTCATGGTTCGCGGCTGTATGTCCGTTTTGGATCACGTGAGATATAGGTCTCAGAAGCCGTGATCGTCTTTGAAAATCCGCGGAGCGCGTGTCTACGGTCGTGACCGCTCGCCATCGCGGGCCCCGGCCGTCGCAACGCCGAATCCTGCCAGCGGCGGTACGGGAACAGTCGTCGCGTCAAGCGCCGCAGGCAGGAGCGGGGGACCCAAGGTAAGTGCCGCACCGGGCAGTTCGGCCGGAGCGGCTAGGGGTGGAGCCGAGTCCCGTGAGGGACCCGGCCGGGCAACTCAACCGGCCCGAACCCGACAGCTCACCTCGCAGGCGTCGGTGAGGGGATCAACCATGCTGTTTTCCGGCAAGGGCAAGCACCGTCGTCCGTTCAAGGCCACCCGGGTCATCGCCGTCGCCGGTGTCACCGGTGCGGCCGTCGCCGCCCCGCTGATGGCGGCCGGCAACGCCTCCGCCGCCACCGCCTCCGAGTGGGACACCGTCGCCCAGTGCGAGTCCGGCGGCAATTGGTCCATCAACACCGGCAACGGTTACTACGGCGGTCTGCAGTTCTCGGCGTCCACCTGGGCCGCCTACGGCGGCACGCAGTACGCCTCGACCGCCGACCAGGCGAGCAAGGCGCAGCAGATAGCGGTCGCCGAGAAGGTGCTCGCGAGCCAGGGCAAGGGTGCCTGGCCGGTCTGCGGCACCGGCCTGTCGAGCGCCGCGTACACCGGTGGCTCCGCCGAGAGCCAGGACAGCGGCTCCTCGCAGTCCTCCAGCGGCTCCACGGCCGAGCGCTCCACCGAGCAGAAGGCCTCCCGCTCCTCGGAGCGTCCGGCCGCCGAGAAGCAGGCCGAGCCGAAGGCCGAGAAGAAGACCGTCACCACCCCGACCGGCAAGAAGGTCGAGAAGGGTGACGGCGAGTACAAGGTCGTCAAGGGCGACACGCTCAGCTCGATCGCCGCGGAGCACCACGTCAAGGGCGGCTGGGCGAAGCTGTTCGACCTGAACGACGACATCGTCGACGAGGCCGACCTCATCTACCCGGGCCAGCAGCTGCACCTCAAGTAGGCGGCGGCCCGCCCCTGCTCCCGCCCCGGTGCGTGTTCCCCCGTACGCACCGGGGCGGGTTTTTTCACGCCCGCGGAGCCGGGGGACGGTCCGGGCGGGCCCAGTTTCCGTGAACCGCCTTTGTTCCGTTCGGAAACAATTTACTCTCGGTTCTGTCCATCGGGTGGGCGACCGGCTGGCCGATCGCCCGGAGCCGGTTAGGCTCGTCCCGCAGAGCCGCTGCGGTCCTGCGGACCCGCGTCACACCGAAGCGTCACATTGAAGAAGGAGATGCTCGTGCCGTCCATCGACGTCGTCGTAGCCCGGGAAATCCTGGACTCCCGAGGCAACCCCACGGTCGAGGTCGAGGTCGGCCTCGACGACGGCAGCACGGGGCGTGCCGCCGTTCCGTCCGGCGCCTCCACCGGTGCCTTCGAGGCCATCGAGCTCCGTGACGGCGACCCCAACCGCTACCAGGGCAAGGGTGTCGAGAAGGCCGTCCTCGCCGTCATCGAGCAGATCGGCCCGGAGCTGGTCGGCTACGACGCCACCGAGCAGCGCCTGATCGACCAGGCCATGTTCGACCTGGACGCCACCGACAACAAGGGCTCGCTGGGCGCCAACGCCATCCTCGGCGTCTCCCTCGCCGTCGCGCACGCCGCCTCCGAGGCCAGCGACCTGCCGCTGTTCCGCTACCTGGGCGGCCCGAACGCGCACCTGCTGCCGGTGCCGATGATGAACATCCTGAACGGCGGCTCGCACGCCGACTCCAACGTGGACATCCAGGAGTTCATGATCGCCCCGATCGGCGCGGAGTCCTTCTCCGAGGCGCTGCGCTGGGGCACCGAGGTCTACCACACCCTCAAGAAGGTGCTGAAGGGCAAGGGCCTGGCCACCGGCCTCGGCGACGAGGGCGGCTTCGCCCCGAACCTCGGCTCCAACCGCGAGGCCCTCGACCTCATCCTCGAGGCCATCAAGGAGGCCGGCTACACCCCGGGCGAGCAGATCGCGCTCGCGCTCGACGTGGCCGCGTCCGAGTTCTACAAGGACGGCTCCTACACCTTCGAGGGCAAGGAGCGCTCGGCCGCCGAGATGACCGAGTACTACGCCGAGCTGGTCGAGGCGTACCCGCTGGTCTCCATCGAGGACCCGCTGTTCGAGGACGACTGGGAGGGCTGGAAGACCATCACCGACAAGCTCGGTGACAAGGTCCAGCTCGTCGGCGACGACCTGTTCGTCACCAACCCCGAGCGCCTGGCCCGCGGCATCGAGGACGGCGCCGCCAACGCCCTGCTGGTCAAGGTCAACCAGATCGGCTCGCTGACCGAGACCCTGGACGCCGTGGAGCTGGCCCAGCGCAACGGCTTCAAGTGCATGATGTCCCACCGCTCCGGCGAGACCGAGGACGTCACCATCGCCGACCTGGCCGTCGCGACCAACTGCGGCCAGATCAAGACCGGCGCCCCGGCCCGCTCCGAGCGCGTCGCCAAGTACAACCAGCTGCTGCGCATCGAGGAGATCCTCGACGACGCCGCGGTGTACGCCGGCCGCAGCGCCTTCCCGCGGTTCCGCTCCGCGAACTAGCCGGCACGGCAGGGGCTGAGCGTCACCCCCTGCGGGCAGCGTCGTACGTACGTCCCCGTACTCGGTCCCGTACCGTGTGCGGGGACGTACGCGTACAGCGACCATGAAGGCGGAGGCGGAGACATGGCGGTGAAGGACCGGGACCGTTTCTCCACCGCGACCAGGATCCGGATCATCGGGGAACAGACCGCGGCCCGGGTCTATCGCTCGCAGACGAAGCGCCAGGCCCGCCGCTCCCGCCTGACCGGCCGGGCGGCGCTGCTCGCGATGGTGCTGTGCTCGCTCGTCGTGGCGCTCGCCTACCCGATACGGCAGTACGTCGCCCAGCGCGCGGAGATCGCCGACCTGCGCGAGGAGCAGGCGCGGACCCGTCAGCGGGTCGAGGACCTGCGCGACCTCAAGGCGCGCTGGCAGGACGACGCCTACGCCGAGCAGCAGATCCGGCTTCGGCTGCACTACGTGATGCCGGGGGAGACGGGCTTCGTCGTCGTCGACCCGCACGCGGCCGAGCAGTCGCACGCCGACGTCGGGGCGGCCGACCGTCCCTGGTACCGGAACGTGTGGGACGGGGTCGACAAGGCCGACGCCGCCGCCCACCGGCAGTGACTCAACAGGAAGACCAGCAGAAGACAGTCATGCAGACTCCCCCGCCGACCACCCCGCGCACCGAGCCCACCGACGCGGACGTGGAGGCCTTCAAGCAGCAGCTCGGGCGTCCTCCGCGCGGCCTGCGCGCCATCGCGCACCGCTGCCCCTGCGGACAGCCGGACGTCGTGGAGACGGCGCCGCGGCTGCCCGACGGCACGCCGTTCCCCACGCTGTACTACCTGACGTGCCCGAAGGCGGCCTCCGCGATCGGCACGCTGGAGGCGAACGGGGTCATGAAGGAGATGACCGAGCGGCTGGCCTCCGACCCGGAGCTGGCCGACGCCTACCGGGCGGCGCACGAGGACTACGTCCGGCGGCGCGACGAGATCGAGGAGCTGACCGGCTTCCCGAGCGCGGGCGGCATGCCGGACCGGGTGAAGTGCCTGCACGTGCTGGTCGCCCACTCGCTGGCGGCCGGCCCGGGTGTCAACCCGCTGGGCGACGAGGCGATCGCGATGCTGCCCGAGTGGTGGCGCAAGGGGCCGTGCGTGACGGTCTCCGAGACCTGCGGGGAGGACGGCAAGTGACGCGAGTCGCCGCCATCGACTGCGGTACGAACTCCATCCGGCTGCTGGTGGCCGACGCGGACCCGGCGACGGGCGAGCTGACCGACCTGGACCGCCGCATGACCATCGTGCGGCTCGGGCAGGGCGTCGACCGCACCGGGCGGCTGGCGCCCGAGGCGCTGGAGCGGACCTTCGCCGCCTGCCGCGAGTACGCCGCGGTCATCAAGGAGCACGGCGCCGAGCGGCTGCGGTTCGTGGCCACCTCCGCCTCCCGCGACGCGGAGAACCGGGACGAGTTCGTGCAGGGGGTGCTGGACATCCTCGGCGTGGAGCCGGAGGTCATCTCCGGCGACCAGGAGGCCGAGTTCTCCTTCACGGGGGCGACGAAGGAGCTGACCGGCCGCGCGGACCTGGCCCGGCCCTACCTGGTCGTGGACATCGGCGGCGGCTCGACCGAGTTCGTCGTCGGCGACGACCACGTGCGGGCCGCCCGCTCCGTGGACGTCGGCTGCGTCCGGATGACGGAGCGGCACCTGGTCCGCGACGGCGTGGTGACCGACCCGCCGTCCGAGGAGCAGATCGCGGCCATACGGGCCGACGTCGAGGCGGCCCTGGACGAGGCCGGCCGGTCCGTGCCGCTGGACGAGGCGCGCACGCTGGTCGGCCTCGCGGGCTCCGTCACGACCGTGTCGGCGATCGCGCAGGAGCTGCCGGAGTACGACTCGGCGGCCATCCACCACTCCCGCATCTCGCGCGACCGGGTCCGCGGGATCACCGACTGGCTGCTGCGCTCCACCCACGCCGAACGCGCCGCGGTGCCCTCGATGCACCCGGGCCGGGTCGACGTGATCGCGGCCGGGGCGCTGGTGCTCCTGGCGATCATGGAGCGGACGGGCGCGGAGGAGGTCGTCGTGAGCGAGCACGACATCCTCGACGGCATCGCGTGGTCGGTGGCATAGGTGTCCGCGGTGGCTCTCTGAGCAGGCCGGACAACGTTTGAGCGCGCCCCGGGGGCCCCGTGAGGGGCCCCGGCGACATCTCGTCGGCAAAGTTCGTGAAGTTCTTCACAAGGATTTCGGTCCCGGCGGACGAGGAAAGGCCGCCCGTTGACCCTTTTGGGGGTTCAACTGCCCTTTGAACGTGTTCAGGACGGGGTCGCGAGAGGGCCCCGGAGAGGGTGCGCAGGGGGCCGGTCCACCGCCCTCGGAGGCGCGGAGTGGCAGCTCACGCGGCATTGACAACGGGACGCACTACACGCCGGTTCCTCGTCGCGCCATGATCTCCGTCACGTGGGTCGCGGATGGTAGCACAAGGGCTGCCGAAGCTTGTGAAGGGGCGCACGAACCACCCCCCTGGAGCGGGTGGATACTCGATGCCATGAGCACCACGGAGCGTCCCAGGATCCTCGTAGTAGGCGGTGGGTACGTAGGCCTGTACGCAGCTCGACGCATCCAGAAGAAGATGCGTTACGGCGAGGCGACCGTCACCGTCGTCGACCCGCGGTCGTACATGACCTACCAGCCCTTCCTCCCCGAAGCCGCCGCCGGCAACATCTCCCCGCGGCACGTCGTCGTCCCCCTGCGACGCGTGCTTCCGAAGGCGGAGGTCCTCACCGGCCGGGTCACCACCATCGACCAGGACCGCAAGGTCGCCACGATCGCCCCGCTGGTGGGCGAGGCGTACGAGCTGCCCTTCGACTACCTGGTCATCGCCATGGGCGCGGTCTCCCGCACCTTCCCGATCCCCGGCCTCGCCGAACAGGGCATCGGCATGAAGGGCATCGAGGAGTCCATCGGGCTGCGCAACCACGTCCTGGAGCAGCTCGACAAGGCCGACTCCACCACCGACGAGGAGATCCGCCGCAAGGCGCTCACCTTCGTCTTCATCGGCGGCGGCTTCGCCGGCGCGGAGACCATCGGTGAGGTCGAGGACATGGCCCGCGACGCGGCCAAGTACTACAAGAACGTGTCCCGCGAGGACATGCGCTTCATCCTCGTCGACGCCGCCGACAAGATCCTCCCCGAGGTCGGCCCGAAGCTCGGCCAGTACGGCAAGGAGCACCTCGAGGGCCGCGGTGTCGAGGTCTACCTGTCCACCTCCATGGACTCCTGCGTCGACGGCCACGTGGTGCTGAAGAACGGCCTCGAGGTCGACTCCAGCACGATCGTGTGGACGGCCGGCGTCAAGCCGAACCCGGCCCTGTCCCGCTTCGGTCTGCCGCTCGGCCCCCGCGGTCACGTCGACTGCCAGCCGACCCTCCAGGTCACCGGCACCGACTACATCTGGGCCGCGGGCGACAACGCCCAGGTCCCGGACCTCGTCGGCCGCAAGGCGGGCAACGAGAACGCCTGGTGCCCGCCGAACGCCCAGCACGCGCTGCGCCAGGCCAGGGTCCTCGGCGACAACGTGGTCTCCGGCATGCGGGGCTTCCCGCAGAAGGAGTACAGCCACGCCAACAAGGGCGCGGTGGCGGGTCTCGGCCTGCACAAGGGCGTCGCGATGATCGTCATGGGCAAGATGAAGATCAAGCTCAAGGGACGTCTCGCCTGGTACATGCACCGCGGATACCACGGTCTCGCGATGCCGACCTGGAACCGCAAGATCCGCGTCTTCGCGGACTGGACCCTCGGCATGTTCCTCAAGCGCGAGGTCGTCTCCCTCGGCGCGATCGAGACCCCGCGCGAGGAGTTCTACGAGGCCGCCAAGCCGGCCCCGGCCGCGCCGAAGGCCGAGAAGCCGGCGGAGAAGACCGAGGCCAAGGCCTCCTGACCCCCGGTCCGCCGCACAAGTAGTCCGAGCTCCCCGAAGGGGCCGCCCGCCATCCGTGGTGCGGGCGGCCCCTTCGGCGTGCCGTGCCGCGCCGTTGCGCCGTCAGGCCCACAAAGCGTGGTGTGTACAAGTATTTTGCTCAGTCGTAACGCGTGCCGGGGACTGTGCGCCGGGGTGACAGGTGTTTACGTGGTGTCAGGACATTCCGGGATCGCTTGTCACGGAGGTACGCCATGGCTGATGCCGCGCTGCGGCTGCAGAACCTCTTCGAGCAGTTGCTGGGAACGCCGCTTCCGGTGCGCGTTCGGGCCTGGGACGGCTCGCAGGCGGGACCGCCGGGCGCGCCGACCCTCGTCGTCCGCAACCGCAGGGCGCTGCGCCGCCTGCTGTTCAAGCCGGGCGAGCTGGGGCTGGCCCGGGCCTGGGTGGCCGGGGACCTCGACATCGAGGGAGACCTCTACGCCACCCTCGACCTGCTCGCCGGCCTCGTCTGGGAACGCGGCGAGGACGCCCGGGGACTCGCCGCCGCCCTCCGCGACCACGAGGTCCGGGCCGCCGTGCGCGGGCTCGTGAAGCTCGCCGGGCCGCCGCTGCCGCCGGCGCCGCCGCCGGAGGAGATCCGCAGGCCCCGCGCTCACCTGCACACCAAGCGCACCGACCGGCGGGCCATCAGCCACCACTACGACGTCGGCAACGACTTCTACGAACTCGTCCTCGGCCCGTCCATGGTGTACTCCTGCGCCTACTGGCCCGCCCCCGAGGCGGAGGGCGGCACCCTGGAGACCGCGCAGCGCGACAAGCTCGAACTCGTCAGCCGCAAGCTCGGCCTGAAGCCCGGTCAGCGCCTCCTCGACGTCGGCTGCGGCTGGGGTTCCATGGCCGTCCACGCGGCCCGCGAGCACGGTGTGAGCGTCGTGGGTGTCACCCTGTCGCAGGAGCAGGCCGCCTACGCGCGCAAGCGGGTCGCCGACGAGGGGCTCACCGACCGGGTGGAGATCCGCGTCCAGGACTACCGCGACGTCACCGACGGGCCGTACGACGCGATCTCGTCCATCGGCATGGCCGAGCACGTCGGTGCCGAGCGGTACCTGGAGTACGCCGCCGACCTGTTCCGGCTCCTCAAGCCCGGCGGGCGGCTGCTGAACCACCAGATCGCCCGCCGCCCCCGGCGGGACGAGTCCGCCTACAACGTGGACGAGTTCATCGACGCCTACGTCTTCCCCGACGGCGAGCTGGCCCCCGTCGGCACCACCGTCACCCAGTTGGAGCGCGCCGGGTTCGAGGTGCGCGACGTGGAGTCGATCCGCGAGCACTACGCGCTGACCCTGCGCCGCTGGGTCGCCAACCTGGAGTCCGGCTGGGAGGCGGCCACCCGGCTGGTAAGCCCCGGCCGGGCCCGCGTCTGGCGCCTTTACATGGCGGCCTCCGCGCTCGCCTTCGAGCGCAACCGCATCGGCGTCAACCAGGTCCTCGCCGTCCGGACGCCGGACTCGGGTGCCTCCGGGATGCCGTTGCGGGCCCGCGTGTGGGGTGCGCCCGGCGACGCCTGACCCGGACGCGACCGAAAGGGCCGGGCCCCCCGCCGTGGGGAGCCCGGCCTTCCTTTTTCGTGCCGCGGCGCGGCGAGGTCACTCGGCCTTGATCGCGTTCAGCATGTTCAGCCGGGCGGCGTTGCGGGCCGGCCACATCGCGGCCAGCACACCCACCAGGCCGGCCAGCACCACGAAGATCCCGATCCGGTCCCAGGGCAGGACCAGCGCGTAGCCCGGGATCTGGTCCGCGACGGTCTCGCCGATCGCCCAGCCGAGGAACGTGCCGAGACCGATGCCGACCACCGCGCCGAACACCGAGATGACGACGGCCTCCAGCCGGACCATCCGCTTCACCCGGCGCCGGTCCAGGCCGATCGCGCGCAGCATGCCGATCTCCTGCTGCCGTTCGAAGACCGACATCGCGAGGGTGTTGACGACGCCCAGCACCGCGATGATCAGCGCCATCGCCAGCAGGCCGTACATGACGTTCAGCAGGGTGTTGATGGCGCCGCCGAACTCGTCGCGGATGTCCTGGCGGTCCATCACGGTGATCGCGGGGTTGTCGCCCAGCGCGTCGACGAGGACCTTCTCGTTCGCCGCGGACTGGCCGCCGTCGACCTTCACGAAGATCTGCCGGATGGACGGCTTCGCCTCGTGCGGGTCCACGATTTTCCGGTCGACGAGGACGGGGGAGAGGAACTCGCTGTCCTTGTAGACGGCGCCGACCGTCAGCGTGGCCCTCTTGTCGTCGTCGAAGGTGACGGGGACGGTGTCGCCGGTCTTCCAGCCCCTGCTCTCGGCCGTCTTCTCGGCGACCGCGATCCGGCCCTGGGCGAGCGAGCCCGCGCTGCCGCTGACGACGTCGACGGTCAGGACCTTCTCGATGTCGCCCGGGGTGACCGCCGAGGCGGACACGTAGTCGTCGCCGACCCGGAAGTAGGCGTCCTGCTGCGGCGACACCGCGGACACGCCGTCGGCCTTCTCCAGCGCCGTCAGCGCGGACCGGTCGAGGTCGCCGCCGTTGGCCATCGAGACCATGTAGTCGGCCCTGATGTTGTCCGTGGTCATCTTGTCGATGGCCGCGCCGACCGTGACGCCGAGCACCGACAGGCCGGTCACCAGCGTCAGGCCGATCGCCAGCGCCGAGGCGGTGGCGCCGGTGCGGCGCGGGTTGCGGACCGCGTTCTGGCCGGCCAGCTTGCCCGCCACCCCGAAGGGGCCGACGAGCAGCGGGCGGACCAGCGCGATCACGGGCCGGGACAGCAGCGGGATCAGCACGATCACGCCGATCAGCGCGAGGAACGCGCCCGCCCCGATGTACATCCGGCCGTCGTCGCCGCCGGTCGAGGCACCCGCCACGATCGCCGCCGCGCCGAGGGCGGTGACGGCGGCGCCGATGGAGTTGCGCAGCACCAGCGACTTGGTGGTGGCCACCGCGTGGACGCTGTTCATGGCCGCCACCGGCGGGATCTTCGCGGCCCGGCGGCCGGGCAGCCAGGCGGCGAACACCGTGATCAGCACGCCCACCGCGAACGCCGCGACCACCGGCGTGGCGGACAGGACCAGCGGACCGGCCGGCATCTTCATGTCGAACGCGGCCATGCCCGAGCGCAGTCCGACGGCCAGGCCGACGCCGAGGGCGAAGCCGACCGCCGAGGCCACCAGACCCACCAGCGCGGCCTCGGCGAGCACCGAGCGGGTGACCTGCCTGCGGGAGGCGCCGACGGCGCGCATCAGGGCGATCTCCTTGGTGCGCTGGGCCACCAGCATGGTGAACGTGTTGGAGATCAGGAAGATCCCGACGAAGAGCGCGATCCCCGCGAAGCCGAGCAGCACCTGCTTGAGGTTGCCCAGGCCCTGTTCGATCTGATCGGCCTGCTCGTCGGCGAGCGCCTTGCCGGTCCGGGCCTCGGCCGTGGCGGGCAGCAGCGGCTCGACCGCGGAGAGGATCCTCGCGTCGTCGGCGCCGGGGGCGGCGGTGACGGTGACGCTCTCGAAGTAGCCGGGCTCGAGGTACTGCTCCTGGGCGACCGCGGTGTCGAAGAGGACGAGGCTGCCGCCGGCGTTGACGGCGCCGTCCTCGGTGGTGAACACACCGCTGAGGGTGTACTCCTTCACCGGGCCGTTGGTCGCGACGCGCACCCGGTCGCCGACCCGGTACTCGCCCTTGGCGGCGGACTCCTCGTCCAGGGCGATCTGGTCGTCCTTCACCGGGCCGGAGCCGTCGGTGAAGGTGTAGGCGGCGTCCTTGCCGTCCTTGCCGGGCGCGAAGTTGCCGCCCTTGTTGGACCAGCCGACGCCGATCAGCTTCCCGTCGGGGTCGGCGACCCCGGCGAAGCCCTCGACGCGGCCGTATACCCCGGCGACGCCGTCCACGGCGGAGATCCGGTCGAGGACCTTTCCGGAGAGGCCGGGCTCCTCCCCGGGGTCGTCCGGGTCGGCGTGCGAGGTGACGGCGACGGCGACGTCGGCGTAGCTCTTCGCCGACTGGTTGCGGAAGGCGTTGGAGAGGGTGTCGGCGAAGACCAGGGTGCCGGACACGAACGCCACGCCGAGCATCACGGCGAGCACGGTCATCAACAGCCTGGCCTTGTGCGCGAAGACGTTGCGCAGGGCGGTACGGAACATGGGTCTACTTCGTCCAGGGGTACGGGGCGGAAGGCGGGCGGGGCGTCAGCTCGTGCGGCCCTTGGCGTCGAAACGCTTCATGCGGTCCAGCACCGAGTCGGCCGTCGGCCCGTGCAGCTCGTCGACGATGCGCCCGTCGGCGAGGAAGACCACCCGGTCCGCGTAGGCGGCGGCCACCGGGTCGTGGGTGACCATCACGACGGTCTGGCCCATCTCGCGCACCGAGTTGCGCAGGAAGCCCAGCACTTCGGCGCCCGAGCGGGAGTCGAGGTTGCCGGTCGGCTCGTCACCGAAGATGATCTCCGGCTTGGAGGCCAGCGCCCGTGCCACGGCGACGCGCTGCTGCTGGCCGCCGGAGAGCTGCGAGGGGCGGTGACCGAGCCGGCCGGACAGGCCGACCATCTCGATCACGGAGTCCAGCCACTGCCGGTCCGGCTTGCGGCCGGCGATGTCCATCGGGAGGGTGATGTTCTCCAGCGCGGTGAGCGTCGGCAGCAGGTTGAACGCCTGGAAGATGAAGCCGATCTTGTCCCGGCGCAGCTTGGTGAGCTGCTTGTCCTTCAGGGAGCCCAGTTCCGTGTCCCCGATGCGCACCGCGCCGGAGGAGAAGGTGTCCAGCCCGGCGACACAGTGCATCAGTGTCGACTTGCCGGAGCCGGAGGGGCCCATGATGGCGGTGAGCTCGGCCTGCCGGAAGTCGACGGAGACCCGGTCGAGGGCGACCACCTGGGTCTCGCCCTGGCCGTAGATCTTGGAAAGCTCCGTGGCGCGCGCGGCCACGGTGGTGGACCGGTCGGCGATGGGTGCGGTGGTCACGGGAGGGTGCTCCTGTCGGTGCGGCGGTGTGCTCGGGGACCTGTCCATCGTCCCGCCCGGGGGGCGCCGTCGAGTCAGCCGCTGTTCCGGTTTCGGGGGGCGACTGTGGTCGGACGGCCGCGGCCCGTGTCATACCTGCGGATGACGGGCGTCCCCCACCCGCCGTCCGGCGGGGTCCCCGGCGGCACTCCCGGCGGACCCGCTGTCGCCCGCGAGGGTGAGAACAGGGCGGGCGTCCTGGTAGAGGCGGTGAAATCCCGTCATTCCGTATGCGTGGCGGACCGCCGCGCGCAAGGCTGTTGGCAAGTGCGGATGGCCTGCTCACGGAGCTGATGCACCCTCAGGCGCCAATAAAATAAGACAACATCGGTCTGCCCACCCGCTGTCGGAGGGGGGTGTCCCGATAGGGTCGGAGCACTCGACGCGGTGCCCATGGCCTGCCCGGATGGTGGAATGCAGACACGGCGAGCTTAAACCTCGCTGCCCCTTCGCGGGCGTGCCGGTTCAAGTCCGGCTCCGGGCACTCACCGCGATGCCGCGTCCCCACCCGCCGCGGCGGCACTGCGGAGCGCGCGTCCCTCACAGGTGTCCCGCACGGCCGGTGTCATGCCTCCGGCGCCGCGGCCGTCGCCCCCTCCCGAACCGGCTCGAGACCGTTGACAGTGGCGCGCGGGGGGCCGAGACTCAGCGCGGATGTTCGTGAAGGAAAGTTCACCACGCGAACAACGTTTGCGGCAACGACGCCAATCGAAGGGAACGACCGATGCGCACCACCGTCGGCATCATCGGGGCCGGCCCCGCCGGACTCCTGCTGGCCCGGCTGCTCCACAACGCCGGGATCGACTCGGTCGTCCTGGAGAGCCGCGACCGCGACTACGTCGAGCGGCGCCAGCGCGCCGGGATCCTGGAGCAGGGCACGGTGGACGTCCTGCGCGCGGCCGGCGCGGCGGAGCGGATGGACCGCGAGGGGCTGCGCCACGACGGCATCGAGCTGCGCTTCGACAGGCGCCGTCACCGCGTCGACTTCCCCGCCCTCACCGGCGGCCGGTCCGTGACGGTCTACGCCCAGACCGAGGTCTGCAAGGACCTCATCGCCCTCCGGCTCGCGGAGGGCGGCCCGCTGCTCTTCGAGGCGGAGGCGCTGGCCGTCGAGGGCGCCGAAACCGACCGGCCGCGGGTCCGCTTCCGGCACGGCGGCACGGAGGACGTCCTGGAGTGCGACTACGTCGTCGGCTGCGACGGCTTCTGGGGCGTCGCCCGCAAGGCGGTCCCGGCCGGGCTGAGCCGCACCTTCGAACGGACGTACCCCTTCGGCTGGCTCGGCATCCTCGCCGACGTCGCCCCCTCCCACGACGAGCTGGTCTACGCACGCCACGACCGCGGCTTCGCCCTGCTGTCCATGCGCTCCCCGTCCGTCTCCCGGCTCTACCTCCAGGTGCCCGAGGGCACGGACGCCGAGGCGTGGAGCGACGAGGAGATCTGGGCCGAGCTGGAACGCCGCCTCGAGACGGACGACGACTGGACGCTGCGGCGCGGCCCCGTCACCCAGAAGTCCGTCACCCCCATGCGCTCGTACGTCCACGAGCCCATGCGGCACGGCCGCCTCTTCCTGGCCGGCGACGCCGCGCACATCGTGCCGCCCACCGGCGCCAAGGGCCTCAACCTGGCCGTCGGCGACGTCGTCACCTTCGCCCGCGCCCTGACGCACCGGCGGGAGACGGGCTCCGCCGAGCTGCTCGACGCCTACTCCGCCACCTGCCTGCGCCGGGTGTGGCAGGCCGAGCGGTTCTCCTACGACATGACGACCCTTCTGCACCGCGCGCCCGACGCCACGCCCTTCGACGACCGCCTCCAGGTGGCGCGCCTGGACCGGATCGCCTCCTCCCGCGCCGCCGAGACCGACCTCGCCGAGGCGTACACCGGCTTCCCGATCGGCTGAACGCCGGACGGCACCCCGCCAGTGAGGGGAATCACCCTGGCCCGTAGCGTGTTGCGGGACAAGGCGAGGGAAAGATCCTCCCCAAGCAGTAGGGTCAATCCTTTGCCGTTCTATTACTCTTGAGCCAAGGCCGCGCAGCGTGGCCATGGAGGAGTGAAATGAGGAGCAGAAACCCGGTCTTCTCGCGACGGGGGTTCAGCCGCGACAACGGCTACGCGGGCTTCAACGCCGCGCCGCAGGCCGGGGGTCCCGCCGTCGCCACGCAGGGCAACCCGTACGCGCAGGGCAGTCCGTACGCCCAGCCCGCCGGCAACCCCTACGCGCAGAACCCGTACGCCCAGCAGGACCAGCAGTACGGCACGCCGCCGCAGGCGCCGGCGACCACCGGCCGGATGACGATCGACGACGTCGTCGTCCGCACCGGTTCCACGCTCGGTGTCCTCATCGTCACCGCCGCGCTCGCCTGGGCGCTGCTGCCGGTCGACGACGCCCACATCAGCCGTTCCTACGGCATCGGTATCGGCGCCGCGCTGATCGGCATGGTGCTGGCGTTCGTCCAGTCCTTCAAGCGCAAGGCCTCGCCCGCGCTGATCCTCTCCTACGCGGCGTTCGAGGGCGTGTTCCTCGGCGTCGTCTCCAGCGTCGTCGACAACCGCATCGCCGACGGTGCGGCCATGCAGGCCGTGATCGGCACGATGGCGGTCTTCGCCGGTGTGCTGATCGCGTACAAGGCCGGCTGGATCCGCGTCAACCGCCGCTTCTACGGCTTCGTGATGGCGGCCGCGCTCGGCTTCGTCTTCCTGATGATGGTGAACATGCTGTTCGCCGTCTTCGGCGGCGGTGACGGCCTCGGCTTCCGCAGCGGCGCCCTCGGTGTCGTCTTCGGCGTCGTCGGCATCATCCTCGGCGCCTGCTTCCTCGCCCTGGACTTCAAGCAGGTCGAGGACGGCATCGCCTACGGTGCCCCGCGCGAGGAGGCCTGGCTCGCCGCCTTCGGCCTCACGCTGACGCTGGTGTGGATCTACATGGAGTTCCTGCGGCTCATCTCGATCCTCAACAGCAGCGACTGACGGCAGCGCCGCGCCCCGTCCGCCGGAGCGCAGCGTGAAGGGGCCCCGGGCACTGTGCCCGGGGCCCCTTCGCCGTATGCCGTCGCTCCCGCCGTCACCGCCGGCGGGAACGGTGCACGCCTAGAGCAGGTTGCGCGCCGCCCTCCTCAGGTCGTACTCGTGGACGATGGCCTTCGCGTGGCCGTACGCGAGGTTGTGTTCGTGACGGAGCCAGCTCACCTTCTCCTCGAAGCGGAAGAGAGAGGGTCCGTCCTCGACGGCGCGCAGCCAGTCGGCGATCTCACGACCGGTGCAGTGCGGAATGCGGGCGAGCAGATTGCGGTGGGTCTCCTCGGAGAAGACGTGGGACATCGGCGCCTCCGGGCGAAAGGGGATGTAGGCCGGTCCTTCAGGTCACCGTGCCCGAGCGTGCGTCCGTTGGCAACAGTCCCGGAACGCCGCGTACGCTCGCGCCGTGGTTGATACGACGCCCTTGACCCGTGCCGTGGACGACTTCGCCGACCGCTTGCGGGCCGCCCCGCAGAGCAGGCTGCAACGCGGGGCCGCCGCCGAGGCGCTGGAGCTGGCCAGGGAGCTGTCCCGGCGCGCCCAGCTCGTGGAGGACCCGGACGCCGAGCCGCGGGAGATGCCGGACGCGGGGATGTTCGCCGCGGCCGACCAGATCGCCGTCGCCGCGCACGACCTGGCCGTCGTCCTGACGGGCGCGGACCAGGTGGAGGAGGCGGTGGGGCTGGTGGAGGAGGCCCGCAAGCGGGCCGGGGTGTGACGGCCGGGGGTGCCCGCGGCTACAGCGACGCGATGACCCGGTCCGCCAGGATGTAGACGTTCTCCTCGCCGCAGGCGAAGGTCAGCGTGTAGGCGCCCGAGATGCCCGAGCCGCCCAGCAGGTAGGGCGTCCGGCCCGCGCGCAGGGCGCCGGCCAGTCGCTCCGCGGTCTCGCGGTGGCCCGGCGTCATGCACAGGGTGGTGCCGTCGGCGAAGACGTACACGTCGAGGGTGCCCAGCGGGCCCGGGCGGACGTCCGCCAGGGCGACGTGCGAGGCGGCCAGCTCCTCCAGCGCGGCGACGGTGCGCTCGTGGTCGTTCACGGCCGGCGCCGGATTCGGCACGAAGTCCGGGTGCGAGGGGTGACGGCGGCGGGCCGCGGCCAGCTCGGCCGACTCCCCGGCCGGCTCGTCGGCGTCCGCGCCCGGCTCGGCCACCGGCTCCAGGCCCACGAGGTCGGCCTGGCGGGGCAGGAACATCTCGCTGTCGGACAGGCCGAGCAGCAGGGGGGCGTCGGAGGCGTCGCGGCTCTCCTGGGCCGCCCAGAAGGCGCGTGCCTCGGCGAGCTCCCGCTCGCGCTCCTCGGCGAGCGCCTCGGCGACGGCGGCGCGTATCTCCTCGGCGTCGCTGGTGCCGCGGGCGGCCGGGACCCGGCCCCGCGCGGCGGCGGCGCGGCTCTCGGCCAGCTCGGTATGCAGGGCCGCGACCTGGCGGCGCAGCACGAGGACAGCGCGCAGGACGGCGACGCCCACGGCGCCGGTGGCGGCCGTGGTGAGCAGCAGGGCGATCGGCATGGCGCTCACTGACGTACTCTCCCGGTTCAAAGTCGACCCCCGACTTACTACCTCAGCTTGAAGGGTGGACTAACCGTCTGTCAGTGCGTAACGTCACGAAACGGACAGGACCTTGGGCCCGGGAGGGGCGGGTGTGACGGGTCTGACCTGCGGGAATCGGCGGGACGGAGAGCTAGGTCACATCCTGAGGGAGTTTGGGTCACAAAACGGCCCAGAACCCTGGTGTGCGCGGGGTCCTGGGCCGAGGGGTGACGCTGGGCGCCCGGAGGGCTACTGACGGTTCCTCAGCGGCCCGTCCCGGTTCAGCTGAGGCGCTCGATGACCATGGCCATGCCCTGGCCGCCGCCGACGCACATCGTCTCCAGGCCGAACTGCTTGTCGTGCCACTGGAGGGAGTTGATGAGCGTGCCGGTGATGCGGGCACCGGTCATGCCGAAGGGGTGGCCGACGGCGATGGCACCGCCGTTGACGTTCAGCTTCTCCAGCGGGATGCCCAGGTCCCGGTAGGAGGGGATGACCTGCGCGGCGAAGGCCTCGTTGATCTCGACCAGGTCGATGTCGTCGATGGTCAGCCCGGCGCGGGACAGCGCCTGCTTGCTCGCCTCGACCGGGCCCAGGCCCATGATCTCGGGGGAGAGGCCGGAGACGCCGGTGGAGACGATGCGGGCCAGCGGGGTCAGGCCCAGCTCGCGGGCCTTGGTGTCGCTCATGATCACCAGGGCGGCGGCGCCGTCGTTGAGCGGGCAGCAGTTGCCGGCGGTGACCAGGCCGTCGGGGCGGAAGACCGGCTTGAGGCCCTGGACGCCCTCCAGGGTCACGCCGGCGCGCGGGCCGTCGTCCTTGGACACCACGGTGCCGTCGGGGAGGGTGACCGGGGTGATCTCGCGCTCCCAGAAGCCGTTCTTGATGGCTTCCTCGGCGAGGTTCTGCGAGCGGACGCCGAACTCGTCCATGTCCTGCCGCGTGACGCCCTTCCAGCGGGCGAGGTTCTCGGCGGTCTGGCCCATCGCGATGTAGGGGTCGGGGACCAGGCCGTCCTCGCGCGGGTCGTGCCAGGTGGTGCCCTCCTGCTGCGCGACCTCGGCGGTACGGGCCTCGGCCTCGGCGAAGAGCGGGTTGCGGGTGTCCGGCAGGCTGTCGGAGTTGCCCTTGGCGAAGCGGGAGACCATCTCGACGCCGGCCGAGATGAAGACGTCGCCCTCGCCGGCCTTGATGGCGTGCAGGGCCATGCGGGAGGTCTGCAGGGACGAGGAGCAGTACCGGGTGACGGTGCAGCCGGGCAGGTGGTCCATGCCCATCTCGACGGCGACGATCCGGCCGAGGTTGTTGCCCTGCTCGCCGCCGGGCAGGCCGCAGCCGAGCATCAGGTCGTCGATGTCCCTCGGGTCCAGCTCGGGGACCTTGGCGAGGGCCGCCTGGATGATCGTGGCGGCCAGGTCGTCGGGGCGCAGGTCCTTCAGCGAGCCCTTGAAGGCGCGGCCGATGGGGGAGCGGGCGGCTGAGACGATCACGGCTTCGGGCATCACGGCTCCAGTGGCGTCGCGGGGATGAGGCGGCTGGTTGGGAAGTTACCCGGACGTATGGCCCGGGTCACGCTTACGGCGGTGTGACATGGACCGCAACTTTCTAAGCGCTTGCTTGGGCCTGCGGCGGTGGGCCGACGGGACGCGCCGCACGACCGCCCGGGCGCGGGGCGCCCCCGGCCGGTCCCACGGCGCCGCGCGTCCCCGGGCGTGACTCCCCGCGGCCCGGCGGGCGCGTCTCCCGCGCTCCGCGGGCGAGCCGCCGTCCTCTATCTGCGTTGTGTGGATGCCGTCGGTTCCGTTTCCGAGACGCGTCGGCGGCGGCGGCGTTTGAGGAGGGCCCAGGGGCCCCGCGGCCCCGTGGGCATCACTGCCGCGACCTCCGTGCCGGCCTCGTCCGCGGCCTCGGCCGCCGCCCGCGCCACCGGCAGGAAGCCCTCGCGGCGGGCGGCGTCGGGACGCTCCTCGTCCGCCGGCCACAGACCGAGCGCCGCGCAGACCGACGGCAGGACCGCCATCGCCGCCGTGGCGTAGCCCTCCGCGGACGGGTGGTAGTTGTCGGGGCCGAACAGCTCCCGCGGGTTCTCGGCGAACTCCGGCCCCAGCAGGTCGCCCAGCGACACCGTGCGCCCGCCCTGCTCCACGACGCCGATCGTCTGCGCGGCCGCCAGCTGCCGCGAGGTGCGCCGGGCCAGCCAGCGCAGCGGCTGCGGCACCGGCTCGATCGTGCCGAGGTCCGGGCAGGTGCCGACCACCACCTCCGCGCCGGCCGTGCGCAGCCGGCGTACCGCCGCCGACAGGTACCGCACCGAGCGGGTGGCCGGCATGCGGTGGGTGACGTCGTTCGCACCGACCATGATCACGCAGACGTCGGGCAGCGGGTACCGGCCGGCGAGCGCCAGCGTCACCTGCCGGTCCAGGTCGTCCGACCGGGCCCCCGGCACCGCGACCGAGGTCAGCTCCACCGGCCGCTCGGCCACCGCCGCGAGCCCCGACGCCAGCAGCGCGCCCGGCGTCTGGCCGGCCCGGTGCACGCCCTGGCCGGCGGCCGTGGAGTCACCCAGCATCACCAGCCGCAGCGGCGCCCCGACGGCCGTCGAGAGGGTGCCGCCGTACAGTCCCGCCGCGTTCGGCACCCGGTCCGGTGTGCCGATGCCCACCCGGCGCCTGGCCAGCTGCACCTCCGCCAGCAGCAGACCGACCGCCGCCGCACCGGCCAGCCCGATCCCGCCGCCGCCGTACGCCGCGCCGGCCGCGATGCGCCGGGCCGCCCTCGCCCTCCACATGCTCGTCATACGTCGCCGCCACCTCCTCCAAGCCGTTCACCCACTGCTTGCCCCGTACGGACGGTGGCCCAATCTCAACGGGGAGTGAACGACCGACACAGGGCATCGACGGCCCGGCAGGCCATAGGCTGGCGGAACCAATCACGACACATCTTTTGCGGCATCCGGAGACCACGGTGCATTTCCACGACTCGATGATCAGCCTCGTCGGCAACACCCCGCTGGTGCGGCTCAACAGCGTGACCAAGGGCATCAGGGCCACCGTCCTGGCCAAGGTGGAGTACTTCAACCCGGGCGGCTCGGTGAAGGACCGCATCGCCCTGCGCATGATCGAGGCCGCCGAACAGAGCGGCGAGCTGAAGCCCGGCGGCACGATCGTCGAGCCGACCAGCGGCAACACGGGCGTCGGCCTCGCCATCGTGGCCCAGCAGAAGGGCTACAAGTGCATCTTCGTCTGCCCTGACAAGGTGTCCACGGACAAGATCAACGTGCTGCGCGCGTACGGCGCCGAGGTCGTCGTCTGCCCGACGGCGGTCGACCCCGAGCACCCGGACTCCTACTACAACGTCTCCGACCGCCTGGTCCGCGAGACGCCGGGCGCCTGGAAGCCGGACCAGTACTCCAACCCGAACAACCCGCTCTCCCACTACCACTCGACCGGCCCCGAGCTGTGGGAGCAGACGGAGGGCAGGATCACCCACTTCGTCGCCGGCGTCGGCACCGGCGGCACCATCTCCGGCACCGGGCGCTACCTGAAGGAGGCCAGCGGCGGCGCCGTGAAGGTGATCGGCGCCGACCCCGAGGGCTCCGTCTACTCCGGCGGCTCCGGACGCCCGTACCTCGTGGAGGGCGTCGGCGAGGACTTCTGGCCCACCGCCTACGACCGCGACGTCGCGGACGAGATCGTCGCCGTCTCGGACAAGGACTCCTTCCAGATGACCCGCCGCCTCGCCAAGGAGGAGGGCCTGCTGGTGGGCGGCTCCTGCGGCATGGCCGTCGTCGCGGCGCTGGAGGTGGCCGCCCGGCTCGGCGAGGACGACGTGGTCGTCGTCCTGCTGCCGGACAGCGGCAAGGGCTACCTCAGCAAGATCTTCAACGACGAGTGGATGGCCGACTACGGCTTCCTGGAGGACACCGGCCCCAGCGCCCGCGTCGCCGACGTCCTCAACGACAAGGAGCACGGCGCCATCCCCTCGCTCGTCCACATGCACCCGGACGAGACCGTCGGCCAGGCCATCGAGGTGCTGCGCGAGTACGGCGTCTCGCAGATGCCGATCGTCAAGCCCGGCGCCGGCCACCCGGACGTGATGGCCGCCGAGGTCGTCGGCTCGGTCGTGGAACGGGAGCTGCTGGACGCCCTGTTCACCCAGCGCGCCTCGCTGGAGGACCCGCTGGAGAAGCACATGTCGTCGCCGCTGCCGCAGGTCGGCTCGGGAGAACCGGTCGCCGACCTGATGTCCGTGCTCGGCACGGCGGACGCGGCGATCGTCCTGGTCGAGGGCAGGCCCACGGGTGTGGTGAGCCGTCAGGACCTGCTGGCCTTCCTCGCCAAGGGCGGCAAGTAGGACCGTGGTCCGCACGGACTTCGCGGAAGTGGTACGCGCACGTCACGTTCGCGCAGCACCCGCTTAACACGGGTTCGGCAGAGTAGGGGTGTCGGCAGGGCGATGGAGGTACCTCCCAGGCGTTGAGCACGGGGGGAGGCTCCCCGTCCGGGCCGGCACCGAACGGCGTCGAGGATCTTCCGGAGCGGCTCCCGGACCTCCACGGACGCCACGGACGCGTCGCCCCGGCCGTGCGGCCGGGCACCGCGTCCCCCGCGGGGACCGTCGTCGTCCCGCCCCTCAGCGATGGGGGTGCGGCGGTCCCCGCGCAGACTTCCCGCGCGCCCGGTCGCGCTCAGTCCTTCCAGCCGTCCTCGCGGCCGGCGGTGCGGCGCCGGGCGAAGAGGTCCGGGTTGGTGCGGGCGGCCTGGACGACGTTGACCCCGACGATGCCCGCCCACGCGGCCAGCAGCCCGGGGAGGTTGGCGACGCCGCCGCCGATCGCGGAGAGCGGGACGGCGAGGACCAGCGAGACGATGCCGAAGCCGAAGCGATCGCCGAAGGAGTCGGTGGCCCGCGGCGACCGGCTGTCCCGGGCCGCCGTCATCTGCTGCTCGGCGAGCTGCCTGCGCACCCGGCGCTCGACCGCGCCGTCGATGCGCTGGTCGACCTTCTCCAGGAACGACTCGACCAGCGCGGACTCGTACTCCTCACCGAGTTCCCTGCGGGTCTGCAGGGTGGCGTCGAGTTCCTTCTTGAGGTCGGTGTCCCGCCCGTCCATTCCCGTCATGGCCACCACGGTATGCGGCGGGGGCCGCGTCGGCACGGGGGCTAACCCCCGTTTCCGGCGGGGGGCGAGCGGTACGGACGGGGCGGCGGGCGGGGGCCCCGCCACCCGGGCCGTCCGGCGGCCGGGCGGGCGAGTGCTCAGTCCGCCTCCCGGGTGTCCCGCCGCAGCCGCGCGCGCCGGGCGGCCCGGTCGATCATCAGCAGGCCCCGGGTGCGGCCGACCGGGCGCAGGGCGGTCTGGAGGGGAGCCGACCAGGGCCGGCGCAGCCCGCCGAGGACCGCGAAGCGCGTGCCCGACCCCTCCGCGACGGCCGCCATGCCGCCGACCACGTGCCGGCTCTGCATCAGGCACCAGCCGGGCTGGAGCCGGACGTCGAAACGGGCGGTGTGGCCGAAGGGCCCGTACGCCCGGCCGTGGAAGCGGTCCCCGCCGCAGGGATGGCAGTGGAACTCGCGCAGCGTCGGCAGCAGATGGGGGAGTTCACCCTCCAGGTCCCCGGCGACGGACCACAGGTCCGCCATCGGCAGGTCGACATGGGACTCCGCGTACATGACGGCGTGAAGTCCCGCGGCCATGACGCGCAGGCGCCGGACCGGGTCGAGTTCCGCCGTCGGCCAGTTCGTCTTCATCGCGGCCAGGCCTTTCGGAAGCTGTGACGGGCACGGTGGAGCCGGGACTTCATCGTGCCGCGGGAGATGTCGAGGATCCGGCTCGCCGACCGCTCGTCGAGGCCCTCGAGTTCGCGCAGCACCAGGACCGCGCGGTGTTCCGTGGACATGCGGGTGAGCACGTCCCGGATGTCCACCGCCAGTTCCGGGCTGCCCGGCCAGGCGATGTCGTCGAACTCGCACACGGGTGTCTCCCGTTCGGCCCGGCGGGCCACCCGCACCGCCTCGCGCACCGTGACGGTGCGCACCCACGCGTACAGGGCGCGGGGGTCGCGGAGCCGGGGCAGGCCCTGGAACACCGCGATCAGCGACTCCTGCACGGCGTCGGCGCTGTGGCCGAGGGCGATCGGCCGGCACAGCCGGCTCACGTACGGGGTGAGCAGGCTCAGCAGGTCGTTGAGGGCCAGGGCGTCACCGGACTGGGCGGCCCGCACCAGGACGCCTCCCGCGGCCCAGGGATCCTCCTGGGTGTCCTGCCGCGGGGCAGCGGCCTTGCGCAGGGTGCCCGCTCGGGCTGTGGTCATCTGCCGTTCTCCTCCCTTGGACGTCGGCGCTCCAGCGGCGGCACCAGGACGGCGTCGGTGTGGGAGCTTTCGTGGATGAGGAGGAGCGGCGGCGGCCGGGCACTCCCGTCCGTCGGGAACTGGCTTGAACTGGAATCGGCGGCCGAGGGAGTGCATGGGCCCCGGCGGGCCTCTGTCCGGGTGGGGATGTCCGTCCCGCGGCCGGCGCACGGTCGCCGGACGGGCGTCGGACGGGGTGGACAGGGAGTGCCGGGCGGACCGAACGCCGAGGCACTCCCCGGCATGCGCGGCGGGCTATTCCATCGCGCCGGATTATCGCCGAGGTGTGGAGAGGTGGTGCGTTCTGAGCCGATCTGTTGCGGACGCCACCCGGCATATGCCTGGCCCCGGCGGACTCCCCGGCCGAACCTCCCGGAGTTCTGCACCCGGTGCTAGGGTGGGCGCGATGTGCGGCTATTGAATTAGCCATCTACGGGGGGTCCGTTACACATGGTGCAGGTATTTCTGTGGAAAACGGCTGACGGTCGAGCCTGTTTTAATTTCCGTCAATACGCGAGGGTGCGGTGCCGTCCGTTCCCGTCGCCGTCCGGCTATTCGGTTGAATCTGGAATTTCCTTCCCGCATTCCCGTCCGGTCCCGGTCCCGGCGACAGCGGGGGCGCGGTGAGTGCGGGCGGGGAGGGGCGCACGGGGTTCCATGATCCGGAGCTGCTGGCCCGCCTGGTCGAGGGGGCGCGGCGCGGGGACGCGCTGGCGATGGACGAACTGCTGGAGATCCTCGCGCCCTTCGTCGGCCGGATCTGCGGTCCCGTGGCGTTGCAGGACGGTCCCGACGCCGCGCAGGAGGCGCTGATCGCGGTGTTCCGCAGCATCCGTCAGCTCAAGGAGCCGGCGGCCCTGTTCGGCTGGGTGCGGGCGATCGCCGTGCGCGAGGCGCTGAAGTTCGCCAACCAGCGCCGGCGTCAGCCGACCGTGCCGATGGAGTGGGAGGACCCGCCCGTCGTGGGGGACCTCCACCTCGCCTCGGACATCACGGACGCGCTGGGCCGCCTGATGCCGGAGCACCGTGCCGTACTGATGCTGCGTCATGTCGAGGGCATGAGCGAACAGGAGGTCTCCGCGCTGCTGGAGATTCCCGTGGGGACGGTCAGGTCCCGGCTGTTCCGGGCCCGGCGGTCATTCCGCTCGGCCTGGGGCTGAGCGGGCCGCCACCCGTTCGCCCAGGCGGTCGAGCATCCGCTGGGCCCGCCTCGCCGACCAGGGGGCGCGCATCCGGTCCAGGGTGTCGCCACCCGGCAGACGCAGGGTGCTGAAGAAGGCGAAGCGGCAGCCGTCGCCGTCCGGGGCGGCGGCCATGCCGCTGGTCAGCGCGGTGCCCTGCATCAGGCACCACCCGGGGCGCAGGACGACGTCGAAGCGCTCGCGGTAGCCGAAGGCGCCGGCCGCGCGGCCCGACAGCCGTTCCCCCGAGGACTCCGTGACGGTGAAGGACCGCAGCCCCGGGACGATGAGCGGGAGTTCGGCCTCGAGGTCGGACGCCACGGCCCAGACGCGGTCGACGGGGACGTCGAAGCGGCGCTCGGCGAAGGCCGGGTGCCGGGCGCCGGACGCGATGACCCTCAGCCGGCGGATCGGGTCGAGTTCGGCCCGCGGCCAGCCGTTGTCCACCGCACCGGTCATTGCTGTCGCTCCCTCTCCACGCGTACGCGGGGTGACGTATGTGAGGGAGCGTCGCACTGTCTCCCGGGATGGTCAAGAGCTGGAAAAACTTTTGGCGCGGGTGCGCCCGGGCCGCGGACGAAGGGATTTGGCACCCGGGGGAGTACATGCCGTCCGGGGCGCCTCTTCTCTCTGTGAGAAACCAGGATACCGACCCTCGCGCCCGCCGGGAGAAGGGTTCGCGCGGGCGGTCTGTCACCGGTTCTCACGGATACCGAGGACAACGGACGGGGAAGCGAGCATCGTGTATTTCAGTGGGCCGCTCCACAACCTTCACCGCGCTTTTTCCAGCAATGGGCCGCGCATTCCGGGCATGGGATTCGGGGTCGCCTCGGCCCACGAGGGGCCGCCCGTCGCGGTGACCGACGAGGAGCGGAGTCTGGCGCGGACCATGCCGCAGGCGCGCCGCAGCGACTTCCTCATCGGACGCAGCGCGCTGCACCGCGCGGTGCGTGCGGCGGGCCTGACCGCCGGCTCCGTACTGTGCGACGGGCCCCGCCCCCGGCTGCCCGAGGGGATCGCCGCGTCGATCAGTCATTCCGGCGGTGTCGCGGTCGCCGTCGCGGGCCCCTCGGCCCGGTTCCGGACCCTGGGCGTCGACCTGGAGACGACCCGACTGCCCGTCCGGGCGGCCCACCTGGTGCTGCGCGCCCCCGAACGCCCGCTGCTCGGCCCGCCTCACACGGCCGCGCGGCGCCTGCTCGCGCTCTACTCCGCGAAGGAGTCCGCCTTCAAGGCGCTGCACGCCGTCGTGGACCCGGCCCCCCGGGGACTGCGGGACGTGCGGCTGGAGCCGGACGGGACCGGCTACCTCGCCTGGGCCGCGGGCCACCCGCACACCCGCGTCCACGTGAGCGTCCGGCCGCTGCCCCGCGAGGGCGTCCTGTGCTGGGCGCTGCCCCGGGACTGACCGGACACCCGCTCCCGCGCCCCGGGCGTCCCGTCGCCCCACGCGTGTCCCGGTCCCGCCCCACGCCTGCCCCACGTCTGCCCCACCACCCCTGCCCCACCACCCCTGCCCCACCACCCCTGCCCCACCACCCCTGCCCCACCACCTTGCCGCATCCGACGACGGAGGCCGATCTCGTCATGCACCCGCCCGCCGTACTCGCCTCACCCCGCCGCGTGCCCTCATGGACGCCGTCCGACTGGCGTGAACGCCCGGCCGCGCAGCAGCCCGACTGGCCCGATCCCGCGCTGCTGCGCCGGATCCGCGCCCGGCTGGCCGGCGCCGCACCCCTCGTACGGTCCGACGAGATCCTCGATCTGCGCCGCGCGCTCGCCGAGGCCGCCGCGGGCGAGGCCTTCGTGGTCCAACTGGGGGACTGCGCGGAGACCTTCGACGCCCCGACGTTCGCCGGTGTGGCGGCGCGGGTGGGCCAGCTGCACGGCACCGCGGGCACCCTCCGGGCCGCGCTGGGCCGGCCCGTGATCCCCATCGGCCGGCTGGCCGGCCAGTACGCCAAACCGCGGTCCTCCCCGACCGAGCGGGTGGGCGACCTGCTGCTGCCGTCCTTCCGCGGGCACCTGGTGAACGATCCGCGCCCCGAGCCCGCCGCACGCGTCCCCGACGCGATGCGGCTGCTGCACGGGCACGCGCACGCGCGGGAGGTGCTGGCCCTGCTGCGCGAGCTCGCCGAGTCCGGCATGGCCCTGCCCGGGGCGACGGTGGCCGGCGCCCCGGCGGTGTGGACCAGCCACGAGGCGCTGGTCCTCGACTACGAGGAACCCCAGGTACGACGCGACCCCGTCACCGGCAGCCTGTGCCTGACCTCCGCCCATCTGCCCTGGATCGGCGCGCGCACCGGTGACCCCGACGGGGCGCACGTGCGGTTCCTGTCCGGGGTCGCCAACCCGGTGGGCGTCAAGATCGGGCCGGGCACCGACCGCGCCCGCCTGGCCGCGCTGTGCGCCCGCCTCGACCCGGACCGGGAGCCGGGGCGCCTCGTGCTGATCTCGCGGATGGGGGCCGGCCAGGTGCGCGAGCTGCTCCCGCCGCTGCTGCAGGAGGTGGCGGGCGCGGGGCACCGGGTGGTGTGGATGTGCGACCCGATGCACGGCAACACCTACGTCGGCGGCAGCGGGCACAAGACCCGGGACGTGGCGACGGTGGGGGCCGAGATACGCGGCTTCTTCGCGGCGACACGCGCCGTCGGCGCGACCCCCGGCGGTGTGCATCTGGAGGCCACGCCCGCCGAGGTCACCGAGTGCGTCGGGGGCGGCGCGGGCATCGCCGAGGACGACCTGCACCAGCGGTACGAGACCGCCTGCGACCCCCGTCTCAACGGCTCCCAGACCGCCGAGATCGCCGCGCTCACCGCGCGGCTGTGCGAGGGCGGCGACTAGCGCCTGCCGTCCGGGCCCCACGGGGCTCGGACGGCCCCGGGCGCTGCCCCGCGACGCACGATGCCGCCGGACCTGGTGCCGGCGGCATCGGTGTGTCCGGCGCCGCCGGGGCCTGCCTCCGCCACCCGGGCCCGCCCGGCCCGGGCCGGGTGCGGGGGAACCTTTGCCCGGTCCGCCGCCTCCTGACCGACCGAACGAACCGGTCCGACAACCCTCAGGAGCTTTCCGTGGAGTCCGTGGAGAACGAGCCCGTCGAGAACGACTCGGCCTCACCGCCCCAGCCCGAACTGGCGGGCGTGCGCCACCACTGGGTGACCGTGCGGGACGGCGTGCGCCTGCACGTCGCCGAGGCGGGCGAGGGGGAGCCGGTCGTGCTGCTGCACGGCTTCCCCCAGCACTGGTACGGCTGGCGGCGGCTGATTCCGCTGCTGTCCGGCAGCTACCGGCTGATCTGCGTGGACCAGCGCGGCTTCGGCTGGTCCGACGCGCCGGACAAGGGCTACGACACCGACAGCAGGGTGGCCGACGTGGTCGCCCTGCTGGACGCCCTGGGCCTGGACCGGGTGAGGCTGGTCGGGCACGACTGGGGAGCGTGGACCGGGTTCCACCTCTGCCTGCGGGCACCGCTGCGCGTCACGCACTACCTGGCGCTCAACATGATGCACCCCTGGCCGCTGCACCGGCGCCTGATGCCGCAGTCCTGGCGGTTCTGGTACACGGCGCTTCTGGAGCAGCCGCTCCTCGGGCGCTGGATGCTGCGCCGCCGCCCCGGCTTCACGCGCTACCTGATGCGCAAGGGAGTGGCGGACCCGGCGGTCTGGACCCCGGACGCGATGGAGGAGTTCGTCCGCTCCAGCCGGGAGCCCGCGCGGGCGCGCGCCGGGGAGGCACTGCACCGGGCCTTCGCCCTGCGGGACATCGCGCGGCTGCTGACGGGCCGGTACAAGAAGCTCCGGCTCACCACCCCGACCGTGGTCATGGGAGGGGAGCTCGACTTCATGCTGCCCCCGGGCGTGCTGACCCCGGCCGGCCGGCACGCCGACGACCTGCGGGTCCAGGTGGTCCCCGGCTGCGGCCACTACCTCCACGAGGAGCGGCCCGACCTGGTCGCCCGGACCGCCGAGCGGCTCTTCTCCCGCCCGAGCTGACCCCGCCCGGCCACGGCCGCACCGCTCACCGCGCACGGGGGTGTGCCGGGTGCGGCCGTGGCGGAGCCGAAGCGTCCGGAAATTCTCGAAGTCCGGTGGAGTGCATCGGCCGGAAACCACCTCTTGTCTGATGTCGGCCGCTCCCGACCGGACGGTGAGCGATCCCGACCACTTCCGACACCGGACAGCCCTATACCGGCGCGCACTTCGTGCTGCCCGGACGTCTTCGCAGGCCGAGCAGGGGGACCTTCCATGCCCGACGTATCCGCACTGAAGCTCGATGTCATGCCGCAGCCGACCGCACCTCTCGGGATCCTCCCGGCCGTCGCGGCGGAGAAGTACCCCGACACCCCCTTCCTCTCCGACACGCCCTGGCGCACCTACGACCGCCCGGTCCGCGACTTCGCGGACTTCGCCCGGGCCGTCGACGACTACGCGGACCGGTTCTGGGCCGGCGGCATCCGCCGCGGGGACGTCGTCGCGGTGGTGCAGCGCAACCACATCGAGGTCGAGGGCGTGATGTGCGCCCTGGGCAAGATCGGCGCCCTGCCCGCCCTGCTCTCGTCCGCCATGGAGACCGGCGAGCTCCTGGAGTGCTTCGCCCGCCTGGACGACCCCTACCTCGTCGTCGACTCGACCGGGCTGGCGCGGCTCACCGAGCACCGGCACGCGCTGCGCCGGCTGACCCGCAACGTGCTGTGCCTGGAGGAGACCGACGAGAACTGGGTCGTACCGCTCCAGGAACGCCTCGCGCACACCGCGGGCCCGCGCGACGCGGACGAGTGGTTCGTCATCACCCACTCGTCGGGCACCACCGGGGCGCCCAAGATGGCCGCGCACTCCACTCGCTCCCTGTTCGGCATGGTCGCCCCGATGATCATGATCTTCCGCGACCAGTACTCGCCGCAGGACCTGAACGCCAAGCACCTGTCCTTCGTGCACGCCCGCACCTGCGCGGGCACGCTCGCCTCGCTGGAGACCGCGATGCCCGCCCTGGCCATCGCCGACCCGGACCCCGCGAACGTCAAGCGGCTCATGCTCGAACACCGCCCGACCTCCCTCGAGACCCACCCCAACGTCTACATCCAGTGGGAGTCCCTGGCCGACGACCCCGACCGCCCGTTCCAGCACGTCGAACGGTTCATCAGCACCTTCGACGCCATGCACCCGCGCACCGTGCGGACCCTGCTGAACGCCTCCGAGCACCCCCGCGCCCACTACTTCCAGGCGTACGGGCAGACCGAGTCCGGCCCCATCTGCCTGCGCATCGTCACCCGCGAGGAGTCCGCCGACTACTCGCCGCGCAACGTCGGCCACAGCGGCGGCGGCATGGAGATCCGGATCGTCGACGAGCACGGCGTCCCGCAGCCGCCGAACACGCCCGGTCTGATCGAGACCCGCTCGCCCGGCCGCATGCGCGGCTACGTCGGCGGCGACCCGATGCCGCCCGAGGACTCCTGGTGGCCCATGGGCGACATCGGCCGCCTCCTCGACGACGGCTCGCTGGAACTGCTCGACCGCTCCGTCGAACACGTCGACGGCGTCGGCAGCCTCCTGGAGAAGGAGGACCACCTGCTGGAGGCCCTGCCCGAACTGGTCGAACTCGTCCTGGTCAAGGACGACGACGGCACCGTCTTCGCGGTGGCCTGCCCCCGCCCGGACACCACCCCCGACGCCGACCGCTTCCGCGCGGTCGCCGCCGAGGCCGGGCTCCCCGGCCTCCAGGTGCGCTTCTGGGAGTGGGAGGCCATGCCCGTCACCGGCACCAGCAAGGTCCGCAGGTCCGTGCTGCGCCGCAAGCTCGCCGGCCGGATCCACCGCACCGCCGCCACCGCCCCGAAGGAGGCCTGAGCAGCATGACGCACCTCTGGCACGAACTGTCCCGCGGCCTGCGCGACGGCACGCTGCTGCACACCCCCTCGCGCACCGAGGAACCCGTCTCCGGCGCCGCCCTGTTCGACCGCGCCGAGCGCACGGCCGGTGCCGTCCTCGCGGCCCGCGACGGCCGCGCCCCGCGCCGGGTGGGCCTGCTCATGGCCAACGGCGAGCCCTGGGTGCGCGGCCTGCTCGCCGCGTTCCGCCTCGACGCGGCGGCCGTCCCGCTGGCCCTGCCGGTCGCCTTCGGCGGCGCCGACGCCTACGCCGCCCACGTACGGCGCATCGCCCAGGACGCCGCACTGGACACCATGCTCGTCGACGGCAGCCTCGGCGGCCGGATCGTCGCCCGCGTCGCCGAGGCCGTCCCGCACATCCCGTTCGTCGACATCGCCGACGCCCCGCACTCCCGCGAGGACCTGCCGGCCCCGCACGGCGGCGGCACGGCACCCGCGATCGTCCAGTACACCTCCGGCTCCACCTCCGCCCCCAAGGGCGTCGTGGTCACCCACGCCAACGTGTCCGCCGGACTCGACGCGATCGAGGCCGGGACCCGGTGGACGACCGAGGACGGGCTCGGCGAGTGGCTGCCGCTCTTCCACGACATGGGCCTGTTCACGATGCTCGCCGCGCTGCGCATCGGCTCGCCCGTCTCCCTGTGGCAGCCCGGCGACTTCGTGCGCCGCCCGATGCGGTGGCTCGCCGAGTTCGCCGCCAGCCGCGCCACGATCCTCCCGGCCCCGAACTTCTTCTACGACTACCTGGTGGCCGCCGCGGCCAAGGGCATCCCCGACGACCTGGACCTGTCCGCCTGGCGCTACGGCGGCAACGGCTCCGAGCCGGTGCGCCGCTCCAGCCTGGAGGAGTTCCAGCGGACGTTCGAGCCGTACGGCCTGCGTCCCCAGGTCGTCCAGCCCAACTACGGCCTCGCCGAGGCCACCCTCATCGTCAGCACCGGCGTACCCGGCTCCCCGTACCGCAGCCTGGAGGCGGAACGTTCCAGCCTCGCCGTCGGCGACCGCGTCCGGGAGGCCGCCGAGCCCGGCCCCACCACCCGCACCGTCGTCTCCTGCGGCGCGCCCGTCGAGGGCGTCGACGTGCGCATCGGCGACGCCGACGGCACCCCCCTCGAGGACGGCGTGGTCGGCGAGGTGCAGATCGGCGGCGCCCCCGTCACGTCCGGCTACCTCGGACTCCCCGCCGACCAGCAGCCCTTCACCGCGGACGGCATGCTCCGCACCGGCGACATCGGCTTCCGCCACGACGGCGAGCTCTACGTCATGGGCCGCGTCAAGGCCATGGCCGTCGTCCGCGGCCAGAACTACTACGCCGAGGACGTCGAGGAGATCGTCAAGGCCACCCCCGGGGTCGACCGCCGGCACTGCGCCGCCTTCGCCTGGGAGGACGGCCAGGAGGAGTACATGGTCGTGATCTGGGAGACGAAGCTCGACACCGAAACGGCCCACGCGGTCGGCGAGGCCATCCGCACCCGGCTGGCCGAACACCTCGGCCTCACCGCCGTCGAGACCCTCGCGGTCTCCCCGCAGACCCTCCCCTTCACCAGCTCCGGCAAGGTCAAGCGCTCCGGCGCCGCCGACCTCTACCGCCGGCACCACTGCGCACTGCCCACCGCACCGGAAGGACAGCACTCGTGAGCGTCACCGCGACCCTGGACATCGTCGTACGGGCACTGGCCGCACAGGCCGGCGTCGCCGAGTCGTCCGTCGACCCCGAGAAGCCGCTGTCGGCCGTGCCGGGCATCGAGTCCGTCAAGGCCCTGCGCGCCATCACCGAGATCGAGGACGAGTGCGACGTCGTCATCCCCGACGACTTCCTCTTCGAGACCGCGACCGTGCGCGAACTGGCGGACTTCGTGGCCCGGCTGACCCGGGAGGGCAGCTCCGTATGACCGTGGAGACCGCCGCCGCCGACACCCTGCTCGGCGCCCTCGACCGGTTCCGCACCGCGCCGGCGGACGTCGCCCGCTACGACACCGACACCCCGACCGCGGCCCGCGCCCTGCGGGCCGCCCCCGAGCAGGTCGCGCGGCTCGCCGCGGCGGGACTGCCGCACGTCGTCGACCCGGCGCGGGGGCCGCTGTTCGACTACGACGACCTGATGAACGTCGGCATGTTCTGCGGCACCGGACAGACCGTGCCCGAACTCGGGCTGCGCTTCCTGATGCGCTTCGCCGCCGCCCAGCGGGACAGCTGGTTCGCACCCCGCGACTGGGAGATCGGCGTCCACCCCTCCCGTACGGCCGGCGGCGAGGCGGCGGAGGACCGCGCCGCCGGCGACACGGGCCGGCAGGTGACCGTGCGGGTCCCCGACCTGTCCGCGCCCGGCGTGGAACTGCTGGACGGCGGACCGTTCGACGAGCCGCTGCGCCCCTCGGGGTACACCGCGGCCGTCCGGCTGACCGGCGCCCGGCACACCGTGCGCGACCCGCGGATCCACGAGGCGTGGTCCGAGGTCGTCGACGCCCTGGCCGCCCGCCGGGTCATCTACCAGACCGTGCCCGAACCCCTGCGCGCCGACCACCACCGGGCCTGGGAACTCGGCATCGCCGACTGCGTCGTCGCCTCCCGGCTGCTCGCCGACCGGCTGCGCGCCGCCGGACTGGAGGCGACCGCCCGCCGCGGCTACCTGCTCGGCCTGTTCGGCAGCGACCACGCCTGGTGCGACGTCGTCGAGGACGGCGTGCACAAGTCGCTCGACCCGGTCTTCGCCTTCGTCGCCACGGTCGGTGACGAACGGGGCGTCGCCGAGTCCCCCGAGTTCGCCGCCGCCTGCTTCGGCAGCCGCTTCAACCGGCTGCTGCCCTGCCGCACCGACAGCGCCGAACCCCTCGTGTACTTCGACGGCGAACCCGCCCCCTACTGGGCGATGGTCGGCGTCGGCGCCCGCCCCAGGAGGAGCTCATGACCGCCGTCCGCTCCCTGACCGACGTACGCGCCCTGATCCGGGGCAGCCTGGACCACCCCGTCCTGCTGGACCGGCTCGGCGACGACGACGACTTCGCCGGGGCCGGCATCGGCTCGGGCGAGCTGATCCGCATCGCGCTGAGCCTGGAGGACGAACTCGGCCGGCCCCTGGAGGACGAGGAGCTCCTCGGCCTCACCACGGTCCGCGCCGTCGCCCGGCTGGCCGGGGCGGAGGCGAGCTGACATGTGGCTGAACCACGTGGTGCGCCGGGGTCTCGACCGGGACCCCAACGCCCTCGCCCTGCGCGACGCCCGCCGTGACGTCAGCTGGCACACCCTGCACCGGGACGTACGGGCCCTGGCCGCCCGGCTGCGCCACGACACCCTGCCCGGCAGCCGCGTCCTGGTGCTCAGCGCCAACCGCGTCGAGGTGCTGGAGACCTACTTCGCCTGCGCCGCCGCCGGCCTGGTCGCCGTGCCGGTCAACCCGGCGCTGACCGATCCCGAGATCGGCGCCATCATGGAGTCCGTCGAGCCCTCGGCGGCCGTCGCCGAGGAGGCGTACGCGGCCCGGCTGGGCGCCCTGTACCCGGGGCTGCCCGTCACCGACATCGCGACCGTCGCCGAACTGCCCGACGAGGACGCCGGGCAGGACGGTGCCGGGCCCGCGGACGGCACCGGCACCGGCATGGCCGACCCCGTGCTCATCCTGCACACCTCGGCGACGACCGGCCGCGCCAAGGGCGTCGTCGTCGACCAGCGCTCGCTCCAGATCAACGCGCTGTCCTGGATCGCCGACGTCGGCCCGCGCCCGGGCACCGCCTTCCTCAACGCCGGCCCGCTCTTCCACGGCAGCGTCGTCATCGCGCTGGACCACCTGGCCGCGGGCGGCACCGTCTGCGTCCTGGACCGCTTCACCCCGCAGGGCTGCCTGGCCGCCCTGGAGCGGTGGCGGATCGAGCACGCCTTCCTGGTGCCGTCCATGGTCCGGCTGCTGCTGCGCGCCAAGGGCCTGCCCGGCACCGACCTCTCCCGGCTGCGGCTGCTGCTGCACGGCGCCGCCCCGATGCCCGAGGACCTGGCCCGCGAGGCCCGCGAGCGGCTCGGCGCCGACCTGCAGACCATCTTCGGCATCACCGAGGGCGGCGGGCCCGTCCTCACCCTGCGTCCGGACACCCCCGTCGGGCCGCCGCCGGTGCCCGGCGCGGTCTGCGTCGGCGTGCCGATGCTCGGCGCCGGGCTGCGCGTCACCGACGCCGACGGCCGAGAGGTGCCCGCCGGTGTCATCGGCGAGCTCCAGGTGAGCGGCGACGGGCTGATGCAGGCCTACTGGAAGAACCCGGAGGCCACCGCCGACGTCCTGCGCGACGGCCGGCTCAACACCCACGACGTGGGCTGCGTCGACCGGGACGGCCGGGTCTGGGTCGTCGACCGCCGCAACGACCTCATCCTGCGCGGCGGCCAGAACGTCTACCCGGCCGAGATCGAGCACGTCCTGCGCCAGTCCGGGAACGTCGCCGACGTGGTCGTCGTACCGGTGCCGTCCGACACCTGGGGCCAGACGCCGGTGGCGTTCGTGCAGCCCACCGGTGAGGACCGGTTCGACGCGGAGGAACTGCTGCGGCTGTGCGTGGCGGGACTCGCGCCCTACAAGCGGCCCACCCACTTCCTGCCGATCGAGCGCATCCCGCGCAACCCGGCGGGCAAGGCCCTGCGCACCGACCTGCGCGAGATCGCCCGGCAGACGCTCACCGCCGACAGGGAGAACACCTCATGAGCACCACCGACTACACGCGTCCCGAGGTACTGACGGACCTCGCCGGCGAGTGGGCCGTCCCGGTCAACGGCAGGGCCGTCATCCAGTGGGACTACGACCGGCGCAACGACAAACTGGTCCGGCTGTACCAGCAGGGCAAGCAGCGCCAGTGGGACATGGACGAGCGGCTGGACTGGGACCACGAGGTGGACCCCGACGACCCGCTGGGCCTGCCCGACGACTTCATCTCCATCGCCGGCTCCAAGCTGTGGGACCGGCTGCCGGAGAGCGAGCGGCGGATCGTGCGCCGGCACAGCAGCGGCTGGCTGTACTCGCAGTTCCTCCACTCCGAGCAGGCCGCGCTCATCGCGGTCGGCAAGATCCTGCTCACCGTCGAGGACCTCGACTCCAAGCTGTACGCGGCCACGCAGATGATGGACGAGGCCCGGCACGTGGAGGGCTTCAACCGGTTCCTGCACACGAAGATCGGGCTGCGCTACGGCCTGTCCCCGTCGATCTCCGCCATGTTCGAGCAGGCGATGCGCGAACCCCGCTGGGACTTCGGGGTGCTGGCGGCGCACATCCTCGTCGAGAACATGGGCCTGGCGACCTTCGGCGTGCACCGCGAGCGGCTGCGCGACCCGCTGGCCCGCGCCTTCAGCGCCTACGTCGCCCGTGACGAGGCCCGGCACGTGGCCTTCGGACGGCTGCTGCTGCGCGCCTACTACCCGCAGCTGTCCGAGGCGGAGCTCAGGGAGCGCGAGGACTTCGTCGTCGAGGGCTGCTGGGCGCTGCGCGACCGGTACGTCGACGACGAGATCTGGCAGCACCTCGGGTACGGGGAGGAGGCGATCAAGGCCTCCCGGCGCTCGCCCGCCAAGCGGGAGTTCCGCCGGCTGGTCTTCATGCGCATCGTGCCCGGCCTCAAGGAGATCGGGATGTTCGGGCCCCGGGTCCAGGAGGCGCTGGCCAAGATGGGAGTCCTCGGCTTCCACGAGGTGGACGAGGAGGCGCTGCGTGCCCTGGACGACAAGGCCGCGGTGGACGCGCTGACCCAGCACGAGATGGCGCTGCGGCACCGCGACATCGAGCAGGTCGCCGACCTCGGCAGCGCGGCGCCCTCGGACGGCACCCCGGCCCCCTGAACCGGGCCGCCGCCGCGCCGGGGTACCACCCCCGGCCCCGCCGCGGCGGCGGCCCCATCCCCCGGCCCGGCCACGGGACCCACGGACACGCGACCCGCGGCGCCCGCACCCGCCGGGCGGGGCGGCACACCGTGCCCCGTACCGGTCCCCGAACCCTGGAAACGCGGAGATGCCAGCATGCTCGAAACCACCCCGCCACCCACCCGGCCGACCCGGCTGCGCGGCCTGGCACCGGACGGTGCGGACACCAGCGGCCGGCGCATGCTCGCCGGTCTGGCCGAGGGCACGGTGCCCGCCCCGCCGGCCGCCCGCACGCTCGCGCTGCCGCCCGCCACCTCGTGGCTGCCCGGCCTGGTCGTCTGCGAGACGTCCTTCGACGAGGAGCTGACCCTCACTCCCGGTGTCGTCTTCGGCGGCTGGATCGCCTGCCTGGTCGACCACTTCGCCGGACTGGTGATGCTGTCGGCCATCCCGGACGGCGCCGGCTTCCTCACCGCCGGACTGTCCGTCGACTACCACGCACCGCTGGTGCCCGGCCCCGTCCGCATCGAGACCGTACTGACCAGCTGCTCCACCCGGCGGGCCGTGGCCGAGGTGCGCTTCGAGCAGTACGGCACCCGGGCCTGCACCGGGACCGTCGAACAGATCATCCACCGCACGGCCGGCCCGCAGACGGAGCGAGGGACATGCGCGACAGCGAACTGACCCAGGACCACCGCGACTTCCAGGCCATGGTGCGCGACTTCGTCGAGCGGGAGATCGTCCCGTTCCACGCGGACTGGGAGCGCGCGGGACTCGTCGACCGCGAGGTGTGGCGCCGCGCCGGCAAGCTCGGACTGCTCGGCATCGACGTGCCGGAGGAGCACGGCGGCGGGGGCGTCCGCGACTTCCGCTACCAGGTCGTCCTCAGCGAGGAGATCATGCGCGTCGGCGCGACCGGCATCGGCTTCGCCCTGCACAACGACGTCGTCGCGCCCTACCTCCTGGAGCTCGCCACCGACGAGCAGAAGCGGCGCTGGCTGCCCGGCTTCTGCTCGGGCGACCTGGTCACCGCCATCGCGATGACCGAACCCGAGGCCGGCAGCGACCTCCAGGCCATCCGGACCACCGCCTTCCAGGACGGCGACGACTACGTGCTCCGCGGGGCCAAGACGTTCATCACCAACGGCATCCACGCCGACCTGGTCGTCGTCGTCGCCCGGACCCGCCCCGGCACGGGCGCGCGGGGCCTGAGCCTGCTCGTGGTCGAGCGCGGCATGCCCGGCTTCTCCCGCGGCCGCAAGCTCGAGAAGATCGGCATGGCCGCGCAGGACACCGCCGAGCTGTTCTTCGACGACGTCCGGGTCCCGGCGGCCAACCTGCTCGGCACCCCCGGCCGCGCCTTCCTGCACCTGGCGGCCAACCTGCCGCAGGAGCGGCTCGGCATCGCCGCCTACGCCGTGGCCGCCGCCGAGACCGCCTTCGCCCAGACCCTCGAGTACTGCAAGGACCGCACCGCCTTCGGACAGCCCGTCGGCACGTTCCAGCACGTCCGCTTCGAACTGGCCGAGATGGCCACCGAACTGGACGTCGCCCGCACCTACGTCGACCGGGCGGTGATCGAGCACAACGCGGGGCGTCTCGACGCGGTGGCCGCGGCCAAGGCCAAGTGGTGGGCCACCGACGTCCAGCGCCGGGTGCTCGACCGCTGCGTCCAGCTGCACGGCGGCTACGGCTTCATGCGGGAGACGCCCGTCGCCAGGGCGTTCGTGGACAACCGGGTGCACCCGATCTACGGCGGCACCAACGAGATCATGAAGGAGATCATCGGCCGGGACCTGGGCGTCTGACCCGGCCGCCCGCGCCGCTCCCCGCCCGCGCCGCTCCCCGCCCGCGCCGCTCCCCGCCCGCGCCGCTCCCCGCCCGCGCTGCTTCCCGGCCGCACCGGCCCGGCCCCGCCGCCCGGCCGTCGGCTCCGGCCCGCACCAGTCCGGCGAATCCGCCGACGACCCGACGCAAAGGACCACGATGACGGCAACGACCCACCGGACCGCGGCGACGGCACACCAGTGGACCACCCCGGCCGGCGCCGAGGTGACCCGCCGGTCCGAACCCCTGGACCTCGCACGGGCGGAGACCGAGCTCGCCCGTCTGGAAGAAGCCCTGGACACCCGGCGCGGACTGCTCATGTCGGGCCGCTGCGACCAGCCGGGCCGCTACCGGCCGTACGACATCGCCTACGTCGACCCGCCCGTCGAGGTGACCGCCCACCAGGACGACGTCCGGCTGCGCGCGCTCAACGAACGCGGCCGGGTCCTGCTTCCCGCGCTGTTCCACGCCCTGGCCCCGCTGCGGCCCCGCCGGGACGAGACCGCGGGCACCGTCACCGTCGCGATCGACCCGAGCGGCGGCGCACGGCCCGACCGGGCCCCCTTCGCCGAGGAGGACCGCACCCGGCTGCCCTCGGCCTTCACCGTGCTGCGCGCCGTCGTCGCCGCCCTGGCCGGACCGCACGACGACGTGTGGGGCCTGTACGGGGCGTTCGGCTACGACCTCGTCCTGCAACTCGACCCCGTACCGCAGCACCGGGACCGCGACCCGCGCGACCGCGTCCTCGCCCTGCACCTGCCGGACCGCATCCTGTGCGTCGACCGGCACCGGGGCACCGCGGTGCGGCACAGCTACGACTTCTCCCACGCAGGCCGGAGCACCGCCGGGCTGGACCGCGCCACACCCGCCGCGCCCCTCGCACCGCCGGCCCGGCCGCCGGCCCCGCGCGACCACGCCCCGGGGGCCTACGCGGAGCTCGTCCGCCTCGCCAAGGAGCGGTTCCGCTCCGGCGACCTGTTCGAGGTGGTGCCCGGCCAGAGCTTCCACCGGCGCGCCGAAGCACCGCCCTCCGAGGTCTTCCGCAGGCTGCGGACCCGCAATCCGGCGCCGTACGGCCTGCTGATGAACCTCGCCGACGGCGAGCACCTGGTGGGGGCGTCGCCGGAGATGTTCGTGCGCGTCGATCCGCGGGCCCGCACCGTCGAGTCCTGCCCGATCAGCGGCACCGTCGCCCGCGGCCGGGACCCCCTGGAGGACGCCGAGCAGATCCGGGCGCTGCTCGGCTCCGACAAGGAGGAGTCGGAGCTGACGATGTGCACGGACGTCGACCGCAACGACAAGGCGCGGGTGTGCGTGCCGGGCAGCGTGGAGCTCCTGGCCCGCCGGCAGATCGAGCTGTACTCCCGGCTCATCCACACCGTCGACCACGTCCGCGGCCGGCTCCGCGACGACCGCGACGCGCTCGACGCCTTCATGAGCCACATGTGGGCGGTGACCGTCACGGGAGCCCCCAAGCGCGCCGCCATCGCCTTCGTCGAGGAGCACGAACGCAGCCCGCGCCGCTGGTACGGCGGTGCGGTGGGCCGCATCGGCTTCGACGGGGGCCTGGAGACCGCGCTCACCCTGCGCACCGTCCAGTTCCGCGACGGCGTCGCCACCGTGCGGGCCGGGGCGACGCTGCTGTTCGACTCGGACCCGCGGGCCGAGGAGGACGAGACCGTGCTCAAGGCGGGCGCGCTCCTCGACGCGGTCGAGAACGCGGGCGGGGCGGGGCGGGCCCGCGGACGGTCCGCGGCCGTGCCCGCTCAGGCCGGCCGCCGGCGCCGCGTGCTGCTCGTCGACCACCAGGACTCCTTCGTCCACACGCTCGGCGACTACGTCCGGCAGACCGGCGCGGAGGTGGTCACGTACCGCGCCGGATTCCCCCTGGACCTGCTCGACACCCTGGCGCCCGACCTGGTCCTCCTCTCGCCCGGCCCCGGCCGCCCGGCGGACTTCGGGATGTCCGCCCTGCTGGACGGGGTGCTGGCGCGCGGACTGCCGGTGTTCGGGGTCTGCCTGGGTCTCCAGGGCATCGTGGAGCACTTCGGCGGGACCCTCGGCACGCTGCCGTGGCCCGTGCACGGAAAGCCGTCGTCGGTCGAGGTCGCCGGCGACGGGGGAACCGTGTTCCGCGGCCTGCCGACCCGGTTCCGCGCGGGGCGCTACCACTCCCTGTACGCCGATCCGGCGACGCTGCCGGAGCAGCTGAGGGTGACCGCCCGCACCGCCGACGGCACGGTGATGGGCGTCGAGCACCGCACCCTGCCGGTGGCGGCCGTGCAGTTCCACCCCGAGTCGATCATGACGACCGGGGAGGACGCGGGTCTCACCCTGATCGCCAACGCCGTGGCCGGACTCAAGGGCTCCGTGCGGGCCACCGCGACGGCCGGGAGCCCGCGATGACGACGAACGAGACCCACCGGAACCCGACGCCCGACGGCACCGGGGACCCCACGGACGCGGGGGACGAGCGGGCGGCGGAACCCGCGGTCGAGTCGCCCGCGGCACCGCCGGCCGGCGGTGACCGGGCCGCGGTGGACGAGGGCGACACGGCGGCCGCCGGCGACGAGCGGGCCGCGGCACCTGCCGGCGACCCCGCCGCGGGGCCGGGGGACGACGTGCCCGCCGCCCGCGCCATACCCCGCTCCTCCTTCACCCGCGGCGCACGGCTGATGTCCCTGCCGCTCGGCTTCGCGGGCCGCTCCGCGCTCGGGTTCGGGCGGCGGCTGCTGGGGGAGCCCGGTGACCTGATCGCCGGTGAACTGCAGCGCCGCACCGCCCGCCAGCTCTTCCGCGTCCTGGGCGAACTCAAGGGCGGGGCCATGAAGTTCGGCCAGATGCTGTCCGTCTTCGAGGCGGCCCTCCCGCCGGAGGTGATCGGTCCCTACCGGGCCGCTCTGACCCTGCTCCAGGAGGCCGCGCCCGCCCTGCCGGCCGACCAGGTGCACGCCGTCCTCCGGGAGGAGCTCGGCCCCGACTGGCGCGACCGGTTCAGCGCGTTCGAGGACGCGCCCACGGCGGCCGCGTCCATCGGCCAGGTGCACCGGGCCGTCCACACCGACGGCAGGACCGTCGCCGTCAAGATCCAGTACCCGGGCGCCGGCGAGGCGCTGCTCGGCGACTACGCCCGGCTCGGCCGGCTGATCCGGCTGTTCTCCCTGGTCACCCCCGGCCTGGACGTCGAGCCCATGCTGCGCGAGCTGCGCGAGCGGGTCGCCGAGGAGCTGGACTACCGGCTCGAGGCCGAGGCCCAGCAGGCGTTCGCCGACGCCTACCGGGGCGACGAGGAGATCGTGGTCCCTGGCGTGGTGGCCTTCACCCGGCGGGTGCTCGTCACGGAGTGGCTGGAGGGGACACCGCTCGCCGCCGTCATCCGGGAGGGCACGCAGGCCGAGCGCGACGCCGCGGGCCTCAGGTACGCGCGCTTCCTGTTCTCCGGGCCCGAGCGGGCGGGGCGCCTGCACGCCGACCCGCACCCCGGGAACTTCCGCCTGCTTCCGGACGGCAGGCTCGGCGTCCTGGACTTCGGTGCCGTCAAGCACCTCCCCGACGGCTTCCCCCCGGCTCTCGGCAGCCTGATCCGGCTGGCACAGGACGGGGACTGGGCCGCCGCCCAGGAACTCCTCGTGCGGGAGGGCTTCGTCACGGCGGGCGCCCCCCTCGACCACGACGCCCTCGGCGCGTTCCTGCTGCCGGTGGCCACGCCGTCGGCCGCGGAGACGTACCGCTTCACCCGCGAATGGCTCCGCGAGGAGGTCGTGCAGGCCGTCGACCTGCGCGAGGGCGGTCTGCTGCGCCGCTTCAACCTCCCGCCCGCCTACGTGCTGGTGAACCGCGTCGTCGGCGCCGCCACCGCGGTGCTGTGCCAGCTCGAGTGCGAGATCCCGTTCCGCGCGGAGGCGGCCCGGTGGCTGCCGGGATTCCTGCCGGTCCCGGCCGGCGCGCGGGAGGCGGAGGCCACCGGCGGCTGACTCCCCCGGCGGGCCCGGCCGTCCCGGCGTCGGGTGTCCCGGCGCCGGGTGTCCCGGTCCCGTGCGACCTGTATAACGGTATGCAGAAACCGGTACGGGTGAATAGGTCGAGGGGGAGCACGTCATGAGCGGGACGGACGGCCCGGCCGCGCGGCTGCAGGCGCTCTTCGAGGGGCACCGGCTGACGCCGACCCAGCGGCGCATCGCGCACAGCATGGTGCGGCGCGCGTCCGACGTGCCCTTCCTCTCCAGCGTGGAGCTGGCCGAGCTGGCCGGGGTCAGCCAGCCGTCCGTGACCCGCTTCGCCGTCGCCCTGGGCTTCGACGGCTACCCGGCGCTGCGCCGGCACCTGCGCGAGGTCGCCCCCGCGGAACCGGCGGCGGACACCGGCTCCTGGAACGAGTACCAGCAGGCCGTGGAGGCCGAGATCGCGAACCTGCGGCACCTGGCGGAGGCGCTGGCCGACCCGGGGCCGGTGCGGGAGGCGGGCCGGGTGCTCGCCGGCAGCCGGCCGCTCCCGGTGCTCGGGCTGCGCGCGGCGGCCGCCCAGGCGCACGGCTTCGCCTACTTCGCCGCCAAGGTCCACCCCGACGTGCGGCTCCTCAACGAGGGCGGCACGATGCTCCACGACCGCATCGACGCCGCCGTCCGGGCCGGCGCGAGCGCCCTGCTCTGCTTCGCCCTGCCCCGGCATCCGCGCGAGGTCGTCGACACGCTCGCCCACGCCAAGGAGGCGGGGCTCACGGTGGTGACCGTCGCCGACTCCGCCTTCGCGCCGGTCGCCAAGGTGTCCGACCTGCTGCTGCCGGCCGCCGTCGGCACCGGCCTCGCCTTCGACACGGCCTGCGCGCCGATGCTGCTCGGCCGGGTGCTGCTGGAGGCGATGTGCGACGGACTGCCGGACGCCCAGGCCCGGCTCGAGGAGTTCGACGCCGAGGCCGTGGCCCGGGGCCTGTTCGTGGAGTGACCGCGACGGCCGACGGGTTCTCAGATTCGTCTCAGCTTCCCCCGTTACAGTGCGGCGCCCGACACATCCGTCGGACGTATCGAACTGACAGGACTGGGGACGAGGAGGCCGGCACGTGGCACGCGGAGGACAGGGACTGGCTCGGGTCGCCGTCGTCGTACGGGCGGGGGCGGCGCCGCTGTGGTGGCTGGGCGCGCTCGCGGCGGGCATCGGTGTGCTGGTGCCCGGACTGACCGGGCGCCGGATCGGCGTCCTGGCCGGCGCGGCGCTGTTCGTCGTGGCGACGGCCGTGGTGGCCTCGGCGCGCCGCGGGCGGTACACCGCCCTGGCCGGCTCGGCCACCCGCGCGGGCAAGCACGACGTGCTACAGGACCGCGCGGTGACCGTGCGCAACTGGCGCCGGGGCCACCGCTGGTGGCTGCTGCTCGCCTTCCTCGCCGCGCTCGGCAGCGCCTTCGCCGTACCGGCCGCGGCGGGACTGCTGATGGCGGGCTGCGGTGCCGGGCTGTGGCTGAAGTCCGCCTGGATCGGCCGCCGCGAACAGGGCGGGGACGCACTGCTCTGGGTCCGCGTGGACTGGCTCGCCCGCACCGGCGGCCGCCCGGCGGGCAGGGCCGTCAGGACGTACCGCAGCACGGGCGTCGCGGCGGGCGACGCGGCCCCCGGCGGCGCGAGGCGCAGGACGGCGGCGCCGGTCTGAGCGGGGGCGGTCGCGCAGGCCCCCGTCAGGGGCGCGGGGGCCGCGCGATCCGCCACGACGGACGCGCCTAGGAGGGACCCGCGCCCCCGCGGCCAAGGGCTCCGGTCAGCGCGTCGGCGTGCTCTCCCCCCGCCTCGGCCACGATCTCCTCGACCTCCTGCGCCCTGCGCACGGTGGCGAAGGCGACACCCCCGCCGCCGCCCCCGGCGAACCCGTACACCGCCGGCCGCGCCAGCGAGTTGTACGCGTAGTGGTGAGCGAAGTAGTACGCCCCCGTGTCCAGCGCCGCCGCGTAGTCCCCCTGCTCCAGCAGCGGCAGCGCGCGCCCGGTCGCCAGCAGGTCGCCGGCGAAGCACGCCGGACCCGCCACGTCCTGCACCACGTCCGGCCCCTCCTTCGGCAGTCCCTTGCCGTCGTACGCGGCGATCCGCAGCGGCCACGCCCCAGGGGCGTACACCGTCCGCGTCGCCACCTGCACGCCCGCGTGCGTCACCGCGACCGGCCGGCCCCCGGCGCTCTTGGCGTACTCCACCCGGGCCACGACCGTGCCGTGCTTGGCCAGCAGCGACCGCCCGAACTCGGTGACCAGCCCGTACCGCCCGTCGAACAGCCCCGGCACCGCCTCGCGCAGCACGCGCGCGTACGCGGCGTACGTCGGCGTCGTCTCGTCCGACGCGAAGTTCACCGGCAGCCCGCCGCCGATGTCGACCGTGTCCACCTGCCGGCGCCCGGCCCGTTCGTTGATCTCCTCGGCGAGCGCGTACGTCGCCGCCACCCCCTCGGCCATCAGCGTCAGCGGGATGCCCTGCGAGCCGGTGTGCGCGTGCAGCCGGGTCAGCCACGGCCGGTCCAGATACGCCCGGACCACCCACTCGCGGGCCCCCTCGTCGCGCAGCGCCACGCCGAACTTCGAGGTCGCCGTGGCCGTCGAGAGCGCCTCGATGGAGCCACCTCCGACCTGCGGGTTCACCCGTATGCCGAGCGGGGACCGGCTCGCCCCCGCCGCCATCAGGGCATCGAGGCGCGCCAGCTCCTGCGGGTTGTCCGCGTTGACCGCGACGCCCAGCGCCAGCGCCTCGCGCAGCTCGTCCGGCGTCTTGGCGGGCGAGTCCAGCACCGTGCGCTCCGCCGGCACGCCCGCGGCACGCGCCAGGGCCAGCTCGCCCGGGCTCGCGACCTCCGTGCCGATGCCCTCCTCGTGCAGCAGCCGCAGCACCGGCACCAAGGGGGTCGCCTTCACCGCGAAGGCGTGCAGCACCGGCGTCCCCGGCGCCGTCACCGCCTCGAACGCCGCCCGCAGCGCCGCCGCCGACTCCCGGATCCCGGCGACGTCCAGCAATCCGACGACCGGGGCGCCGGGGCCGAGCAGCCCCTGTTCCACGGCAGCCCGCACCGCCTCGTCGCGCCGCGCCGCCCGCATCCCGTCGGTGCCGTCGAGCTCACCGCTCGTGCCCGTGCCGTTGTCCACGTGCTCCTCCGTCTCCTCGCCCGCCCGCCCGCCTGCCCCGGCCCGGCCTCCAGCCAAACATCCGCGACGCGGCCGCGCCGGGACACGGACGTATTGACTAGTTCTATTCACGAAGCGAGGATATGAATATCCGCAGTAACAATCCGCCGGGAGCAAGCCACCAGGAGGCAGACCATGTCCGGACCCCGCCCCGTCCGAGCGCCACGCGGTACACAGCCGAGCGCCCTGGGCTGGCAGCAGGAGGCCGCCCTGCGGATGCTGCAGAACAACCTCGACCCCGAGGTCGCCGAGCACCCCGACAAGCTCGTCGTCTACGGCGGCACCGGCAAGGCGGCCCGCGACTGGCGCTCCTTCGACGCCATGGTCCGCACCCTCGAGACCCTCAAGCAGGACGAGACGATGCTCGTCCAGTCGGGCCGGCCGGTCGGCGTCATGCAGACCCACGAGTGGGCCCCGCGTGTCCTCATCGCCAACTCCAACCTCGTCGGCGACTGGGCCAACTGGGAGGAGTTCCGCCGCCTGGAGGCCCTCGGCCTGACCATGTACGGGCAGATGACGGCCGGCTCCTGGATCTACATCGGCACCCAGGGCATCCTCCAGGGCACCTACGAGACCTTCGCCGCCGTCGCCGCCAAGAAGTTCAACGGCACCCTCGCCGGGACCATCACCCTCACCGCCGGCCTCGGCGGCATGGGCGGCGCCCAGCCCCTCGCGGTCACCATGAACGACGGCGTCGCGATCTGCGTCGACTGCGACCCCCGCGCCATCGACCGCCGTATCGAGCACCGCTACCTCGACGTGCGGGCCGACTCCCTCGACCACGCCCTCCAGCTGGCCACCGAGGCCCGTGACCAGCGCAAGCCGCTGTCCATCGGCGTCCTCGGCAACGCCGCCGAGCTGGTGCCGCAGCTCCTCGCCATGGGCGCCCCCATCGACATCGTGACCGACCAGACCTCGGCCCACGACCCGCTGGCCTACCTCCCCGTCGGCATCGCCTTCGAGGACATGGCCGACGCCGCCGCCAAGGACCCGGCGGGCTTCACCACCCGCGCCCGCGAGTCCATGGCCCGGCACGTCGAGGCCATGGTCGGCTTCCAGGACGCCGGCGCCGAGGTCTTCGACTACGGCAACTCCATCCGCGGCGAGGCCCAGCTCGCCGGATACGACCGGGCCTTCGCCTTCCCCGGCTTCGTCCCCGCCTACATCCGCCCCCTCTTCTGCGAGGGCAAGGGCCCCTTCCGCTGGGCCGCCCTGTCCGGCGACCCCGCCGACATCGCGAGGACCGACAAGGCGATCCTCGAGCTCTTCCCCGAGAACGAGTCCCTGGCCCGATGGATCAAGATGGCCGGCGAACGGGTCCACTTCCAGGGCCTGCCCGCCCGCATCTGCTGGCTCGGCTACGGCGAGCGCGACAAGGCCGGCGAGCGGTTCAACGACATGGTCGCGAGCGGCGAGCTGGCCGCGCCGATCGTCATCGGCCGCGACCACCTGGACTGCGGCTCCGTCGCCTCCCCCTACCGCGAGACCGAGGCCATGCTCGACGGCTCCGACGCCATCGCCGACTGGCCGCTGCTCAACGCCATGGTCAACGTGGCCTCCGGCGCCTCCTGGGTCTCCCTCCACCACGGCGGCGGCGTCGGCATGGGCCGCTCGATCCACGCCGGGCAGGTCACGGTCGCCGACGGCACCGCCCTCGCCGGCGAGAAGATCCGCCGGGTCCTCACCAACGACCCCGGCATGGGCGTCATCCGGCACGTCGACGCCGGGTACGACATCGCGGAGTCGGTCGCCGCGGAGCGCGGCGTGCGGGTGCCGATGCGCGAAGGCGACGAGGACGGCGCCGCGTGAGCTTCCACAGCATGTGGGCGGAGCTGCTGCCGGTCGGCCGCAGCTCCGCCTCCGGCGGCTACCGCCGCTTCGCCTGGACCGGCGCCGACGCCGACTGCCGGGCCTGGTTCCGGGAACAGGCCGAGGCGCGCGGGCTGACGTACGAGCTGGACCGCAACGGCAACCAGTGGGCCTGGCTCGGCGACCCGGCCGCCGGGAACGCCGTCGTCACCGGCTCCCACCTGGACTCCGTGCCCGACGGCGGCGCCTTCGACGGCCCGCTCGGGGTGGTCTCCGCCTTCGCGGCCCTGGACGAACTGCGCCGCAGGGGAGCGCGGATCACCAGGCCGCTGGGCATCGTCAACTTCGGCGACGAGGAGGGCGCCCGCTTCGGCCTCGCCTGCGTCGGCTCCCGGCTGACCTCCGGTGCCCTCACCGTCGAGCAGGCCCACCGCCTGACCGACGCCGACGGCGTCACGCTGCCGCGGGCCATGGAGGCCGCCGGACACGACCCGGACGCCATCGGCCCCGACCCCGAACGGCTCGGCCGCATCGGCGCCTTCGTCGAACTCCACGTCGAGCAGGGCCGCGCCCTCGACCTGTCCGGCGACCCGATCGGCGTCGCCAGCGCCATCTGGCCGCACGGCCGCTGGCGGTTCGACTTCCGCGGCGAGGCCAACCACGCCGGCACCACCCGGCTCGCCGACCGGCGCGACCCCATGCTCGGCTACGCGGAGACCGTCCTCGCCGCCCGCCGTGAGGCCGAACTCGCCGGTGCCGTCGCCACCTTCGGCAAGATCTCCGTCGAGCCGAACGGCGTCAACGCCATCCCCTCCCTCGTCCGCGGCTGGCTCGACTCCCGCGCCGCCGACCAGGCGACCCTGGACACCGTGGTCACCGGCGTCGAGCGGGCCGCCCGCGCGCACGCCGCCGCCCACGGCGTCGACCTCGACGTCGTCCGCGAGTCCTTCACGCCCGTCGTGGAGTTCGACCACGCCCTGCGCGACGAACTCGCCCGCATCCTGGGCAGCGGCGCCGAAGCGGAGATCCCGGTCCTCGGCACCGGAGCCGGACACGACGCCGGAATCCTCTCCGGGCGCGTCCCGACCGCCATGCTGTTCGTACGCAACCCCACCGGTGTCTCGCACTCCCCGGCCGAATCCGCCGCCGAGGACGACTGCGTGGCCGGGGTGAACGCACTCGCCGACGTACTGGAAGGGCTGGCCCGCACGTGACTCCCACCCCGCGGACGTACTGGCTGGAGCACGCCTGGCTCGGCACCCACGTCGAGCCGGGCGTCGCCGTGGACGTACGGGACGGCCGCATCGCCGCCGTCCGCACCGGCGCCCCCGCCCCGCCGCCCGGCGCCGAGATCCTGCGCGGCCTGACCCTGCCGGGGCTCGCGAACGCCCACAGCCACGCCTTCCACCGCGCCCTGCGCGGCACCGTCCAGGTCGGCTCCGGCACCTTCTGGACCTGGCGCGAGGTCATGTACTCCGTCGCCGACCGGCTGACCCCCGAGGCGTACCACGACCTCGCCCGCGCGGTGTACGCCGAGATGGCCCTGGCCGGCATCACCACCGTCGGCGAGTTCCACTACGTCCACCACGCCCCCGCAGGCACCCCCTACGCCGACCCCAACGCGATGGGCGAGGCCCTGATCGAGGCCGCGGCCGCAGCCGGCATCCGCATCACCCTCCTCGACACCTGCTACCTCTCCGCCGGCTTCGGCGAGCCCCCGAACACCCACCAGCTCCGCTTCTCCGACGGGACGGCGGACGCCTGGGCGGAACGCTGTTCGGCTCTCCGGGACCGGGACCACGCGCGGATCGGGGCGGCGATCCACTCCGTACGGGCCGTACCCGCCGCCCAGTTGGCCACGGTGGCGCGCTGGGCGGAGGAACGGGGGGCGCCGCTGCACGTCCACCTGTCCGAGCAGACCGCCGAGAACGAGGCGTGCCTGCGGGCCCACGGGTGCACCCCGGCCCGTCTCCTCGCCGACCACGGCGTGCTCGGACCCCGTACCACCGGCGTCCACAACACCCACCTCACCGACGAGGACATCGCCCTGCTCGGCGGCAGCCGCACCGGCACCTGCATGTGCCCGACCACCGAACGGGACCTCGCCGACGGCATCGGACCCGCGCCCGCCCTCCAGCGGGCGGGCTCGCCCCTCTCCCTCGGCTCCGACAGCCACGCCGTCGTCGACCTGCTGGAGGAGGCCCGCGCGATGGAGCTGAACGAGCGGCTGCGCACCCGCACCCGCGGCCACTGGACGGCCGCCGCCCTGCTGCGCGCCGCCACCGAGGACGGGCACGCCGCCCTCGGCTGGGACGACACCGGCCGCATCGACGCCGGGGCCCGCGCCGACCTCACGACGATCGCGCTGGACTCGGTCAGGACGGCGGGGCCGCTGCCCAGGCTCGGCGCCGAGACGGCCGTGTTCGCGGCGACGGCGGCGGACGTGCGGCACACGGTCGTGGGCGGGCGGCACGTCGTACGCGACGGGGCCCACACCCTGGTCCCCGACGTGCCGCAGGCCCTCGCGCGGGCCGTCGAGGCCCTGCGCGCCTGACCACCCGACCCCGCCCCCACGAGGACGTCACGGACACCATGAGCAGCACCGTCATCACCAACATCGCCACGCTGGTCACCAACGACCCCTCGCTCGGACGGGGGTCCCCCCGCTCGAGCAAGTTCGAGAGTGGGGGAGGATCCCCCCTCGGACTGGTCCGGGACGCGGCCGTCGTCATCGACGGCGACCGCATCGCGTGGGCCGGTGAAGCGAGCAGAGCGCCCGCCGCCGACGACCGCGTCGACGCCGGCGGCCGGGCCGTCCTCCCCGGCTTCGTCGACTCCCACTCCCACCTCCTCTTCGCGGGCGACCGCACCGAGGAGTTCAACGCCCGCATGTCCGGCCGCCCCTACAGCGCCGGCGGCATCCGCACCACCGTCGCCGCCACCCGCGCCGCGAGCGACGAGGAACTGGAGGCGGGGCTCGTCCGCCACCTCGCGGAGGCCCTGCGCCAGGGCACGACGACCTTCGAGACCAAGTCCGGCTACGGCCTGACCACCGCCGACGAGTCCCGCGCCCTGCGCATCGCCGCCCGGCACACCGACGAGGTCACCTTCCTCGGCGCCCACGTCGTCGCCCCCGAACTCGCCGACGACCCGGCCGCGTACGTCGCCCTGGTCACCGGCGAGATGCTCGACGCCTGCGCCCCGCACGCCCGCTGGGTCGACGTGTTCTGCGAGAAGGGCGCCTTCGACGGCGACCAGGCCCGCGCGATCCTCACCGCCGGCCGGGCCAGGGGCCTGCACCCGCGCGTCCACGCCAACCAGCTCTCCTACGGCCCCGGCGTCCAGCTTGCCGTCGAGCTGGACGCGGCCAGCGCCGACCACTGCACCCACCTCACCGACGCCGACGTGGACGCCCTCGCCCACAGCGACACGGTCGCCACCCTGCTGCCCGGCGCCGAGTTCTCCACCCGCGCCGAGTGGCCGGACGCCCGCCGCCTCCTCGACGCCGGTGTCACGGTCGCCCTCTCCACCGACTGCAACCCCGGCTCGTCCTTCACGTCCTCCGTCCCCTTCTGCATCGCCCTCGCGGTGCGGGACATGGGGATGACACCGGACGAGGCGGTCTGGTCGGCCACCGCGGGCGGTGCGGCGGCCCTGCGCCGCGACGACGTCGGCCGCATCGCCCCGGGCGCCTACGCCGACCTGAGCCTCCTGGACGCGCCGAGCCACGTGCACCTGGCCTACCGGCCCGGCGTGCCGCTGGTCGACGCCGTGTGGCGGCGCGGCGTACGCGTGGTGTGACGCCCGGCGCGGCGCCGTCAGGGCCGGGGGAGGGGCGCCGGGCACGGAACCCGAAGAGGGACGGCCCGGCCCGGACCGTCCCTCTGGAGGACAAGCGTCACCCGGCGAGGATCAGTCCTCGGCCGTGAGTCCCTTGCGCAGCCGTACCAGCGTCCGCGACAGCAGCCGGGACACGTGCATCTGGGAGATGCCGAGCTCCTCGCCGATCTCCGACTGGGTCATGCCCGCGACGAAACGCAGGGACAGGATCTTCCGGTCACGGGGCCGGAGTTCGGCGATCAGCGGCTTCAGCGACTCCACGTACTCGATGCCCTCGAGGCCGTGGTCCTCGTACCCGATGCGGTCGGCGAGCGCGCCCTCCGCGTCGTCCTCCTCCGGCTGGGCGTCCAGCGAGGATGCGGTGTAGGCGTTCGAGGCGGCCATGCCCTCGACGACCTCGTCCCTGGACAGGCCGAGGTGCTCGGCCAGTTCGGCCACGGTCGGGGCGCGGTCGAGGCGCTGGGCCAGCTCGTCGCCGGCCTTGGCCAGGTCGAGCCGCAGCTCCTGCAGCCGGCGCGGGACGCGCACGGACCACGAGGTGTCGCGGAAGAAGCGCTTGATCTCGCCGATGATGGTCGGCATCGCGAACGTGGGGAACTCGACGCCGCGCGACATCTCGAAGCGGTCGATCGCCTTGATCAGGCCGATCGTGCCGACCTGGACGATGTCCTCCATCGGCTCGCTGCGGGAGCGGAAGCGGGAGGCGGCGAACTTGACCAGCGCGAGGTTGAGCTCGACGAGCGTGTTGCGCACGTAGGAGTAGTCGCAGGTGCCTTCCTCCAGCGACTCCAGCCGCTCGAAGAGGGTCTTCGACAGGGCCCGGGCGTCTGCCGGAGTCACCTCGTCGTAGGCGGGGATGTCCGGAAGCCCGGCGAGTGTGCCGTCGTCGCCGACGGGAGCGTCATGATGCTCGATGGGATCCAGATGTTCCGGAGGGAGTGTCGACGTCGCTTCCTGGGTACGCGATCCGTCGAGCCGGGGTGACATGATGTCCTCCATCGTTCTCGGCATACGGCTGCCGATGCCAATTGCGTGCACTGCGGTGTGCGGCGCCTCCAAAGCCGGCCGTGTCGGGTGTGTTCCTACTAGGCCTACCGGGTTTACCGAGCCCACCGCAAGTGTGTTCTGTGTGGGTATGTCCGTTTGTGTGCACTTGTTCGGGTGTCGGAGTGCCGCGGGAAGGCGTAGTGTTCGAGAGCGTCAGCAAGGAGTCACGACGTCGGGAGAAGAGACGGCATGGACCGCGGGACGGTCGGCAGCGCACAGTCGGGCCGGCTTCTGGTCGAGGTGCGCGAGGAAGGCCCCAGTGCCGTCGTGACCCCGGCGGGTGAGCTGGATCACCACACCGCCGAGCTGTTGCGCGAGCCGCTGGACGAGTGCCTCGACAAGGGATTCAACCGGCTCGTCGTCGACTGCTCGCGCCTGGAGTTCTGCGACTCCACGGGACTCAACGTCCTGCTGGGCGCGCGGTTGAAGGCGGAGGCCGCGGGGGGTGGCGTACATCTTGTGGCCATGCAGCCGGTGGTGGCGCGCGTGTTCGAGATCACGGGGGCCGAAGCGGTCTTCACCCTCCACGACACGCTCGAGGCGGCCCTGTCGGACGAGTCAGGCTGAGCCGTGGTCCGCGGTCACCGCGGCGGGTCTCGTGCGGCCTTCGAGGCCGGCGTTTTTGCCCCGTCCCGTGATTCGTGGCGACTACAGGGGTGTTCCGGCGGTCCGGTCGGGCAGGAGACATCCTGACCGTGACTTCGACTGTGACTGTGTACGACTTTGAAACGTGAACTGGTGAATCGGTGAGGTGAAGCGCTGATGAGCACCACCCGGCCCTACTCGCCGGGCGACCGCGGTCCGGAGCCCAGCGGCGCTTCCGGGGCGTCCGAGGGGGACGCACCCGGGTCCGAAGAGCCCGGGGCAGGCGGCACGCCCGCTCCCGTCGGCGTGCCCGCGTCCGCGGCGGCGGCCGTGGCCGGCCCGCAGGTCCGCACGCTGAGCTTCGACGATCAGAGCGGCGTCGTTCCGCTCGCCCGTGACTTCACCCGCGAGGCGTTGTACGCGTGGGGCTGGCTGCCCTCCGCCACCGCCGACCAGCGTGCCGCCGCGGAGGACGTGCTGCTCGTCGTCTCCGAGCTGGTCACCAACGCGTGCCTGCATGCGGAGGGGCCGGACGAGCTGCGGATCACCTGCGACAAGAAGGTGATCCGGCTGGAGGTCTCCGACCGCGGCGCGGGCCAGCCCGCACCCCGCACCCCGCACCGCGCGGGCCGCCCCGGCGGCCACGGCATGTTCATCGTGCAGCGCCTGTGCCTGGACTGGGGCGTCGTACGGACCCCGGGCGTCGCGGGCAAGCGGGTCTGGGCGGAACTGGGCGCCCCGGCGTAACTTTCGCCCCAGGTGTCGCCGGCGTCCCCCGTCCCGGCGACCGCTCACGGCCACACCGGCACGCACTCCGTCACCGGCGCCGCAGCCCCACCACCCCCAACCGATCGCCCAGGCGCGCCTCGCGCCCCCGGCTCATCAGCCTCGGCGACCGCTCACGCCCGCGTGGGCAGCGCGCGCCTGTCCGCCCCCGGCTCATCAGCCCCGGCGACCGCTCACGCCCGCGTGGGCAGCGCGTGCCTGTCCGCCCCCGGCTCATCAGCCCCGGCGACCGCTCACGCCCGCGTGGGCAGCGCGCGCCTGTCCGCCCCCGGCTCACCAGCCCCGGCGACCGACCGCGTCCGCGTGGGCAGCGCGCGTCCATCCGTCATCGGCGTCGTCGGTCACGGCGAACCGCCTCCGATCGCGGCGGTGCCACGTCGAGCGCTCCGCCTGCTCCCGGGCCGCGCCACGGGGCCCGAGAGCCCCACCAGGTGCGCCCCGACCTCGCACGCGCCCGCTCAGCGGCCCTCTCGGTGGCCTGGCGTGTCCCGCCGCCGCTCTCCTCGCCCCGTACGCACGCCCTCGCCGCCGCCCGCCTGCCGTCGTGGCCCGGACCGCGCACCCCCCGGAAAACGCCCGGAGGGCCACCGCATCACGACTGGATGCGGTGGCCCTCCGGAAGCGAGGTCCGGCCGGCAGGCCTCAGCGGACGTCGCCCATGAGTTCCTTGACGCGCTTGCGGTACATCCACACCGCGGCACCGGCGACCACGGCGAGCGTGGCCTCCAGGGCGACGATGCCCGTCTTGTTCAGGTCGACACCGGCGATGGAGAGCAGGCCGGTCGTGGCGTCACCCGCGGTGACGGCCAGGAACCAGACGCCCATCATCTGCGAGGCGTACTTCACCGGCGCCATCTTCGTGGTGACCGACAGGCCGACCGGGGAGAGCAGCAGCTCACCGCAGGTCTGGACGAAGTAGATCGCCACCAGCCACATCGCGGCCGCCTTGTGACCGCCGTCCGCGATCGCCAGCGGGGCGAGGAAGAGGAAGAAGGACGCGCCGACCAGGACCAGGCCGAACGAGAACTTCACGATCGTGCTCGGCTCCTTGCCGCGGCGGGCCAGCGCCAGCCAGAGGGAAGCGAAGACCGGGGCCAGGGCCATGATGATGACCGGGTTGACCGACTGGTACCAGGAGACCGGGAACTCCCAGCCGAGGACGCTGTTCTCGGCGGAGGAGTCGGCGAAGATCGACAGCGTCGAGCCGCCCTGGTCGTAGATCATCCAGAACACGGCCGCGGCGACGAAGAACCAGATGTACGCGGACATCTTCGACTGCTCGGCACGGTCCAGCGACCGGTCGCGCTTGATGCGGGTCAGCACCAGGATCGGGATGATCACGCCGAGCAGGGTCAGCGGGACCAGGATCCAGTTCAGCGTGTAGTGACCGGAGAAGCCGACGATCGCGTAGAACACGACGGCGATCGCGGCCCAGAACGCGGCCTTGCGCAGAGTGGAGGTCTTCTCCTCCACCGACAGCGGCTTCGGGACGACGCTCGAGTGGGGGTCGAGGTGGCGGCTGCCGATCAGGAACTGGACCACACCGAGCGCCATGCCGACCGCGGCGAGCGCGAAGCCCAGGTGCCAGTTGACGTTCTCACCGATGGTGCCGATCGTCAGCGGCGCCACGAAGGCACCCAGGTTGATGCCCATGTAGAAGACGGTGAAGCCACCGTCGCGACGCGGGTCGTCCGGGCCGTCGTAGAGCTGGCCGACCATCGTCGAGATGTTGGCCTTCAGCAGACCCGAACCGATGGCGACCAGGCCGAGGCCCGCGTAGAACGTGCCGGAGGAGGGCAGCGCCAGCGTGAGGTGGCCGAGCATGATGACGCCGCCGGCGATGGCGACGGTCTTGCGGGGGCCCCAGACGCGGTCGCCGAACCAGCCGCCCGGCATCGTGAGCAGGTACACCAGGGACAGGTACACCGAGTAGATCGCGGTCGCACTGCCGGCGCTGAGCCCGAGGCCGCCAGGAGCGACGAGGTACAGCGGGAGCAGAGCCCTCATGCCGTAGTAGGAGAATCGCTCCCACATCTCGGTCATGAAGAGAGTGGCCAGTCCGCGGGGGTGGCCGAAGAAGGTCTTCTCGGAACCGGGGGTACCCGGGCGGACCGAGTCCTTCGTCAGGCTGGACGCCATGGTCGTTCCTTGCTGTCGGGACGCGCTCATGAGGCGATGCGCGCCCGGTGGGGGGCAGCCGGCACCGGCGGGCTCAACCGTCCGACCCCACGCCTGAGGGATTCCGCTCCGGATCACGGAGCGATGGACGGCGACCACCGGGATCCACGCCTCCGCGCGCTTCTCTGCACGCGATGAGGCCCGGCCACAGGTCATTCCTTTCAAGGCCGGTCACGAACCGGCCCGCACGCGAAAGAGACCTTCAGCGTCGAACTGTCGCCAAAGGTCGTCCGGGTGCTACAGGCGCTGATTCACCATACGGCAGGACACCGCCCGGTATGGAAGGACTTGAGACGCGAATCACAGGTTTCGACGGAACCGGGAACGGTCATTCGAAGGTCCATCCCAGGATGGCACCCCACAGCCGCAGGCCCGCCACCGGGGCGGCGGCGAGGGCCGCGCGGGCCGTGCCCGGCGCCGGATTCCGCATGTGTCCGGCATGTCCGGAGGTAAGAGTCCCTCGCGACGATCACACCCCGGGCGTTGCTCCGAGCGGACTACCATCAGCTCATGACCCGTGTACTGCTCGCCGAGGACGACGCGTCCATCTCGGAGCCGCTGGCCCGCGCACTGCGCCGCGAAGGGTACGAGGTCGAGGTGCGTGAGGACGGCCCCACCGCGCTCGACGCCGGGATGCAGGGCGGCATCGACCTGGTGGTGCTGGACCTCGGGCTGCCCGGCATGGACGGACTGGAGGTCGCTCGCCGGCTGCGCTCGGAAGGGCACGCCGTGCCGATCCTGATCCTGACCGCCCGCGCCGACGAGGTGGACACCGTCGTCGGCCTGGACGCCGGGGCGGACGACTACGTCACCAAGCCCTTCCGGCTGGCCGAGCTGCTCGCCCGGGTCCGCGCCCTGCTGCGGCGCGGCGCCGCCGAGCCCCAGCAGCCGCCCGCCACGCACGGCGTGCGCATCGACGTCGAGTCGCACCGCGCCTGGATGGGCGACGAGGAGCTCCAGCTCACCGCCAAGGAGTTCGACCTGCTGCGGGTGCTGGTGCGCGACGCCGGCCGGGTCGTCACCCGCGACCAGCTCATGCGCGAGGTCTGGGACACCACCTGGTGGTCGTCGACGAAGACCCTCGACATGCACATCTCCTGGCTGCGCAAGAAGCTGGGCGACGACGCGGCCAACCCCCGCTACATCGCCACCGTGCGGGGCGTGGGTTTCCGTTTCGAGAAGAACTGAGCCCTCCGGGGCCGTACGCGGGTACGTAGGGGAACATGCGCCGCCGACTGATCCAGTCCACGCTCGCCGTGGTGCTCGTCGTGATCGCCGTCTTCGGCGTCTCCCTGGTCATCGTCGAGGCCCGGACGATCAGCAGCACCGCCCAGGAACGCGTGGACCTGGAGGCGGTGCGGCTGGCCAGCATCGTGGACAGCCGGCTGCTCGGCACCGGGTCCGTGGACGCGGGCTTCCTGCGCGAGCAGGTCGCCGACGCCCGGTACGCCGTGATCCGCATCCCCGGCAGGCCGGTCATCGAGGTCGGCAGCAAGCCGGAGGGCGACGTCATCCGCGGCAAGGCCACCGGCGAGGAGGGCGAGACGGTCCTCGTGGAGGACCCGCGCTCCTCGGTGACCCGGGAGGTCGGCCGGACCCTGCTCATCATCGGCCTGGTGGCGCTGCTCGCGGTGATCGCCGCGGTGCTGCTGGCGATCCGCCAGGCCAACCGCCTCGCGTCCCCGCTCACCGACCTCGCCGAGACCGCCGAGCGCCTCGGCTCCGGCGATCCGCGCCCCCGGCACAAGCGCTACGGCGTCCCCGAGCTGGACCGGGTCGCGGACGTGCTGGACTCCTCCGCCGAGCGCATCGCCCGGATGCTGACCGCCGAACGCCGCCTGGCCGCCGACGCCTCCCACCAGCTCCGCACGCCGCTGACGGCGCTGTCGATGCGGCTGGAGGAGATCACCCTCACCGACGAGCCGGAGACGGTGAAGGAGGAGGCGACGATCGCGCTGTCGCAGGTGGAGCGGCTGACGGACGTCGTGGACCGGCTGCTGACGAACTCCCGCGACCCGCGCAGCGGCTCCGCCGTCACCTTCGAACTGGACGACGTCATCCAGCAGCAGATCGCCGAGTGGCGCCCCGCCTACCGCAGCTCCGGGCGGGCGATCGTCAGCTCCGGCAAGCGGCACCTGACGGCCGTGGGCACGCCGGGCGCGGTGGCGCAGGTGCTGGCCGCGCTGATCGAGAACTCCCTGATGCACGGCGGCGGCACGGTGGCCCTGCGCACCCGGGTCACGGGCAACCAGGCGGTCGTCGAGGTCACCGACGAGGGACCGGGCGTCCCGGCCGACCTGGGGGCGCGGATCTTCGAGCGCACGATCAGCGGGCGCAACTCGACGGGCATCGGCCTGGCCGTCGCCCGGGACCTGGCCGAGGCGGACGGCGGCCGCCTGGAGCTCCTCCAGTCCAGGCCCCCGGTCTTCGGCCTGTTCCTGTCGCGGACGCCGCCGAAGAAGTCGTCGCCGGACGAGGGCGTGACGGTGCGCTAGGCGCCGTCAGCGGCGGGCCGGGGCGCCGTCGGTCTCGCGGACCGCCGCCGGGTGTCCGGGCTCCCCGAAGGAGCCCTCCCGCGTCGCGTGCCCGGAGGCGGGCAGCGTGCGGAAGACCCAGCTGCGGTACGACCAGAAGCGGAACAGCGTGCCGAGGCCGATGCCGAGGAACTTGAAGATGTTGCTCTGCAGCGGGCTGTCCCAGCCGAAGCCGTACGTCGCCGTGAAGAGCACACCGTTCTCGATCACCAGGCCGACCGCGCTGAACAGCAGGAACAGCGACATCTCGCGGGTGCGGCCGCTCTTGTCGCGGTCCCGGTAGGTGAAGTAGCGGAAGCCCAGGTAGTTGAAGACGATCGCGACGACGGTGGCGACGATGCTCGCCCGCACGACCTGGAGGTCGGTCACGTGCCGGACCAGGTTGAAGACGAGCAGGTTGACCAGCACGCCCGCGCCGCCCACCGCCCCGAACTTCAGGGCCTCGCGGACCAGCCGGTCGAGCCGGTTCCGCAGGCCGCCGCGGGGCGCCCCGGGCACCGGGGGCGCCGCGGGGGCACCCGAGGAACCATGTCCCATGGTCGTGCAGGCCCCCGTCCGGTCGGTGTCGATCCAGTCATGCTAACCAGCCGGGCACGCGATCTTCCTGCGGGAGCCGGTATCGCACGGCGAGAGGGCCGGGGGAGGGCCGGGAAACGGCCGGGAATCCGGTGGGCCCCGAGCGGCCGATACGCTAGGGGCGTGACGTTCCCGGTAGTCGGCATGGTCGGCGGAGGCCAGCTCGCTCGTATGACACACGAGTCGGGCATCCCGTTGGGCATCAGGTTCAAGCTCCTCAGTGACACCCCGCAGGATTCCGCGGCGCAGGTCGTCAGCGATGTCGTCGTCGGCGACTATCGCGACCTCGACACGCTGCGCGCGTTCGCGAAGGGGTGCGACGTGATCACGTTCGATCACGAACACGTACCGACCGAGCACCTACGGGCTCTGGAGGCGGACGGCATCCCCGTGCGCCCCGGGCCCGACGCGCTGGTCCACGCCCAGGACAAGGGGGTGATGCGCGCCAAGCTCGACGCGATCGGTGTGCCCTGTCCGCGGCACCGGATCGTGAGCGATCCGGCCGACGTGGCCGCCTTCGCGGCGGAGGGCGACGGGTTCCCGGTCGTCCTCAAGACGGTCCGCGGCGGCTACGACGGCAAGGGCGTGTGGGTCGTCGACTCCGCCGAGGAGGCCGCCGAGCCCTTCCGCGCCGGCGTGCCCGTGCTGGCGGAGGAGAAGGTCGACTTCGTCCGCGAGCTGGCCGCCAACGTCGTCCGCTCCCCGCACGGCCAGGCGGTGGCCTACCCCGTCGTCGAGTCCCAGCAGGTGAACGGCGTGTGCGACACGGTGATCGCGCCCGCCCCCGACCTGGACCGGGACCTGGCGCTGCGGGCCGAGGAGATGGCCCTCGCCATCGCCAAGGAACTCGGCGTCGTCGGCCACCTCGCCGTCGAGCTGTTCCAGACCCGCGACGGCCGCATCCTCGTCAACGAGCTCGCGATGCGCCCGCACAACTCCGGACACTGGACGATGGACGGCGCGATCACCTCGCAGTTCGCCAACCACGTCCGCGCCGTCCTCGACCTGCCGCTGGGCGACCCCCGCCCGCGCGCACCGTGGACGGTCATGGTCAACGTCCTCGGCGGCGACTACCCGGACATGTACTCCGCGTACCTGCACTGCATGGCCCGCGACCCCCAGCTCAAGATCCACATGTACGGCAAGGACGTGAAGCCCGGCCGCAAGGTCGGCCACGTCAACACCTACGGCGACGACCTGGACGACGTGCTGGAGCGCGCCCGTCACGCTGCCGGCTACCTGAGAGGGACGATCACCGAATGAGCCCGGTCAGCCCGGTCGTGGGCATCGTCATGGGGTCGGACTCCGACTGGCCCGTCATGGAGGGCGCCGCCAAGGCGCTCGACGAGTTCGAGATCCCCTACGAGGTCGACGTCGTCTCCGCGCACCGCATGCCGCGCGAGATGATCGCGTACGGCGAGCAGGCCGCCGGCCGCGGGCTCAAGGCGATCATCGCGGGCGCGGGCGGCGCCGCCCACCTGCCCGGCATGCTCGCCTCGGTCACCCCGCTGCCGGTCATCGGCGTCCCCGTGCCGCTGAAGTACCTGGACGGCATGGACAGCCTGATGTCCATCGTGCAGATGCCGGCCGGCGTCCCCGTCGCCACCGTCTCCGTCGGCGGCGCCCGCAACGCCGGCCTCCTGGCCGCCCGCATCCTCGCCGCCCACGACGAGGAGCTGCTCGCCCGGATGCGCGAGTTCCAGCAGGACCTCAACGACCAGGCGACCGAGAAGGGCAAGCGCCTGCGCAACAAGGTCGCGGGCTCGGCGGCCGCCTTCGGCTTCGGGAAGTGACGCGGATGACCTCGCTGGACCGGGCCCGGGAGCTGCTGCGGGAGTTCCCCGTCGTCGACGGTCACAACGACCTGCCCTGGGCCCTGCGCGAGCAGGTGCGCTACGACCTCGACACCCGTGACATCGCCGAGGACCAGTCCGCCCACCTGCACACCGACCTCGCCCGGCTGCGGGCCGGCGGCGTCGGCGCGCAGTACTGGTCGGTGTACGTCCGCTCGGACCTGCCGGGCGCGGTGACGGCGACGCTGGAGCAGATCGACTGCGTACGGCAGCTCATCGACCGCCACCCCAAGGACCTGCGCGCCGCGCTGACCGCCGCCGACATGGAGGCGGCCCGCGCAGAGGGCCGGATCGCGTCGCTGATGGGCGCCGAGGGCGGCCACTCCATCGACAACTCCCTCGCCACGCTCCGGGCGCTGTACGCGCTCGGCGTGCGCTACCTGACCCTCACCCACAACGACAACGTGGCGTGGGCGGACTCGGCGACCGACGAGCCCGGCGTCGGCGGCCTGTCGGCCTTCGGCCGCGAGGTCGTGCGGGAGATGAACCGCGAGGGCATGCTGGTCGACCTCTCGCACGTCGCGGCGACGACGATGCGGGACGCGCTGGACGCCTCCACCGCGCCGGTGATCTTCTCGCACTCCTCCGCCCGGGCCGTCTGCGACCACCCGCGCAACATCCCGGACGACGTGCTGGAGCGGCTGCCCGCCAACGGCGGCATGGCGATGGTGACCTTCGTGCCGAAGTTCGTGCTCCAGGCCGCCGTGGACTGGACGGCCGCCGCCGACGAGAACATGCGCGCGCACGGCTTCCACCACCTGGACACGAGCCCGGAGGCGATGAGGGTCCACGCGGCCTTCGAGGAGCGCACCCCGCGCCCGGTCGCCACGGTGTCCACGGTCGCCGACCACCTCGACCACATGCGCGAGGCCGCCGGCATCGACCACCTCGGCATCGGCGGCGACTACGACGGCACGCCCTTCACGCCGGCCGGCCTCGACGACGTCTCGGGCTACCCGAACCTCGTCGCCGAGCTGCTGGACCGGGGCTGGTCCCGGTCCGACCTGGCCAAGCTGACCTGGAAGAACGCGGTACGGGTGCTGGGCGCCGCAGAGGACGTCGCCCGCGGGCTTCAGGCGACGCGGGGGCCGTCCAACGCGACGCTGGAGGACCTGGACGGCTGAGCCGTCCCCTCGAGGGCGGGGTAGTCGGTGTAACCGGTCGCCCCGCCCACGTACATGAGGTACCGGTCCCGTACCGGATTCAGCGGCGCCCCGATCCGCAGCCGCGTCACCAGGTCGGGGTTGGCCAGGAAGGGCCGGCCCAGGGCGATCAGGTCGGCGCCGGCGGCCAGCAGCCGCTCGGACGCGTGGCGCACGGCGTCCGTGGCCGGATTTCCGCCCAGCACCGGGTTGGCGATCAGCACGCCCGGCCAACCGGCGCGGATCGTCCGGAACACCGGGTCGTCGGGGTCGGCGAAGACCTGGTGGAGATAGGCGAGCCCGAGCCCGCCGAGCCGTTCCACCAGCGCGGTGTAGATCTCCTCCGTCCCGCCCTCCGCGATGCCGTTGACGGTGTTGCCGGGGGAGACGCGCAGGCCCACCCGCTCGGCGCCGATCTCGGCGGCCACGGCCTCGGTCACCTCGGCCGTGAACCGGATCCGTCCGGCGACCGGGCCGCCGTACCCGTCGGTGCGGCGGTTGGTGTTGGCGGCCAGGAACTGGTGCAGCAGGTGACCGTTGGCGGAGTGCACCTCCACCCCCTCGAACCCGGCGTCGAGCGCGTTGCGCGCGGCACGCGCGAAGTCCGCGACGGTGGTGCGGATGTCCTCGGCGGTCATCTCCCGCGGGACGACGGCCGGCCGGTGACCCCCGGGGGTGAAGATCGTCTCGGGCAGCGGCACCGGCGAGGGCGCGACGGGCGTCAGCCCGCTGGTCGCGGGGTGGCCGACCCGGCCGCCGTGCTGGAGCTGGAGGAACATGCGCCCGCCCGCCTCCCGCACGGCGTCGGTGACCTGCCGCCAGCCCGCCACGTGCCGGGCGCTGTGGACGGCGGTGATGTTCGGGTACGTCTGCCCGACCGCGTTCGGCGTCGCGGCCTCGGCGACGATCAGGCCGGCGGAGGCGCGCTGGGCGTAGTACGTGGCCATGAGCGGCGTCGGAGTGCCGTCGGGCTCGGCGCGGTTGCGGGTGAGCGGGGCCATCACCAGGCGGTTGGGGAGGGTGAGCGGTCCGAGCGGGGCGGAGTCGAGGAGCGCTGTCGTGTTCGGCATGCCCGTACGCTAGAACCTGACATCAGTGTCAGATTCAAGTCCCGGAGGCGACGGCATGCGGATCGGCGAACTCGCCCGGCGTACGGGCGTCAGCGAACGCTCGCTGCGGTACTACGAGGAGCAGGGGCTGCTCGCGGCCGAGCGTACGCCCGGCGGGCACCGCGAGTACCCGGAGGCGGCCGTCGACCGGGTCGTCCGCATCCAGGAGCTGTTCGCGGCCGGCCTGGCCAGCAGCAGGATCGCCGACCTGCTGCCCTGCATGCGCGACGGGGACGGCGGACCCTCGGCCGTCGCCACGCCGAAGCTGGTCGCCGACCTCACCGCGGAACGCGACCGCATCGACCGGACCATCGCCGACCTGGTCCGCTCCCGGGACACCCTGGACGAGGTGATCGACGCGGCCCGCGGCTGAGCGCGGGCCCCGGCGCCGTTACCCCGGACGCCGCGCCCACCAGGAAGCCCCACCTGCCGCGTGTGACGGTGGCCGTAACGCACGACGACCGTACGGAGCACGCCATGGCAGACCTCCAGGACGACCTGCACACCGGCGCGGAGGCCGGCGAGCTCGACGACCTGTCCGTGCCGCTGCCCGACGAGGCCTTCCCGCCCGAGCCCTACGCGCCCGTCTCCGACCCCGACGACGAGCCCCTGACCCGGGCCCACGCCGTGCTGGCCGCCCACCCCGTCGCCGACGGCTACTGCGGCCTGCCCCGGGCGCTCGGGCACCTGCCCTTCTACGACCTGGAACTCGGCGAGAGCGGCGTCCGCGCCGACGTGCCCCGGCTGCGCGCGGGGCACGTCGGCGCGCTGTTCTGGTCGCTGCACCTGCCCGGGGGCGCCGACGGCGACCGGGCCGTCGGCGCCGCCCTGGAGCAGCTCGACCTGGCCAGGACGGTCGTCCGGGCCCATCCCGAGGGCCTCCGGCTGGCGTACGACGCCGGGCAGGTCATCGACGCCCGTAACTGCGGCCGGGTCGCCGTGCTGCCGGGCCCCGCCGGAGCCGCCGCGCTCGGCGGCAGCCTCGGCATCCTGCGCTCCCTGCACGCCCTCGGTCTGCGGGTGCTCACGCTGACCGGCGCCTCCTGGGCGGGCGAGGCCGGTCTGAGCCGCTTCGGCGAGGAGGTCGTCCGCGAGATGAACCGGCTCGGCGTCGTCGCCGACCTCTCGGGGGCCGGAGCGGGGACCGTCCGCCGTGTGCTCGCCGTCTCCAAGGCGCCCGTGCTGTGCACCCGGTCCGCCGCCCTGGCCCTGCGCCCGCACCCGGCCAACCTCCCCGACGACCTGCTCGCCGAGCTCGGCGCGGCCCAGGGCCTGTGCATGGTGCCGCTGGCCGCGGAGCAGACGGGCCCGGCCGTCCGCGACGTCGCCGACCACCTGGACCACGTCCGCCGGGTCGCCGGCCCGCGGAGCGTCGGCCTGTCCGGCACCTACGACGCCGGCGGCACCCATCCGCTGGAGCTCGGCGACGCCTCCTGCTACCCCCGTCTGGTCGCCGAGCTGCTGCGCCGGGGCTGGGACGAGGCGGACGTCGCCCTGCTGACCTGGGGCAACGTGCAGCGCGTGCTGCGGGGCGCGGCCTTCGCCGCCCGCGCGGCGCAGCTGCGGCGCCAGCCGTCGACGGCGACGATCGCCGAGCTCGACGGCTGAGCGCCGCCGGGGTCAGCCGTGCTCGATCCGGCACAGGCAGAACGGATGCCCCGCCGGATCGGCGTACACCATGAAGCCCTTCTTCTCCCGGTCCTCCAGGTCCAGCGGCCGGGCGCCCAGCGCGAGCACCTTCTCGTGCGCCGCGTCCATCTCCTCCCAGGTCGCCCCGCCGTCGAGGTCGAGGTGGAACTGCTGGGCGTTGCGGTCGGAGCGAGGCCACTCCGGCGGGGCGAGTTCCGGTGCCCGCTGGAAGGACAGCCGCGGCCCGCCGGGCATCTGGAGAACGACCCAGTCCGGGTCCTGCTCGTCGGGGGTGCCGCCCGCCACCTGCGCGTAGAAGCGGGCCAGTTCGCGGGGCTCGGGACAGTCGACGACGACGGAACGGAAACGTGCCACGGGTGCCATGGGGGGTTCCTCCCGGTGATGTGAGGCGGTGTCAGCAGGCACAGAGGCAGAACGGGTGCCCGGCGGGGTCGGCGTAAACGCGGAACGTGCGGGTCCGGTCCTCGGCGTCCAGCGGGCGGGCGCCGAGCTCAAGTACGGCCTTCTCGGCCGCGTCCAGGTCCGCCACGGTGAGGTCGAGGTGGAACTGCTGGGAGCCGTCGGGCCCGGGCCACTTCGGCGGCACGTACTCGGGGGCGGCCTGGAACGCCAGTGCCTTCCCGCCGGGCAGCCTCAGGTCGATCCACTCGTCCTGGCCGTCGTTCTGTTCCTCGACGGTGCCGCCCAGCACGCCGGCGTAGAAGCGGGCCAGCGCCCGGGGGTCGGGACAGTCCAGGACGACGGCGCCCAGTTCGGCCACGGCCATGACTTCCTCCTCGAAGTCCGCGGTTACCAGCATGATGCGGGTAACCAGTAACGGTTACTGCATGCTGCCCCATTGGCGGTAACGTCGCAAGCATGAGTGAGAGATCGCCCGCACCGGGGGGCCTGGAGCTGATCGAGGCCCTGGTGAACACGCTGGACCTGGAGACGGGCGCCGACTCGCTGGGCACGCCGGAGGGCCGGGCCCGGTTCGGCCTGACGGAGGAGGAGGTGCCGGCCGCGCGGGACCTGCGCGAGTCGCTGCGCGCCGCCCTGCTCGCGCACGCCGGCCACCCGCCGCACCGCGCGGTCGCCCCGCTGGGCGGACTGCTGGCGGGGGCCCCGCTGGTCGTGACGGTCGACACGGCCGACGGCTCCGCCGCCCTCGCCCCGGCCCGCGGCGGATCCCTGCTCGCCCGCGTCGCAACAGCCGTCGCCGGGGCACTGGTCGCGGGCACCTGGAGCCGCCTCAAGGCGTGCGAGGCCGCCGACTGCCACTGGGCCTACTACGACCGCAGCCCGGCCGGACGCGGGCGCTGGTGCTCGATGCAGGTGTGCGGGGCGCGCGCCAAGATGCGCCGGTACCGCGCCAAGGAGGCGTGACGGCCCCGTGGTTCACCCGCCGGTGCGCGGACCTAGGCGGTCGGCCGGCCCATCGCCCGGTAGGTCCAGCCGGCCCGCCGCCAGGCCTCCGGGTCCAGGGCGTTGCGGCCGTCGAGGATCACCCGTGCCGCCGCGGCCTCGCCCAGCGACTCCGGGTCCAGCTCGCGGAACTCCCGCCACTCCGTCAGATGCAGCACGACGTCGGCGCCCCGCACCGCCTCCAGTGCCGAGTCCGCGTAACCGAGCGTCGGGAACAGCCGCCTGGCGTTCTCCATGCCCTTCGGGTCGTACACCGTCACCTGGCCGCCCTGGAGGTGGATCTGCCCGGCGACGTTCAGCGCGGGCGAGTCCCGTACGTCGTCCGAGTCGGGCTTGAAGGTGGCACCGAGCACCGCGACCCGCTTGCCCAGGAACGGGCCGCCGCCCAGCGCCTGCCGGGCCAGCTCGACCATCTGGCCGCGCTGGCGCATGTTGATCGAGTCGATCTCGCGCAGGAACGTCAGCGCCTGGTCGGCACCGAGCTCACCGGCGCGCGCCATGAACGCCCGGATGTCCTTCGGCAGGCAGCCGCCGCCGAAGCCGATCCCGGCCCGCAGGAACTTCCTGCCGATCCGGTCGTCGTGCCCGATGGCCTCCGCCAGCTTGGCGACGTCGCCGTCGGCGGCCTCGCAGACCTCCGCCATCGCGTTGATGAAGGAGATCTTGGTGGCCAGGAAGGAGTTCGCCGCGGTCTTCACCAGCTCGGCCGTCGGGAAGTCGGTGACGACGAACGGCGAGCCCTCGTTGACTGGCGTGGCGTACACCTCGCGCAGCAGCTTCTCGGCCCGCTCGCTGCGCACGCCCACCACGATCCGGTCCGGGTGCAGGGTGTCCTGCACGGCGAAGCCCTCGCGCAGGAACTCCGGGTTCCACGCCAGCTCGGCGTCGCCGCCCGCCGGCGCGTGCTCGGCGAGGTAGCCGGCCAGCCGGTCGGCGCTGCCCACCGGCACCGTCGACTTGCCGACGACCAGGGCGGGGCCGCGCAGATGCGGCGCGAGCGAGGCCAGCGCGGACTCGACGTAGGACATGTCACAGGCGTACTCGCCGTGCTTCTGCGGCGTGTTCACGCACAGGAAGTGCACGTCGCCGAAGGCCGCGACCTCCGCGAAGTCGGTGGTGAAGCGCAGCCGCCCGCTGGACCCCTCGATGCCCGCGACGTGCGCCCGCAGCAGTTCCTCGAGACCCGGCTCGTACATCGGGACCTCGCCCCGCTGGAGCATCTCGATCTTCTCGGGCACCACGTCCAGGCCCAGCACCTCGAAACCGAGCTCGGCCATGGCCGCCGCATGGGTCGCGCCGAGGTAGCCGGTGCCGATCACGGTGATCTTGAGGGCCATGAGGTGCTCCAGGGGTGTACGGCTGAGGTGCGCGCCCGAGCATATCCGGGGCGCCGGGCGAAGGCCCCGGCCGGCTGTCGTCAACCTCACCTATCCAGCGACGCGGGCGGCGTTCTAAAATTTGGGTTACTTAACGGTAGTTAGCGTGCCCAGCATCACAGTGTTTTGGAGCGTGAGAGACCTTGGCCGGATCGGCTGACTTCGACCTGTACCGCCCGTCCGAGGAGCACGACATGCTCCGCGACGCCGTCCGCTCGCTGGCCGAGGCGAAGATCGCGCCGCACGCCGCCGCGGTGGACGAGGAGGCCCGCTTCCCGCAGGAGGCCCTCGACGCCCTGACCGCGAACGACCTGCACGCCGTGCACGTCCCCGAGGAGTACGGCGGCGCGGGCGCCGACGCCCTCGCCACGGTGATCGTCATCGAGGAGGTGGCCCGCGTCTGCGCGAGCTCCTCCCTCATACCGGCGGTGAACAAGCTCGGCTCGCTCCCGGTGATCCTCTCCGGCTCCGAGGAGCTGAAGAAGAAGTACATGACCCCGCTCGCCAAGGGCGACGGCATGTTCTCCTACTGCCTCTCCGAGCCCGACGCGGGCTCCGACGCGGCCGGCATGAAGACCAAGGCGGTCCGCGACGGCGACTTCTGGGTGCTCAACGGCGTCAAGCGCTGGATCACCAACGCGGGCGTCTCCGAGTACTACACGGTGATGGCCGTCACCGACCCCACCAAGCGCTCCAAGGGCATCTCCGCCTTCGTCGTCGAGAAGTCCGACGAGGGCGTCTCCTTCGGCGCGCCGGAGAAGAAGCTCGGCATCAAGGGCTCGCCGACCCGCGAGGTCTACCTCGACAACGTCCGCATCCCCGCCGACCGCATGATCGGCGCGGAGGGCACCGGCTTCGCGACCGCGATGAAGACGCTGGACCACACCCGCATCACCATCGCCGCCCAGGCCCTCGGCATCGCCCAGGGCGCCCTCGACTACGCCAAGGGCTACGTCAAGGAGCGCAAGCAGTTCGGCAAGCCGATCGCCGACTTCCAGGGCATCCAGTTCATGCTCGCCGACATGGCCATGAAGATCGAGGCCGCCCGGCAGCTCACCTACGCGGCCGCGGCCAAGTCGGAGCGCGGTGACGGCGACCTCACCTTCCAGGGCGCCGCCGCCAAGTGCTTCGCCTCGGACGTGGCGATGGAGGTCACCACGGACGCCGTCCAGCTCCTCGGCGGCTACGGCTACACCCGTGACTACCCGGTCGAGCGCATGATGCGCGACGCCAAGATCACGCAGATCTACGAGGGCACCAACCAGGTCCAGCGCATCGTCATGGCGCGCAACCTGCCGTAACCCCCGCACCGCGAAAGGGCGCCCGGGACCGACCGTCCCGGGCGCCCTTCCCGTGCGGGTGAGGGGGCTCAGTCCTCGTAGCCCTCCGCCACCCGGCGCTCCCGCAGCTCCATGATCGCGCGGCGGCGGGCCAGCCGGTGGGTGCGGCGGATCTGGGCCTCCTGGTAGCGCCGCTTGTCCTTCTCGGTCTCCGGGATCACCGGCGGCACGGAGCGGGGCTTGCCGTCGGCGTCCACCGCGGCGAACACCAGGTAGGCCGAGCCGACCTGGGTGGCGGGGGCCGACTCGTTCCAGCGCTCGGCCAGTACCCGCACGCCGACCTCCATGGAGGTGCGGCCGGTCCAGTTGACCTGCGCCTTCACATGGACGAGGTCGCCGACGCGGACCGGTTCGAGGAACGCCATCTCGTCCATGGACGCGGTGACGGCGGGCCCGCCGGAGTGCCGGCCGGCCACCGCGCCGGCCGCGTCGTCGACCAGCTTCATGATCACGCCGCCGTGCACCGTGCCCAGAAGGTTGGTGTCGCTGTGCGTCATGATGTGGCTGAGGGTGGTGCGGGAGGCCGAGGTCGGCTTGCCCGGGATCTCCGATGCCGCCGACTCCGCGTCCGAGGCCTGTTCTGCCTGGTCTGTCATGCCCTCCACCTTATGCCGGGACGGCACGGGGGTATTTTGTGTCAGCTTCGCAACAGCGCCGCCCCTATTTTCCGACGGCCCTGTCGGCCGCACCGCCGGTACCTGCACACTGGTCCGCATGACTGATTGGCCCGAGGGGCGACCCGGTGACAACCGCGCCGGCCGGTACGGACGCGGCAGCGCGAGCGCACAGCCCGAGAGTGCCCGCGTGATGCGTCAGGTCCGCCGCGGCGCGGCGCCGCCGCCCGGCCAGGGCACGGCCCCTCCGTACGGGGGCGGGGTGCCGCAGCAGCCGTCGTACGTCGACGGCCGGGGCCACGGCGGCCAGGACGGGTACGACAGCGGCTACAACACCGGCCAGGTCTACGGCAGCCCCGGCGGCCGCGGCCCCGGCCCGGGCGGCCCGCGGTCCGCGCCCGACTGGCGGCGCCGGATCAAGTGGACGGCGATCACCGTGGTGACCGTGCTGGTCGTCACCACGGTCGGGACCTACTTCTGGGCCGACTCCAAGCTCAACCGCGACGTCGACCTGTCGAAGGTCATCGACCGGCCCGGAGCGGGCGAGGGCACGAACTACCTGATCGTCGGGTCCGACAGCCGCGAGGGCATGACCAAGGACCAGATGAAGGACCTGCACACCGGCAACGCCGAGGGCAAGCGCACCGACTCGATGATGATCCTGCACACCGGCGACAACGGGTCGACGCTGGTGTCGCTGCCCCGCGACTCGGACGTGGAGATCCCGAGCTTCGTCGGCTCGGAGTCCGGCAAGAAGTACGAGGGCACCGGCCGGCACGTGAAGCTGAACGCCGCCTATGCGGAGGACGGCCCCGAGCTGCTGGTGCGCACCGTCGAGTTCAACACCGGGCTGCGCATCGACCACTACGTGGAGATCGGCTTCGCCGGCTTCGCGAACATCGTGGACGCGGTCGGCGGCGTCGAGATCGACATCCCGCAGGACATCAAGGACAAGAAGTCCGGCGCCGACTTCAAGAAGGGCAAGCAGACCCTGAACGGCGAGGAGTCCCTGGCCTTCGTCCGTACCCGGTACGCGCTGCCCGGCTCCGACCTGGACCGCACCAAGAACCAGCAGAAGTTCCTGTCGGCCCTGGCGAGCCAGGTGGCCACCCCGTCGACCGTGCTGAACCCGTTCAGGCTGTACCCGACCATGGGCGCGGGCCTGGACTCGCTCGTCGTGGACAAGGACATGGGCCTGTTCGACCTGGCCGGCATGTTCTGGGCGATGAAGAGTGTCAGCGGCGGCGACGGCACCTCGATGAACATGCCCGTCTCCGGCAGCGTCGGTGGCAACCTCACCTGGGACGACGCCAAGGTGAAGAAGCTGGTGGAGCAGCTGAGGAACGACGAGAAGGTCACCGTCTCCGGCAACTGAGGCCGGAGCCGGTCAGGGCTTCCCGCACACCACCTCGTCGCCGCGTACCACCGTGCCCGAATCCTGCGGCGGGTCCGCCGCCCTCACCTTCGCCACCTGCTCGAAGTCGGCGCCCGCGATCACCTTCAGCGTCGCCCCCTGGCCCTTGACCGGCCTGAGCCGGCTGCCGGGCAGGGCGGCGGCCAGCGACTTCGCCGAGTTGTCCCAGCGGGGGTCGAAGGCGACCACGGTCCGTGCGACCGTGGTGTCGGCGTTCACCGGTGCCCGGGTGGTGAGGAAGCCGGTCGCGGCCAGCGCGTCGTCCACGCGCCTGCCGAGCCCGGCGGTGTGTGTGCCGTTCTCCACCTGGACCCGGATCCGCTTCGGGTCGACCGGCACCGGTACCGGTGCCGGGCCCTCGGGCCTGCGTCCGGGGGGTGCCAGCGGCCTGTCCTCGCGCAGCGCGCCGAAGATCCGCTCCGACCGGGCGGGGTCCCACTTGAGGGTCGAGCCGACGCCCTCGACGGCGTAGCCCATCTGCCCGATCGGCACGGTGGTGAACTCCGACGACGACGGCGAGAAGCTCCGCATCGCCCGCCCGAGGGCCAGCAGCTCGTCGGTGCCGAAGCCCTTGTCGGCCCGCACCGAGCCCAGCACCGCCCGCGTGACGTCGCGGAACTTGAGCGGGTTCAGCAGGAGCCCGGAGGAGGTCGCCCGGTCGATCAGCGCGGCCAGGAAGCGCTGCTGGCGCTTCATCCGGCTCAGGTCCGAGGCCCCGTCGAGGTGGCGGGCGCGGACGTACTGCAGGGCCTGTCCGCCGGTCAGCTCGTGGGTGCCGGCCGGCAGGTCGAGCCCGGTGTAGCGGTCCTTGAGCGGCTGGACGGTGCAGATCCGCACCCCGCCGAGCACGTCCACCGTCTTCATGAAGCTGGTGAAGTCGACCTCCAGATAGTGGTCGATCTTCACGTGGGTCATGTTCTCGACGGTGCTGATGGTCAGCTGGGGCCCGCCCTCGGCGTAGGCCGCGTTGAGCTTCACGGGGTGTGCCCGGTGGTGCTCGCCGGTCGTGCGGTCGGTGTGGTCGGGCGTCACGGCGTACGAGTCGCGCGGCAGGCTGACCACGCTCGCCCGCTCCCGGTCCTCCGAGATGTGGACGATCATGATCGTGTCGGTGCAGTGACAGGGGGCGCCGCCGAGCCGGTACTTCCGCCGCTCCTCCGCGCCGATCCGGTCGCGGCCGTCGGTGCCGACCAGCAGGACGTTCATGCCGTTCCCGCCCCGCGGACGGTTCTTCATGTCCTTGAAGGCGTCGACGCGGGCGATGTCCGCGTCCAGCCCGGAGAGCACCGCGTGCCCGATCCCGGCGGAGGCGAGCACCACTACCGACAGCGCCGTCACCGCCCGCATGGCCCAGCGCGGCTTCTTCCGCCGTACGGCGGGCCCCGGCGGGCGGCGGGTGCGCTGCGGCGGGGGGCCGCCCCGTGGGGGCGACGCCGGGACCCTGGGGGAGCGGGGCGGCGTGGGCAAGGGTGACACCTCCGCGGGGGCGGGACCTGGGGCCGGACGTGGGATCCGTGAGCACCGTAGGCCGATACGATCTGCTGCCCGGGGTTGTGACCCCCGCGGCGCGCACCCGTGTCCCCCGTTCGCGGTAACGTGAGCACCGATGAACGCCAAGTCCGACGTGCGGCCGCCCGCCGTTTCCGTGATCATGCCCGTCCTCAACGAGGAGCGGCACCTGCGCGGCGCCGTCCGCGCCATCCTCGCCCAGGAGTACGCCGGCGAGATGGAGGTCGTGATCGCCGTCGGTCCGTCCACGGACCGCACGGAAGAGATCGCCGCCGAACTCGTCCGCGAGGACCCCCGCGTCCACACCGTGCCGAATCCCACCGGCCGTACGCCCGCCGCGCTGAACGCCGCGATCAAGGCCTCGCGCCATCCGGTCGTCGTCCGCGTCGACGGCCACGGCATGCTGTCGCCGAACTACATCGCCACGGCCGTACGGCTGCTGGAGGAGACCGGCGCGCAGAACGTGGGCGGCATCATGCACGCCGAGGGCGAGAACGCCTGGGAGGACGCCGTCGCCGCCGCGATGACGTCGAGGATAGGCGTGGGCAACGCGGCCTTCCACACGGGCGGTGCGGCGGGCCCGGCCGAGACGGTGTACCTGGGCGTGTTCCGCCGAGAGGCCCTGGAGCGGCAGGGCGGGTACAACGAGGAGTTCATCCGCGCCCAGGACTGGGAGCTGAACTTCCGCATCCGTGAGGCCGGCGGCCTGATCTGGTTCTCGCCCGAGCTGAAGGTGTCCTACCGGCCCCGGCCCTCGGTGCGGGCGCTGGCCAAGCAGTACAAGGACTACGGCCGTTGGCGGCACGTCGTCGCCCGTTACCACTCCGGCTCCATCAACCTGCGCTACCTCGCCCCGCCGACCGCGGTGTGCGCGATCGCCGCCGGCGTCGTGGTGGGCGCCGCGCTGACCCCGTGGGGCTTCGTCGTGCCCGGCGCCTACCTCGCGGCGATCGCCGCGGGCTCGCTCCCGGCCGGCAAGGGGCTCGGACCGAAGGCGCGGGCGCAGATCCCGGTGGCGCTGGCGACCATGCACATGTCGTGGGGCTTCGGCTTCCTGACCAGCCCCCGGTCCCTGGCGAAGCGGGTCATCGCGTCGCGGCGCCCGGCGGTCCAGCCGGACGCCGACGCCGCCGGCGCCCGCTGACGCCGCTCAGGACCACGTGAACCCCGGGTTCACGTGCATGCAGGCGCTCGTGTCCGCGCCGTTGAGGGCCTCGGCCGACTCCGGGGTCCGGTCGTCCGCGCCGGGCGCCCGGTACGCCGTGTCCTCGCGCCAGTCCGCGCCCACGACGAGCGTGACGCCGGAGACCTCGGTCGACCTCTGTACCGAGCCGGCGGGTATCCCCAGGGACGCGGCGACCCGCTGCGCGTCGCCGGCCAGGTCGGCGCTGGGGTAGCGGACGACTGTGCGGTCCTCGCTGGGCAGTACCGAGGGGTCGGCGACGGCCCGTGCGAAGCCCTGTTCCACCAGCAGCCCGGCGACCGTGTCGGCGCGTCCCCGGGCCGCCGCGAGGCTGTCGGTACGGGTGCCGTTGCGGACCTGCACCGCGATCTCGTCGTCGGCGGCGGCCGGGTCGGCGGGGGCCGTCGGCTCCGGGTCCGGCGCGGGCTCCTTCTTCGCGTCCTTGCCGTCCAGCGCGATGTCCTCCCGCACCAGCCGGAACAGTTGCTCCGCGTCCTCGGTCGGCTCCACACGCGCGCCCACGTACCGGTTGGGCATGGTGGTCATGGTGATGCGCTCCGGCTCGACCGTGCGCAGCTCGCCGCTGAGGTCGTACAGCTTCTTGACCGTGTCGAGGCCCGGGTCGACCGTGAGCGCCTCGGTGGCCTGCTCCGCGAGCGCGCGCAGCCGGCCCGGGCTGCCGAGCGTGGCGTTCTCGCGCAGCACGCGGACCATCGAGTTGAGGTACATGTGCTGGGCCTTGGCGCGGGCCAGGTCGCTGCCGTCCTCGAAGCCGTAGCGGGTGCGCAGCCACTGGAGGGCCTGCTCGCCCTTCACCGGGTGGGTGCCCTTCTCCAGCTTCAGACCGGAGCCGTGGCCCTGGCCGTCGCGCGAGTGGATGTTGGCGTCCACGCAGACCGGCACGCCGCCGACGGCGTCCGCCATCGACACCACGCCCGCGAAGTCGACCATCACGAAGTGGTCGATGTGGATGCCGGTGAGCTCCTGCCAGGTGGCGACCGTGCAGCCGGGACCGCCGTGGCCGAGGCTCTGGTTGGTCATCACCCGGCCCTCGCTCGCCGGGTACACCGTCCCGTCCTCCGGGTCGGTGCACTTCGGGATCTTCACCAGGGTGTCGCGGGGCATGCTGACGACCGACATGTTGCTGCGGTCCGCGGAGAGGTGCACCAGCATCTGCACGTCCGCCAGCGGGGTGGAGCCGAACGTCTCGCGCGCGCCGCCGAGTTGCTGGTTCTCCTCGCTGTCCCGGGCGTCCGAGCCGATGACGAGGATGTTCAGCGGGGTCTGTCCGGCGGCGTTCGGGGTCGGCGCGGCGACCTTGCTGTCGCCCAGGTTCAGCGTGTCCTTGCGGATGTTGTCGTTGAGGTGCTCGTAGTAGAGGTACCCGGCGCCGGCCGTGCCGGCCAGCAGCACGGCGAGGGTCAGCGCCGTCCAGCGGAGCACCCGGCGTCCCCTGCGGGGCCCGCGCCCACCGGTCTCCGCATCGCCGTCGCCGTCCCCGCCGCCGTCGTCCACGTCCTCGACGGCCGGCTCGTCACGCTCGGGCGCGTCCGACGCGCCCTCCCGCGTGTCCTCCTCCTGCTGCACACCGCTCTGCGTCACTCCGCGTCCTTCCCCACCCCTGCCGCCGCCGCGGGCCCGTCCTCCGTCCGCGGTCGCCCTGTGAGACGTACGGCGGGCCCGTCAGGTCAACTGGCGCACTGCACCTGGTCGGCCGTGGACTTGTCCAGCTCCGGCGTCTTCACCGAGGTGGCGTTGAGCTTGACCCCGGCGCCTTTGAAGTCCTTGCCGAGGGTGAGGGTCATGGTGGGCAGGCCCTGCGCGTTGGTGACGCTCCGGCCGGGCTTCATGGCCGCGCCGGACAGGCCGAGGATCTCGGCGAGGGCGCGGGCCTGGTCGGCCTGGTCGGGGGCGTACTCCAGGGTGGTCTTCGCCAGTTCGGTGGGGGCGTTGCCGGCGTTCTCGGACTTGGTGACGCCGGCCTCGGTCTGGAGGTACTGGAGTTCCTTCTGGGCGCTGCCGCCCGCGGCGCCGCCGTTGAGGACGCGGACGCGGACCTCGGAAGGATCGGACTTGGTGCCCTTGAGGCGGGCCGCGACGGCGGCGGCCTCCTGCTTCTGCTGCTGCTTGACCTCGGTGAACGAGATGTCGTTCCGGATCATGTCGAAGACCTGGGGCGCCTTCGCCTCGTCCACCACGACCGTCGCCTTGATCTCCTCGGCGGGGTTGTCCTTCACCGGCACCGTGGCGAACGTGATGTTCTTCGTCGGCACCTTCTTCAGCTCCAGGGCGATGTCCTTGAGCGTGCCGACGTTGCCGATGGGCTTGTCCACGGTGAGCGCCTTCGTGGCGGCCTCGGCGAGCTTCACCAGCTTGGTGGGGCTGGTCAGGGTGTCGCTGGAGGCCATCTTCCGCATGAGCGAGCCCAGGAACTGCTGCTGCACCTTGATGCGGTCCAGGTCTCCCTCGTTGCCGAAGGCGTGCCGGGTGCGGACGAAGGCGAGGGCCTGCTCGCCCTCCACCTTGGACTCGCCCGCGGGCAGGACCAGTTTGGACTTCTTGTCGTTGACGGCGTGCTCCACGCAGACGTCCACGCCGTCGACCGCGGTGGTCAGCGTCTTGACCGCGTTGAAGTCGGCCATCATGAAGTGGTCGACCTGGATGCCGGTCGTCTCCTTCACCGTGCGCATGGTGCAGCCCGCGTCCCGGCCGCTCTCCCCGAGGCTGCGGTTGAAGCGCACGCCCTGCTGGCCGGGTATGACCTTCTCGCTCCCGTCCTCCTGCGTGGTCGGGCAGTCGGGAATGTCGACGATCATGTCGCGGGGGATGCTCAACGCGGTCGCGTTGGAACGGTCCTTGGCCACGTGCAGCAGGATGTTGGTGTCGGCGTGCCCGACGCTGCCCGCGTCGCCGTAGCCCTCGTTGCCCGCACCGGTGCGCTTGTCGGTGCCGATGATGAGGATGTTGAAGGCCTCGTCCTTGCTGAAGTTGCTGCTGCCCGCGCTGCCGACGTCCGTCGTCGAGACGTTGCCCTCGAGGTGCTTGAGGTAGAGGTACCCGCCGACGCCGGCCACGAGGACGACGAACGCCGTCGTGCCGCCGGTCCACAGCAGGATCTTCTTGCCCGTCGACTTCTTCTTCGCCGGCCGCCGGCCGCGCCGCCCGGCCGCCGGTTCCTCCGGCGCGGGGCGACGGCGCCGCTGGGGCGGTACCTCACGGCCGGGGGCCGTCGTACGGCGGCGGCCCGCACCGTCGGTGCCCCGGCCGCCGTCCGTCCCGCCCGGTGCGCCGTCGCCCGGTCCGCCCTCGCGGGGCTTCGGAACGGCCGGCTGCGGCGCGGACGATGCCATCCGCAGCTCGTATTCGCCGGTCCGCGGATTGAGCACCCACTGGTCTGCGGGGTCGATGTCGTCCGCCCGCCCACGTCCTTGCGCGTCCACGGTCTCCGAGTCCTCCGTCGGGGCCACGCGGCGCCTTCCCGGAAGGCGCACGGTAAAGGGTCAACAAGTGCACGACGCCAGGGCGGACCTCGCGGCGGGGGCACCGGAGCGCTCACACTATCCGCCCAGTTCAGTGTCGAACGACACCGGTGACAAATTCGACTTCCCTACAACAGGGCATTCCGCCCCATTCCCGGGAACGCCTACCAGCGGTAGGGCCGGTAGACGTCCATGCACTTGCCGGTGTCGGCGCCATTGAGGGCGTCGCTGTTGTCGGGCAGGTCACCGGCCTCCGGCGTCTTCTGCTTCGGATACGCCGTGCCCGAGCGCCAGTCGGAGCCGACGACGACCGTGACCCCGGAGACGTCCGCGGACTTCTGCACCGCGTTCGCCGGAACGCCCAGCGCCGCCGCGACCCGCTGCGCGTCCCCGGCCAGGTCCGGGCCCGGGTAGCGCACGACGGTCCGTTCCTCGGAGAGTGCGCCCGAGGTGTCCTTCGTGGCCTTGTCGAAGCCCTTCTCCACCAGCGCGTCGGCGATCGTGCCCGCACGGCCGCTGACCGGGCCGAGCGAGTCGGACCGGGTGGCGTTCTGCACGAGCACGTCGATCTCGGCGTCGGCGGCGGCCGGGTCCGCGGGCGTCCCGCCGGCGCCGTCCGTGCCGTTGCCGCCGGCACCCTTGCCGGCATCCTTCCTGCCGCCGGTCTTCGCGCCCTTGTCGTCGAAGGACACGTCGTCGCGGAGCATCGCCCAGACCTTCTCGGCGTCCGAGCCGGCCGGCAGCAGGTGGTTCTCGTCCTCGGGGTCCTCGACGGTGGGCAGCGTCGTCATGGTGATGCGGTCCGTCGGCACCGTCTTCAGCTGCATCCCCAGGTCGTACAGCTTCTTGACCGTGCCGACCTCCTCCGAGACCGTCAGGGACTTCGTGGCCGACTCGGCCAGGTCCATCAGCCGGCCGGTGTCGGTGAAGACGTTTTGGCCCTTCAGGGTGCGGATCATCGAGTTCATGTACATGTGCTGCGCCCGCGCCCGCATCAGGTCACTGCCCCAGGCGTGCCGGGTGCGCAGCCACTGCAGGGCCTGCTCGCCCTTGACCTTGTGCGGGCCGGCCGTCAGCTTCAGCCCCGAGCCGCCGGACACGCGCGGCAGCGGCCGGTCCCACACGTTCTGGTTCACGCAGACCTCGACCCCGCCGACGGCGTCGGCCATCGACACGACGCCCGCGAAGTCGATCGTCATCCAGTGGTCGATGTAGACACCGGTGAGGTTCTGCCAGGTGGCCAGCGTGCAGCCGGCGCCGCCGCGGCCCAGCGACTCGTTGATGATCGTGTTGGTCGCCGGATACGTCGTGCCGGTCTCCGGGTCCGTGCACTTGGGGATGTCGACCCGGGTGTCGCGTGGGATGCTGACCACCGCCGCGCTCTTGCGGTCCGCGGACAGGTGGATCAGCATCTGCACGTCGCCCAGCGGCGGGTTGTCGCGGTGGTCCTTGCCGCCGCCCAGCGCCACGTTCGCGTCGGAGGCGCGGCTGTCGGAGCCGATCAGCAGGATGTTCAGGGGCGTCTGGCCGTCCGCGTTCGGCTCGGTCCTGTGCGCCTTCGAGTCGCCGCTGCTGCGCTCGCCCTTCTCGATGTTGCCGTTCAGGTGCTGGTAGTAGAGGTATCCGGCGCCGGCCGTGCCGAGTATCAGGACCGCGACCGTCGACGCGGACCACCTGAGCACACGGTGCCCGCGCGTCGCGCGCCGCCCCTTCCCGCGCCCCGCGCCGTGCCGGCCGCCGCGCCCGCCGGTGCCGTCTCCCGCCGCCCCCGCACCGGGGCCGTCCTCGCCCCCGTGCCGGGCGCGCCGGGCACCACCGGACCGTGTCCCCTGCCCGCGCACATCGCTCTGCGTCATGTTCCTCTCCCCACCCCTCGCGCCGGCCGTCGTGCCCACGGGCGCTTCCTGTTCGCACAGTTGGACGTACGGACGGCCCCTTTGGCTGTACGGCCGTCCCGACGGATTGGTTCCGCCACGGCCGCAACACGGCCGTCCGGTAAGACGTCGGAGAGGGCCCTCAGGTCACTTGGCGCACTGGACCTTGTCCGCCGTGGACTTCTCCACCCCCTCCGGAGCCTTTCCGGAGGGGGCGTTGAGCTTGACGCCGGCGCCCTTGAAGTCCTTGCCGAGGGTGAGGGTCATGGTGGGCAGGCCCTGCGCGTTGGTGACGCTCCGGCCGGGCTTCATGGCCGCGCCGGACAGGCCGAGGATCTCGGCGAGGGCGCGGGCCTGGTCGGCCTGGTCGGGGGCGTACTCCAGGGTGGTCCTTGCGAGTTCGGCGGGGGCGTTGCCGGCGTTCTCGGACCTGGTGACGCCGGCCTCGGTCTGGAGGTACTGGAGTTCCTTCTGGGCGCTGCCGCTCACGGCGCCGCCGTTGAGGACGCGGACGCGGACCTCGGAAGGATCGGACTTGGTGCCCTTGAGGCGGGCCGCGACGGCGGCGGCCTCCTGCTTCTGCTGCTGCTTGACCTCGGTGAACGAGATGTCGTTCCGGATCATGCCGAACACCTCGGCGGCGGGCGCCTCCTTGAGGACGACCGTCGCCGCGACCTTCTCGGCCGGGTTGTCGACGACCGGCACCGTGGTGAAGGTCAGGTTCTTGGTGTTGAGCTTGCCCAGCTCCAGACCGAGGTCCTTCAGCTTGCCGATGCTGTCCAGCTTGGCGTCGACGGTCAGCGCCTTGGTGCCCGCCTCCGCCAGCTTCACCATCTTGGACGGGCTGGTGAGCGTGTCGTTCGACTTCAGCTTGCGCATCAGCGCGCTGAGGAACTGCTGCTGTATCTCGATGCGGCTCAGGTCACCGCCGAAGCCCACCGAGTGCCGGGTGCGCACGAACGCCAGCGCCTGCTCGCCCTCGATGGTGTGCGTGCCCGCGGACAGCTCCAGGTGCGAGTCCGGATCGTCGATGTCCTTCGCGAGGCAGACGTCGACCCCGCCGACCGCGCTGGTCAGCGTCTTGACGGCGTTGAAGTCGGCGACCATGAAGTTGTCCGGGGTGACCCCGGTCAGCTCGGTGACGGTCCGCATGGTGCAGCTGGGCGTACGGCCGTCCTGGCCGAGGCTGGTGTTGAAGCGGACGCCGGTGGAGCCGGGGATGACCTTCTGCGTCCCGTCCTCCTGCGTGGTCGGGCAGTCGGGGATGTCGACGATCAGGTCGCGGGGGATGCTGAGCGCGGTCGCGTTGGAGCGGTCCTTGGACACGTGCAGCAGGATCGTGGTGTCGGCGTGGCCGACGCTGCCGCTGTCGCCGTAGCCCTCGTTGCCGTCGCCGGTGCGCTTGTCGGTGCCGATCAGCAGGATGTTGATGGCCTTGTCCTTCTGGAAGCCACCGGTGCTCGCGCCGTCGTCGGCGACGGACTGGATGTTGTCGTTGAGGTGCTCCAGGTAGAGGTACCCGGCCGCCGCGGCACCGAGGACGACGAACGCCATCGTGCCGCCGGTCCACAGCAGGACCTTCCTGCCCGTCGACCTCTTCTTCACCGGCCGCCGCCGGCCGCGCCGCCCGGGCGGTTCCTCGGGCGCCGTACGCCGCTTGCGCGGGCCCGGGACGGCACGCCCCGGGGTGGTCGCGGCGGACGCCTGTGCGGTGCGGGCGCGTGCCGGGCCGGAGGGGCCCGGTGCGCCGGATCCGGCACCGCGGGGAGCCGGGGGCGCCGACTGCGGTGCGGAAGGGGTCAGTCGCAGTTCGTATTCGCCGGTGTCCGGGTTGAGCACCCACTGGTCTGCGGGGTCGATGTCCTCCGCCCGCCCACGGCCTTGCGCGTCCACGGTTGTCCGATCCTCCGTCGGGGCCACGCGCGCCATCCCCTCCAGGCGCCCGGTCTCGGTCACTCAGTGCGCGACCGCGGGAGAGAACCTCGTGGCCGGGCACACCGGATCGCTCACATTAACCGCCGGATTCGGCGCGCGGCGACGACGGTGACGCATTCCACGGTCCTTACAACTGGGCAATCCGACCCTTTTCCTGGACAAGTGTCCGCCGCGTCGCGCATGTCTTGGCTCCGCCTTGTGCCGTCTTTGGATGCGCTTTACTCGCAGATGTCCTCGTCGGCGGTGTTGCCGCTGAACGTCGGCTGCGGGGAATCGGCGTCCTCGGCCTCGCGCGGGCCGGCCGCACCGGACCCGTTCCCGCGCGCGCCCCGCTCGACCGCCACCGGTTCGTCGGTCCGCAGCCGGGTGAAGAGCTTCTCGGCGTCGGGCTGCACGAGTTGGTCGCGATCGGCGTCGCGCGCGTACGCCTCCCGCGGGACGGTCAGGAACTGCACACGCTCCGCGGGGACGCCGCGCAGGCCGCGCGCGAGGTCGTACACGCCCCGCAGGCTCGCCAGGCCCGGATCGGTGGTGAGGGACGAGGTGGCCGCGTCCAGCACGGGATAGAGCTTCACCGGATTCAGCAGTACGTCATTGCTCTGCACCTTGCTGACGAGCGCCCCCAGGAAGCGCTGCTGGCGGTCCATCCGGTCGGTGTCGCTGCCGTCGCCGAGCGACTTGCGGGCCCGGACGTAGCCGAGGGCCTGCTCCCCGTCGAGCGTCACCCGGCCCGCGGGCAGCTTCAGCCTGGCGTCCTTGTCGTCGACCGGCCTGCGCAGGCACACCTCGACGCCGTCGAGGGCGTCGACCATCTTCTTGAAGCCCTGGAAGTCGACGACCACGTGATGGTCGATCCGGATGCCGGTCAGTCCCTCCACCGTGCGGATGGTGCACGCCGAACCGCCCGCCTCGAAGGCGTAGTTGAACTGGGTGAACACCGGCTGGGTGCGGGAGCCGTCGCGGCGGTGGCAGCCGGGCACGCGCACCATCAGGTCGCGGGGGAGGGAGACCGCGGTGGCGCTGTCCCGGCCCGCCGCGAGGTGCAGCAGGATCGTGGTGTCCGACCGCTCCGTCCCGGTGTCCCGCCCGTAGCGCTCGTTGCCGTCGCCGGAGCGCGAGTCCGACCCGATGACGAGCAGGTTCTGGGCGCCGCGGACCAGCGAGGTGGGCCGCTCCTTCTCGTACCGCGCGAGTTCCGCCGCCGCGGCCTCGTCGGCGGTGATGTTCCCGCTCAGCTTGGCGTACACCGCCCACCCGATGCCCACGGCGGTGCCGCCGAGCACGGCGACCGCGATGCCCGCGTACCGCAGCCTGCGCCGCCTGCGCCGCCGCCGTCCGTCCCCGGTCGCGGACGCCCCCGCTCCCGGTCCCAGGGGCCCGGCACCGTCGGGGGACGCGCCCGCGCTGTCGCTCACGTCAGCCTCAACCCCTCGTGCCGTACGAGCGTGCCCTGCCCGCCCGCGCTCCCCCGATCATGACCCGAACCCCGCCGAACCCCCGGCCCCGACTGAGCCGAACGGGTCACGACCGGCACCGCCCCCCGAGCCGCGGGCAGTCGCACCGCCCCCCGAGCTGCGGGCAGTCGCACCGCCGCCCCGGAGCCGCGGGCGGTCGTGCCTCCCCCAGTGCCTGAACGGCCCGGGAGGCGCCCCCAGGGGCGGCACGGGTGGGCGGTGGGGGTCCCCCCCGCTCGAGCGAAGCCGAGAGTGGGGGAGGCACCCGGTCAGCGCCGGGCCGCGTCACCCACCCGGCGCCCGGGCCGACGCAGGGCGCCCGACGGACGCCGGCAGGTGGGCGCACCCGGCACCCGCACCGGCACCGGCACCGGCACCCGCACCCGCACCCGCACCGACGGAGTCACCCCGCCCCCGAAAACCTCACCGCGCCGTGGCCGACACCCGCTCCGTCTCGATGCGCTGATCCACCACACCGTCCCCGGCCCGATCCAGGTGCCGGCACAGCACCACCGACCCACCCGACGCCAACGGCCCGAACAGCCCCGCGTTCAGCCCCTCCCACGTGTCGTACGGCAGCCCCGACAGGATCCGCGCCCCCGGCCCCGTGAGCCCCAGCCCCGACGCCTCCGCCCGGGCCCGCTCCACGACCTCCGCCCCGCTGAACTCCCGCCCGGCCACGATCAGCGCCGGAGCCTCCGGGTCCACCGGCGCGTACGGCACGAACCGGTCCCCCTGCCCCGGCACCTCCACCGCGTAGTCGGCGAAGCCCTCCGGCGCGGCCGGCAGGAACCGCCCGCCGAGCGGCCGCAGGGCCAGCGCGATCCGCGGCCCCGAGCACGCCCGCGCCGCCTGCAGCGACTCCGGCTCCGGCCCGCTCACCGCCACGTCCGCCGCCGCCGGGTCACCGGCCACGTCGGCGACGACACCCACCGACGCGCACGCCAGCAGCCACACCGCCGTCTGCCAGTGCGCGGGCAGCAGCAGCGCGACCCGGTCACCGGGTTCGACGGACAGCTCGTCCTGGAGCAGGTTGGCGGTCTTGGCCACCCAATTGGCGAAGGTGGCCACGGACAGTTCGACGCGTTCGCCGGTCGCGTCGTCGTAGAAGGTCACCAGGGGGCGTCCCGGGTCCGCGGCGAGCGCGGAACTCAGCAGGTCGGCAGGGGTGCGGTCGGTCGCGTTCATCCGCGCAAGCGTACGCGGGCCCCCATGCGTGCCCCGGGCGGACGGGCCACATCGCCGCCACCGGATCGAGGGAAAAACCCTACGGGCCGTCATATCCCGTATGGACATATATGTCCGGCCGTGTCCAGGATCGAGGGCATGCATGGATTCCTCACTTCCTCAATAGGCGTCACCTGCGCGGCCGCACTGGCCCTCCCGGTCACCGCCGCACCCGCGACGGCAACCGCCGCGGGAGCGGCGCCGGCATCCGCACCCGCCGGGGCGTACGTCCCCGGCAGCACCCAGTCGCTGCCGCTCACGCCCCTCGCCGGCGACCGCGCCCCCACCGCCCCCGGCACCGCCGAACAGGGCGTCACCCGCCGGGGCACCCGGCACTTCTCCCTGGTCGGCGTCGTCTGGGACGACCCGGCCACCGCCCTGCACGGCCGCGTCCAGGTCCGCACCCGCGCCACCGCCACCGGCGCCTGGTCCGCCTGGCAGGACCTCGACACGCACACCGCCGACCACGCCGCCGACCCGGGCACCGCCGAGAGCGCTTCGGGCCGGGTGCGCGGCGCCACCGCACCGCTGTGGGTGGGGGAGTCGAACGGCGTGGAGGTGCGGGTCCGCGCGGCGGACGAACGCGGCGGCGCCACGTCCCCGCTCCCCACCGGCCTGCGCCTCGAACTCGTCGACCCCGGCAAGGGCACCCCGCCGCGACCCCGCACGGACCCGGCGGCCGTCGGCCGCCCCCGCGCCACCGAGACCCCCGCACTGAGCCGCACCCGGACCGTGAGCGAGCTCCTCGCCCTCGGCGTCCTGACGGAGCGGCAGCGGGCCGAGCCGTACGTCGGCGCGCGCCCGGGCATCACCACGAGGCGCGGCTGGGGCGCGGACGAGAAGCTGCGCCGGAAGAAGCCCGTGTACACGAAGAAGGTGAAGGCGGCCTTCGTGCACCACTCGGCCACGGGCAACAACTACCGCTGCTCGCAGGCCCCGTCAGTCATTCGCGGTATCCACCGCTACCACGTCAAGAGCATGGGCTGGCGGGACATCGGCTACAACTTCCTCGTCGACAAGTGCGGAAAGATCTACGAGGGCCGGGCCGGGGGAGTGACGAAGCCGGTACTGGGTGCCCACACCATGGGGTTCAACTCCAACAGCATGGGAATCGCGGTCCTCGGCACGTACAGCTCGAAGAAGCCGTCGTCCGCCGCTGTCAAGGCCGTCGCCCGGCTCACCGCGTGGAAGCTCGGTCTCGCCGGCATGAATCCGCGCGGCAAGACATACCTGAAGTCCGGTGGTGGCAATCTCTACCGAAAAGGTAAGAACGTACGACTGAACGTCATCTCGGGTCACCGCGACGGCTTCGCCACGAGCTGCCCCGGCAAGCAGCTCTACCGCAAGCTCGGCACGGCCCGTTCCTCGGCGGCGAAGTACCAGGGCCGCTGAGGACGGAACACCGCACGGCCATCGAAGGCGCCAGGGAACGGTCTGCATACACTGGCCGGCCGAAAGACAGTTCGGCCGGTCCCGGCAGGAAGCAGAGACGACAGGTGACAGAAGCGATCCTCCTGGTCGGCGGTAAGGGCACGCGGCTGCGCCCGCTCACGGTGCACACCCCGAAGCCCATGGTCAGGGCGGCCGGGGTGCCGTTCCTCACCCATCAGCTGGCGCGGGCGAAGGCGGCGGGCGTCGAGCACATCGTGCTCGCGACGAGCTACCTGGCCGAGGTCTTCGAGCCCTACTTCGGCGACGGCTCGTCCCTGGGCCTCCACCTCGAGTACGTCACGGAGGAGGAGCCGCTCGGGACCGGCGGCGCGCTCCGCAACGTGGCGTCGCGGCTGCACTCGGGCCCCGACGAGCCCGTGCTCGTCTTCAACGGCGACATCCTGACGGGCCTGGACATCGGCGCGCTGGTGCGCACCCACGGGACGACGGGCGCGGACGTCTCCCTGCACCTGACGAAGGTGACGGACCCGAGGGCGTACGGCCTGGTCCCCACGGACGGCACGGGCCGGGTCCTGGCGTTCCTGGAGAAGCCCCAGACCCCGGAGGAGATCGTCACCGACCAGATCAACGCGGGGGCGTACGTCTTCCGCCGCTCGGTCATCGACACCATCCCGGCGGGCCGCCCGGTCTCGGTCGAACGGGAGACCTTCCCGGAGCTCCTCGCCACCGGAGCGCATCTCCAGGGCATGGTCGACTCCACGTACTGGCTCGACCTGGGCACCCCGGCGGCCTTCGTCCGCGGCTCGGCGGACCTCGTCCTCGGCCGCGCCCCGTCCCCGGCGGTACCGGGCCGCTGCGGTGACCGCCTGATCCTGCCCACGGCCATCGTCGCGCCCGACGCCAAACTGACCGGCGGCACGGTCGTGGGCGAGGGCGCCTTCGTCGCGGAGGGGGCGCGCGTCTTCGGCAGCACGATCCTGCCGGGCGCGGTCATCGAGCCGGGCGCCGTCATCACCGACTCCCTCATCGGCACCCGCGCCCGCGTCGGCACCCGCTCGGTCCTCACGGACACGGTCATCGGCGACGGCGCGGTCGTCGGCGCCGACAACGAACTCCGCTCCGGCGTCCGAGTCTGGTGCGACGCCCACATACCCCCGGCCTCCCTCCGCTTCTCCTCCGACGCCTGACCGAAGCCCGAGGGCGCAGCTGCGGGCAGTCGTGCCGGCGACCCACGCAGCCAAGGGCGTAGCTGCGGGCAGTCGTGCCTCCCCCAGTGCCTGAACGGCCTGGGAGGTGCCCCCAGGGGCGGCACGGGTGGGCGGTGGGGGTCCCCCCGCTCGAGCGAAGCCGAGAGTGGGGGAGGCACCCGTCAGCGCCGGGCCACGCGACCCACCCCCGCCCCGCACCAGCACCGGAGACCGGTCGACGCCCAGAAGGCACTCGCCCCGGCCCCGCCCCGTCAGATCCGCTCGATCCCCCGCGGAGCCATCCGCGGCGCCCGCCTCCCCGGCACCCGCCCACTCAACAGCACCAGCCGAGCCGCCCGATGCCGCTGCCCGGCATACGGCTCCAGCAGCCGCAGCATCACCGCGTCGTCCGCGTCCCGGTCCCCGCCCAGCGCGAACCCCACGATCCCCGGCAGATGCAGGTCCCCCACCGTCACCGCGTCCGGCGCCCCGTGACTGCGCTGCACGGTCTCCGCCGAGGTCCACGGCCCGATGCCGGACACGACCTCCAGCCGCGCCTGCGCCGCCGCCGGCTCCATCCGGGCCGCCTCCTCCATCCGCGCGGCGACCCGCACGGCCCGCAGGATCGTCGACGCCCGCTTGTTGTCCACCCCGGCCTTGTGCCACTCCCAGGACGGGATCAGCGCCCACGTCCGCGCCGCCGGCATCACGTGCATCCGCGCGGGCGCGGGCCCCGGCGCCGGTTCGCCGTACTTCCGTACCAGCACCCGCCACGCCTGGTACGCCTCCAGGGTGGTGACCTTCTGCTCCAGGATCGACGGGATCAGCGACTCCAGCACCAGCCCGGTCCGCGTCAGCCGCAGCCCCGGCCGCCGGTGCGAGGTGTGGGCCAGCAGCCGGTGCCGGGGCACGAACGCGGACGGGTCGTCGTCGGCGCCGAGCATCCGCGGCAGCTGCTCCAGCAGCCACTCCGCACCCGGCCCCCAGGCCTCGCCCCGCACCTCGCCGCCGCGCGCGGAGACCCGCAGCGTGCCCGGCCCGGCGGGCGTGAGGCTGGCCCGCCACACCGAGCCGTCGGGCGTCGTCCGGAAGGTCGGGTCACCAGGCCCGCGCCGCAGCGGCCCGAGGACCAGCCCCAGTTCCAGCGGTCCGTCCGGCACCCACACCCGCACCTTCCCGGGCGCGACGGCCTGCCGGGGCGCGGGCATCGCCCCCACGGGCACGACGGTCTCCCCGCCGCGCACCGTCGTACGCGTGGGCCGGGGAGCGAAACGTCCTGCCACGATGAAGCCCCTGGGACGGGAGAGGGAGAGGCCCCTGCGGAACGAGAGGCCTCTACGAGGGTAGAGCGTCACCCCGTCGCGGCGCGGCCGGGCGCCGGGACGGGCCCGCGGCACCACCCCCGCGCCGGACGGCACCGCCCCGGTACCGCCCCGCCCCTGACCTCACCGCACCTCGATGAACGCCTCCGCGTCCCGCTCCGCCCGCGGCCGGGGCTCCTCGGCGGGGTGGCCGACCGCGACGGCACCCATCGGGTCCCAGTCCTCCGGCAGCCCCAGGACCTCCCGCACGACGTCCCGGCAGAACATCGTCGAGGACACCCAGGCCGAGCCCAGCCGCTCCCCGGCGAGCGCGACGAGGAAGTTCTGCACGCCCGCGCCGGTGGCGACCACGAACATCTCCCGCTCGGCCGCGTCGCGCCGCGCGTCCCCGTAGGTGTGCGAGCCGTCCATGACCAGGCAGGGCACGACGAGGCAGGGCGCGTTGCGGAGCACGTCCCCGCGGCGCACCCGCTTGGCGATGGATTCCTCGCTCTTGCCGTCCCGCTCGAGGTCGGCGATCCAGGCGTCCCGCATGGCGTCGAGCAGCCGGGTGCGGGAGGCGGCGGACTCCAGCAGGACGAACCGCCACGGCGTCGTGTGGTGCGGCGCCGGCGCGGTGACCGCCGCGGCCACCGCCCGGCGTACGGCACCGGGGTCGACCGGCTCGTCCGTGAAGGCCCGCACGGTCCGCCGCTGGGTGACCGCCTGGCGCACCGCCTCCGACGTGCCGAGCCGGAACATGTCGTCGCGCGCGCCGCGCACCATGGCCCGCGCCCCCTCGCCGTCGTCCCCGGTCACCACCCCGGGCAGCCCGCTCACGACGGCGACGGGCAGCCCGGCGGCCTTGCCCTTGACCAGGTCGCCCGCGGCGGCGAGCTCGTCGGCGGTGGCGACGACGGTGGCGCCCAGCGGATTGCCGTGCGCGTCCGTGCCGCCGCGCAGGTCGTCGAGGACCCGCACGCCCGCGGCACCGATCGCCACGTCCGTGAGCCCGGCCCGCCACGGACGCCCGAAGGTGTCGGTGACGACCACGCCCACGTCCACGCCCAGCGTGTCCCGCAGGCCGTCGCGGATGGCCCGCGCGGACGCGTCCGGATCCTCGGGGAGCAGCAGCACCGTCCCGGCGGGAGTGTTGGAGGCGTCGACGCCGGCCGCCGCCATGACCAGGCCCTGACGGTTCTCGACGATGCGCAGCGCCCCGCGCCGGGCCACCACCCGTACCGTCTCGGCGTCAATCGCGGCCTCCCGGTCGGTGGCCCGTACGACACGGCCCTCCGCCTTGGAGACGATCTTGGAGGTGACGAGGAGCACGTCCCCGTCGGCCAGGCCGGGGTCGGCCGCGGCGATCAGCTTGGCCAGGTCGTCGCCCGGCTGCACCTCAGGCAGGCCGGGGACCGCCCGGACCCGGTATGCGGGAGCACCGTCGCTCACGTCTCCCGCACCTCCTCCGCCAGCGCCAGCGCCTCCCGGGCCATCTGCGCCGCGGCGTCGACGTCGGTCATCAGCAGCGGCACGGCGCGGCACAGGATGCCGGCCGCCCTGACCCGCGTCACGGCCTCGGCGTCGACCGTGTCGACCAGCCAGCCGTCGAGCAGGCCCGAGCCGTAGTGCTCGGCGACCGCGGCCGCCGTGGACTCCACGCCGACCGCCGCGAGGACCTTGTCGGCCATCCCGCGCACGGGCGCGTCCCCGACGATCGGGGAGAGGCCGACCACCGGCACCCCGGCGTCGGCGATCGCCTCCCGGATGCCGGGCACGGCGAGGATCGTGCCGATCGAGACGACCGGGTTGGACGGCGGGAAGAGGATCACGTCCGCCTCGGCGACGGCCTCCAGGACGCCGGGCGCCGGCTTCGACTGCTCCGCGCCGACCGGCACGACCGCCTCGGCGGGGACCGAGGCCCGCAGCCGCACCCAGTACTCCTGGAAGTGCACGGCCTTGCGCTCACCGTCCAGCTCGACGGCCACGTGCGTCTCGACGCGGTCGTCGGTCATCGGCAGGAGGCGCACGCCCGGCTTCCAGCGGTCGCACAGCGCCTCGGTCACCGCGCTGAGCGGATACCCGGCACCGATCATCTGCGTCCGCACGATGTGCGTGGCGAAGTCCCGGTCGCCCAGACCGAACCACTCCGGCCCGACGCCGTAGGCCGCGAGCTCCTCCTTGAGGTGGAAGGTCTCGTCGGCCCGCCCCCAGCCCTGCTCCTCGTTGATGCCCTCACCCAGCGTGTACATCACCGTGTCGAGGTCCGGGCAGACCTTCAGCCCGAAGAGGTGGATGTCGTCGCCGGTGTTGCCGATGACCGTGATGTCCGCGTCCGGCGCGGCCCGCTTCAGACCACGCAGGAACCGGGCACCACCGATGCCGCCTGCCAGAACCACAATGCGCATGCACCCAGTCTCGCAGGCGGCCACGACACTGCGTCAGCCAGTCGTCACAGCACCCCGGCTCCGGCCCCGGCGTCCGCGTCGTGCGGAGCGGCGGCCGAGCACCGCGCGGAGTGCATGGGCATCTCGGTGAGGCCGGGGTAGTAGACGTGCAGGCTGACCGCCGGCTCCAGCGTGTCGTTGGCGACCTCGTGCGCGTACCCCGGCGCGAACACCTTCTGCGTCCCCGCGCCAAGCACGCGCGTGCCGCGCTCCGTGCGCTCGGTCAGGGAGCCGTCCAGGACCGTCCACACACCCGAGGAGGGGCCGTGGTCGTGGCGCCCGCTGCCCTGCCCCGGCAGCCAGGACAGCAGCCAGACCTCGTAGCCGGGGCCGGTGCGCAGCCGGTGGTACCAGCGCGTCGTCGTGTCGTACTGCACGAGGTGCTCCCACTGGGAGCGGTCCGCGGCGAGGGAGCGGACCAGCCCGGCGAACTCGGCGACGGTGGCCGGGTGCTCGCGCGGTGCCTGGAGGAGGTGGGGGACTTCGAGGATGTCGCCGGCGATCTGGAGGTCGCTGTCGCTGTTCATGGGTGCGGTGGTTCCTCGGCGGAAGGGTGCGGGGAAATGCGGAGAGGAGCGAGACGCGAAGAACGCCCTGGTCGGGGCGTGGGATCACAGCCGGGTCGAGTGGACCCGGGTCAGCCGGAGCGTGGTCGGCTCAACAGCTGGAACAGCGGCGACAGCTACAGCGAGCGCGGGCAGCACCGTGGGACCCGGCGGTGCGGGTCGAGGCGAGTGCCAAGTTCGCGAGCATGCCCACAAGGACAGCGGCTCACACCAGCACTGTCAACTTGATGCCCGTGATGTGGGACGTGTTTCACCTCATCCGGTTCATCTCCGCGATGGAAGGTTTGCTCCTGGGGGTTCCGGGACACATGCGGCACAAGCCGGGCGCACAACCCCCGTTGCGATCCCGTGATCCGAATGTGATCCGGTTCGCTTCGGTGAGTGTGCCGGAACGAGCGCGAACGCCGAAGCGTCCTCCTCCGTACAGGCTCTGTGCGGAGGCGGGGGCTTCTGCGGCCTCGTTGGCATGTCAAGGTTTATGGCGATTTGAACACTTTCTGCAAGGCCTTGGTTCTGCAGAGTGAATAAGGGGCCTAATAGCAGATCTCGGCTTGACTCGCCCGGAGCAGCACACTTGTAATTTCACTCGTGTCGTTCAGTCGGAATCGATAACGGCTGGATCACGGGGACGTGAAGGACGGACGAGGGGCGCACATGACCGAGCTGGTGCAGCAACTGCTGGTCGACGACGCGGACGAGGAGCTCGGCTGGCAGGAGCGCGCACTGTGCGCCCAGACCGACCCCGAGTCCTTCTTCCCCGAGAAGGGCGGCTCCACCCGGGAGGCCAAGAAGGTCTGCCTCGCCTGCGAGGTCCGCTCCGAGTGCCTCGAGTACGCCCTGGCCAACGACGAGCGCTTCGGCATCTGGGGCGGACTGTCCGAGCGGGAGCGCCGCCGTCTGAAGAAGGCCGCCGTCTGACCCGGCGTCCGCTGCGGACCCCGGCCCACCGTCCGGCGAGCGGCGCACCCCGCGCGTACCCCACGACATGAACGGCCCCTCGCAGGCGGGTTGTCCACCGGCGGCGGGCCGTCGTCGTGCCCGCCCGTCTCCCGGCCGGCGCCCCTCGACGAGGCGCTTCGCGCCGCCCGGTTTGATCTGCCGATAGTGTGGGCGCTCGTCCGAGACGCCCCGCCGTTCCCCACAGGCACGGGTGTCCACCGCAGTCCACCGAACCGGGGCCCGTACCTCGATGTCCGTGCACAGCCACACGGCAGCCCAGCAAGACCTCGCTGCCGCACCTGAGTTCCCGCGCCACGTCGTGACGGCGGTCCTCGTCTCCCACGACGGCGCCCGCTGGCTGCCCGACGCTCTCGCCGGGCTGCTCGGCCAGGAGCGCCCCGTCCAGTACGCCGTGGCGGCCGACACCGGCAGCGCCGACGACTCCGCCCGGCTGGTCACCGAGGCCCTCGGCGACGACCGCGTGCTGCACCTCGCCCGGCGCACCGGCTTCGGCCAGGCCGTCGCCGAGGCCGAGCGCACCGCACCGCACCTGACCCCCGAGGACCTGGCATACCTGCGGCGGCCCAGCGGCTGGGACCCCGTCACGCGCACCTGGCGCGACGACGCCTACGACCTGCCCGAACTCCCGCACGGAGACCCGGTGCAGTGGCTGTGGCTGCTGCACGACGACTGCGCTCCCGAACCCGACGCCCTGGCCCAGCTGCTGCGCGTCGTCGACAACGAGTACGAACTCGGCCGCGAGGACGTCGCCGTCGTCGGCCCCAAACTCCGCGGCTGGTACGACCGCCGGCAACTGCTGGAGGTCGGCGTCTCCATCGCCAACTCCGGCCGCCGCTGGACCGGCCTGGACCGGCGTGAACAGGACCAGGGCCAGCACGACCACGTCCGGTCCGTGCTGTCGGTGTCCACCGCCGGCATGCTGATCCGACGTGACGTCTTCGAGCGGCTCGGCGGGTTCGACCGCCGGCTGCCTCTGATGCGCGACGACGTCGACCTGTGCTGGCGCGCGCACGCCGCCGGGCTGCGCGTGCTGGTCGCCCCGGAGGCGGTCGTACGCCACGCCGAGGCGGCCTCCCGGGAACGCCGCGCCGTCGACTGCGCGGGGCGCACCACCGCCTCCCCGCACAAGGTGGACAAGGCCGGCGCCGTCCACACCCTCCTGGTCAACGTCCGCACCGCCGCCCTGCCCTGGGTGCTGCTGCGCCTCGTCCTCGGCACGCTGCTGCGGACCCTCGCCTACCTCGTCGGCAAGGTCCCCGGCCAGGCGCTGGACGAGATCCGGGGCCTGCTGGGCGTCCTGCTCCGGCCCGAGCGCATCGTCGCGGGACGGCGCGAACGCGGGCGCCCGCAGGTCGAGAAGGACGAACTGCGCTCCCTGTTCCCGCCTCCCGGCGCGACCGTCCGCGTCACCGTCGAACAGATCGCGGGCAGCCTCGCCGGCAGCTCCGACGCCGAAGCGGCCGCGGGCGCCGGACGGCACGGCGGCGCCATCGAGTCCGGACCGGGCGGTGACGACGCCGACTTCCTCGAGATCGAGCAGTTCGCCCGCCTCAAGCGCATCGCCCGCAAACCCGGCCCGCTGCTCTTCGTGGTGCTGCTGCTCGTCTCCCTGGCCGCCTGCCGCGCACTCCTCGGCGGCGGCGCACTCGCGGGCGGCGCGCTGCTGCCCGCCCCGGCCGGCGCCGGCGAGCTGTGGTCGCGGTACGCGGACGCCTGGCACACCGTGGGCACCGGCGGCACCGCCTCCGCGCCGCCCTACCTGGCGATCGTCGCCACGCTCGCCTCCGTGCTGCTCGGCTCCACCGGACTGGCCGTCACCCTGATGCTGGTCTGCTCGGTGCCCCTCGCCGGCGTCACCGCGTACTTCGCCTCCCGTCCGCTCGTGCCCTCCCGGCTGCTGCGCGCCTGGGCGGCCGTCGCCTACGCCTTCCTGCCCGCGGCCACCGGCGCCCTCGCGGGCGGCCGCATCGGCACCGCCGTCCTCGCCGTGCTGCTCCCTCTCGCCGCGCGCGCGGGCGTCACCGCCGCCGGCCTGGCCGGCCAGGGCGGGGCGCGCGGCAGCTGGCGCGCCACCTGGGCGTACGCGCTGCTGCTGACCGTCACCACCGCCTTCACGCCCGTCGTGTGGCCCATCGCGCTGCTGCTCGGCATCGGTGTCCTGGTCCTGCGCCGTGGCGACATCACGGCGTACGGGCTGCGCCTCCTGGCCCAGCTCGGCACGCCCCTGCTGCTGCTCGCGCCCTGGTCGCTGTCGCTGCTGCCGTTCGGCTTCCTCGACGAGGCCGGCCTGGAGTACGGCTCCTCCGCCGCCTCCGCGCTCGACCTGCTCGGCGCCAGCCCCGGCGGCCCCGGCACGGTCGGCGGGCTGGTCCTCATCGGGCTCGTGGCCGCCGCGCTGGCCGCCCTGCTGCGCTCCGAGCGGCAGCGGGCGATCCGGGCGGCCTGGGCCGTCGTGCTGGTCGCCCTGGTCTTCGCGGTCCTGTCGAACCGGTCCGCCTGGGCCGGCCCGGCCACTCTCGTCTACGGCATCGCCCTGCTGGCCGCGGCCGTGCTGGGCGCCGACGGAGCGCGCTCGCGCGTCGCCGAGCAGAGCTTCGGCTGGCGTCAGCCGGTCGCCGCGCTCATCGCCCTCGCGTCGGCCGTCGGCCCGCTGATCGCCGCCGCCGGCTGGATGATCGGCGGCGCGGACGGGCCTCTGGAGCGCCGCGACCCCGTGCAGGTGCCCGCGTTCGTCGCCGAGGACAGCGTCACCCGCGACCAGGCCCGCACCCTCGTCCTCGACAGCGACTCCGCCGCCCATGTGAGCTACATGCTGGTCCGCGGCGCCGGGGTCCGCCTCGGCGACGGCGAACTGGCCGCCGGCGGGGGGAACACCCGGCTCGACAAGGTCGTCGCCAACCTCGTGGCCGGCTCCGGCGCCGACCAGGCCGACCAGCTCGGCGGCTTCGCCGTGCGCTACGTCCTCGTGCACAAGGGAGCCCCCCACGACGTCGTCCGCGTCCTGGACGCCACGCCGGGCCTGAGGCGGCTCAGCCAGCAGGACGGCAGCGGGCTGTGGCAGGTGGAGCGGGACGTCGCGCGCGCGACCGTCGTGCCGGGCGGCGACGCCAAGGGCGAGCCGCAGCCCGTCGCCGCCGGAGCCGTGGAGATCCACACGAAGATCCCGGCCGGCTCCGAGGGGCGCGTGCTGCGCCTCGCCGACACCGCCGCCGACGGCTGGACGGCCACCCTCGACGGCAAGCCGCTCACCCGCACCACGGTCGACGGCTGGGCCCAGGGCTTCGAACTCCCCGCCGCCGGCGGCCGGCTGGACGTCACCTACGACGACCCGTTCACCCACACCGCCTGGCTGTGGGCCCAGGGCCTGCTCGCCGTCGTGCTCGTGGTGCTCGCCCTGCCCGGCCGGCGCCGCGACGTCGACGACGACCTGCCCGACGAGCCGGTCGTCCCCGCCCAGGCGGTCGCCGGCGAGGGACGCAGGGCGCGCCGGCTGCGGGCCCAGGCGGAGGCCGAGGCGGAGGCCGGCGACGGCACCGGGACGGAGGCCGGCACGGCTGAAGACCCCGCCGCGCCCCCCGTACCGCCGCAGGAGCCGCCGGTGACGATCCCCCAGCAGGCGCCCGGCGACTGGGAACAGGCCGGCTACCAGGACGCCGAGTACGGCTCCTACGGCACGTACGGCGAGCGGTACCAGGACGCCCAGCAGCAGTACGACCCGGCCGCCTACGGGCAGCAGCCGTACGGGACGGACCCCTACCAGGGCGCCCAGCCCACCCAGGCTGCCCAGGACGGTCAGTACGAGGGCCAGTACCACGCGGGCGGGTACGACCCGTACGCCTACGGCGACCCGGCCGGGTCCGGCACCTACGACCCGGCGTACGACCCGGCGTACGGCCAGGGTGGATACGACACGCCGTACGACCCTTCCCAGGCCCACCAGCAGCCCCACGGCCCGGGCAGTGAGCGCCCCGACGGGAGCCAGCAGTGAACCGCACCACCCTGTCCCTGATCGCCGGCGCCACCGCGCTCGCCGCCGTCACCGGATTCGCGGCGCTCTCCACGCCCGACGCCTCCGGCGCGGACCCCGCCGGCGCGGCGGCCGCGCGGCTGCCCGTGGAGCGGACCAGTCTGCTGTGCCCGGTGCCCAGCACCTCCGACCTGGCCGAGACGACGTACACGTCGTTCACGCCCGTCACCCGGGGCACCGACGCCAAGGGCTCGGCCCAGCTCGCCCCCGCCGCGGCGGAGCAGAGCGGGGCAAGCGGCGAAAGCGGGGACAGGCAGGGCGGGAAGGCCGGGGACAAGGCCGGGAAACCCGTCGTCCAGCCCAAGGCCCCCGGCACCCCGGTCACCGCGAGGACCACCGGCGCCGACAAGCCCGCGCTCGTCGGCACCGCGGAGGGGAGCTACGCCCCCGGCTGGACGGTGCAGGCCACCACCGAGGTCGCCGCCGGCACGGGCCGCGGCCTGCTGGGCGTCAACTGCACCGCGCCGGACACCCAGTTCTGGTTCCCCGGCGCCGCCACGACGGCGGACCGCACCGACTACGTGCACCTGACGAACCCCGACGACGCGGCGGCCGTCGTCGACATCGAGCTCTACGGCAAGGACGGCGCCGTGAAGTCGTCGGTGGCGGACGGCATCACGGTGCCCGCCCACGCCAGCGAGTCGATCCTGCTGTCCACGCTCGTCGACGCGCAGGAGGCCGACCTCACCGTGCACGTCGGCGTGCGCAGCGGGCGGGTCGGCGCCACGGTGCAGGCCCTCGACGACAAGACCGGCGGCGACTGGCTGGCCGCGGCCACGGACCCGGCGGGCAGCCTGGTGCTGCCGGGCATCCCCAAGGACGCCACGGCCGTCCGCCTGGTGCTGTTCACGCCCGGTGACACCGACGCCGACCTGAAGGTGCGGCTCGCCTCACCGAACGGGCTGATCACGCCCGCCGGGCACGAGACGGTGCGCGTCAAGGCGGGCATGACGACGGGCATCGACCTCGGCGAGGTCACGCGGGGCGAGGCGGGCTCGCTGGTGCTGACGCCGGCGAGCCGGTCCGTGCCGGTCGTCGCCGCGCTGCGGGTGGTCCGGGGCAAGGGCGCGGCGCAGGAGACGGCGTTCATCCCCGCCTCCGGCCCGGTCGGGGCGCGCGCGACCGCGGTGGACAACCGCGCCAAGGGCACCACCCTGTCCCTGACCGCACCCGGCCAGGCCGCACAGGTGAAGGTCACGGCGTCGGCGGGCAGCGAGGGCGGCACGACGGCCTCCCGGACGTACACGATCAAGGGCGGCACCACGCAGGACGTGCAACTGCCGGTCCCGGCGGGCCTGAAGGGCACCTACGCCCTGACGGTCGAGCCCGTGTCCGGCGGCCCCGTGTACGCGGCCCGCACCCTGACCCAGCCGGAGAACGACGACGCGGCGGCCTTCACGGTCCAGACCCTCCCGGACGACCGGGGGATGGTCGCGGTCCCGGAGGCGGAGGAGGATCTGTCGGTGCTGCAGAGGTGACGGGTCCCGGCCCGGGAACCCGGGCCGCCGCTCAGTCCTCCCCGTACCGCGGATCCACCGTCTCCGGTGTGAGCCCGAGCAGTTCCGCGACCTGCTCGACGACCACCTCGTGCACAAGCGCCGCCCGCTCGTCCCGCCCCTTGGTGCGGATCTCGACCGGCCGCCGGTAGACGACCACGCGCCCCCGCCGCCCGTCCCGCGCGGGCACCGTGCCGCCCAGCGGCACCGCCTCGTCGTTCCAGACCTGCCCGGCCCCCTCCAGTCGCGGCACCTCGAGGACGTGGAAGTCGATGTCGGCGAGCTGCGGCCACCGCCGCTCCAGGCGCTCGACGGAGTCCTGCACCAGGTCCGCGAACAGGTCGGCGCGGCTGGCGGCGAGCGGTACCTGCGGTGGTGCGATCGGGCCGCGCATGCCCCGGCCGTGGCGATCACGACGGCGGGGTCCTGGGCGGCCGGCCTCACGGGGCGTCACGGGGTTGTCCATCACTGGTGAAGGGTAGTCCTCGGGACGTCCGCGCGCCGTACCCCGCACGACACACCGGCGCCCGTCGCGGTACCCCGTACGGCAGACCGGCGGGCGACCGTTCCGGCCAAGATGGGGCTCGATTCCGTATCTCTCCGTGACCATGGATCTCATGGCAAATGTCGCTGTTTGTATCAGCTTATGACCGCCTCCGGGCCGGCCAGGCAGCTCGAGAATCGGCGTCGACGCAGGTCAGGCCGGTACGTCCGGTGGCGGCCGTGACCCGTCTCACATCGCGACACGGTGGTGTGACCTGGCGGGGGATCGTCGCGGCCCGCTCAAGAGTGCGGTACCGTCCAACATCGTGAGCCCTGTACGTCGCTGTTCGCGCACCGCCTGCGGCCGTCCCGCCGTCGCGACGCTGACGTACGTCTACGCCGACTCGACCGCGGTCCTCGGCCCGCTCGCCACCTACGCCGAGCCCCACTGCTACGACCTGTGCGCCGAGCACTCCGAGCGCCTCACCGCCCCGCGCGGCTGGGAGGTCGTCCGGCTCCTCGACGGTTCGGCCCCGGCCCGGCCCAGCGGCGACGACCTGGAAGCGCTCGCCAACGCCGTGCGCGAGGCCGCCCGTCCCCAGGAGCGCGCGGCGGGAGCCGGCGGCGGGGCGCGATCGGCCGACCCGATGGAGGTCGCGCGCCGCGGTCACCTGCGCGTACTGCGCTCGCCGGACAACTGAGCCCCACCCGCTCCCGGCGCCGCCGCGCCATGGTCACCGGCACCCTCCACCGAACATCCTTCCCGCACACCCATTGACGTCTCCTTGTCGCGGACACGACCATTCCGGAAGTCGTGAGAAAACGCTTTCGCATGGCGGAATCCGGGGAGGCGCCCGTGTACGTCCAGGAACTCGAACCCCTCGGGGACTCCCTCGGCCTGTCCGCCCTGGTGGCGGCCCTGCCCCTGGTGATCGTCCTCGTCCTGCTCGGCGGCGTCCGCATGAAGGCGCACCTGGCGGGCCTCGCCGGCCTCCTGGCGGCGGTGCTCGTCGCCTGGCTCGCGTACGGCATGCCGCTGGACCAGACGTTCTCGAGCGCAGCACAGGGCGCCGTCTTCGGGCTCTTCCCCATCCTGTGGATCGTCGTCAACGCCCTCTGGGTCTACCGGATGACCGTCCACACCCGGCACTTCGACATCCTGCGCCGCTCCTTCGGCAGGCTCTCCGACGACCCGCGCATCCAGGCACTGGTCGTCGCCTTCTGCTTCGGCGCCCTGCTGGAGGCCCTCGCCGGCTTCGGGGCGCCCGTCGCGATCTGCTCGGTCATGCTCGTCGCGCTCGGCTTCGACCCGGTGCGCGCGGCCGTCGTGTCGCTGGTCGCCAACACCGCACCGGTCGCCTTCGGCGCCATGGGCACCCCCGTGGTCACGCTGGCCCAGGTCACCGGGCTGCCGCTGGACGACGTCGCCTCCGTGGTGGGCCGCCAGACACCCCTGCTCGCCCTCGTCGTCCCGCTGCTGCTGGTCGGCCTGGTGGACGGGCGGCGCGGACTGTGCGAGACCTGGGTGCCCGCCCTGGCCTGCGGAACGGCCTTCGCCGTCGCCCAGTTCGCCGCCTCCAACTACGTCTCCGCCCAGCTCGCCGACATCGGCGCCGCCCTGCTCGGCGCGGGCGCCCTGGTCGCCGTGCCGCAGGCCCGCAGGCCGGCCCCCGAACCCGTCCGGGCCTCGGTGCTGACCGGGGCCCGCAGCGAGGAACTCGACGAGGACGACCCCCGCCGCGAGGTGCTGCGCGCCTACGCGCCGTACGCCCTGATCGTCGCCGTCTTCTCGGTCGCGCAGATCCCGCCGGTCAAGGACTGGCTGGCCGGGGCCACCCGGACCTTCGACTGGCCGTTCCTGGACGTCGCGGATCCGCGGGGCGAGCCCGTCGGCGGCAACGTCTTCTCCTGGCCGGTCGTCTCCACCGGCGGCACCCTCGTGCTCCTCGCCGGGCTGGCCACGGCCGTCGTCCTCGGCGTCCACGCGCGCGTGGCCGTCAGGGAGTGGCTCGCGACCGTGCGCGAGCTGCGGTACGCGATCCTCACCGTCACCTCCGTGCTGGCCCTCGCCTACGTCATGAACCTCTCCGGACAGGCCGCCACCATCGGCCACTTCGTCGCCGCGGCCGGCGCCGGACTCGCCTTCCTCTCCCCGGTGCTCGGCTGGTTCGGCGTCGCCGTCTCCGGCTCCGACACCTCCGCCAACGCCCTCTTCGGCGCCCTCCAGGTGACCGCCGCGCGGGAGTCCGGCCTGTCGCCGGAGCTGCTGGCCGCCGCGAACAGCTCGGGCGGCGTCCTCGGCAAGATGATCTCCCCGCAGAACCTCACCATCGCCTGCGCCGCCGTCGGCCTCGCCGGCCGCGAGGGCGACCTGCTGCGCAAGGTGCTTCCGTGGAGCCTCGGCCTGCTGCTGGTCATGTGCCTGATCGTGGTCGGACAGTCCACCCCGGTCCTGGGCTGGATGCTGCCCTGACCCGTGCGCGTGCGTACGGGTAGTTTGTGGGCTCCGACAGGACTTTCAGGAAGGTTGGCCGTGGCTGCTGATCTGTCGCAGATCGTGAAGGCGTACGACGTACGCGGTGTGGTCCCGGACCAGTGGGACGAGTCGCTGGCCGAGCTGTTCGGCGCGGCCTTCGTCGAGCTGACCGGCGCGGACGCCGTCGTGGTCGGCCACGACATGCGGCCCTCCTCCCCGGGCCTGTCCGGCGCCTTCGCACGCGGGGCGGCCGCCCAGGGCGCCGACGTGACCGAGATCGGCCTGTGCTCCACCGACCAGCTCTACTACGCCTCCGGCGCGCTGGACCTGCCGGGCGCCATGTTCACGGCCTCGCACAACCCCGCCCGCTACAACGGCATCAAGCTGTGCCGCGCCGGCGCGGCGCCCGTCGGCCAGGACACCGGCCTAGCGGAGATCCGCGCCCTCGTGGAGCGCTGGAGCACGTCCGGCGCCCCCGAACCCGCCTCCCGTCGGGGCACGGTCACCCGCCGCGACACGCTCGCCGACTACGCGGCCCACCTGCGGTCCCTCGTCGACCTCACCTCCATCAGGCCCCTCAAGGTCGTCGTCGACGCCGGCAACGGCATGGGCGGCCACACCGTCCCGACGGTCTTCGAGGGCCTGCCCCTCGACCTGGTGCCGATGTACTTCGAGCTGGACGGCACCTTCCCCAACCACGAGGCCAACCCGCTCGACCCGGCCAACCTCGTCGACCTCCAGAAGCGCGTCCGCGAGGAGGGCGCCGACCTCGGTCTCGCCTTCGACGGCGACGCCGACCGCTGCTTCGTCGTCGACCGGAACGGCGACCCGGTCTCCCCGTCCGCGGTCACCGCCCTCGTCGCCGCCCGCGAACTCGCCCGCAACGGCGGCAAGGGCACCGTCATCCACAACCTGATCACGTCCTGGTCCGTGCCCGAGGTCGTGCGGGAGAACGGCGGCACCCCGGCACGCACGCGCGTGGGCCACTCCTTCATCAAGGCCGAGATGGCCCGGACCGGCGCCATCTTCGGCGGCGAGCACTCCGCGCACTACTACTTCCGTGACTTCTGGAACGCCGACACGGGCATGCTGGCCGCCCTCCACGTCCTCGCCGCCCTCGGCGAGCAGGACGGCCCGCTGTCCGCCCTCGTCGCCCAGTACGACCGCTACGCCGGCTCCGGCGAGATCAACTCCACCGTCGCCGACCAGGCGGACCGCCTCGCCGCCATCCGCGCCGCCTACGAGGGCCGCGACGACGTCACCCTCGACGAGCTGGACGGCCTGACCGTCACCGCGGCCGACTGGTGGTTCAACGTCCGGCCGTCCAACACGGAGCCCCTGCTGCGCCTGAACGCGGAGGCCCGCGACGAGGCGACGATGACGAGGATCCGCGACGAGGCCCTGAAGATCATCCGCGCCTGACGGCGCCCTCCCGTCGGAGCCGCGGGCAGTCGTGCCTCCCCCAGTGCCTGAACGGCCTGGGAGGTACGCCCAGGGCGACACGGGTGGGCGGTGCGGGAGGCGCCCGGCTCGCGCCGGTCCGCTCACCCACCCCGCCCCCCGTCGCCCCCGCCCCGCACCCCGCCGGAGCCCTCACCGGGCCGAACCCCGCCCCCCGCACAGGGCCACCCACCGGCGGTACCCTGACCAGCACATCCACACAAGCCCCACCGCCCCCGAAGGGAACCCCCCATGCCGCTCGAAGCCGGCCTCCTGGAGATCCTCGCCTGCCCCGCCTGCCACGCTCCCCTCAAGGAGCAGGACGCGGAGCTGATCTGCACCGGCCAGGACTGCGGTCTGGCGTACCCGATCCGCGACGGCATCCCCGTCCTCCTCGTCGACGAGGCCCGCCGCCCCGGATAGACAGCCGCCAAGGCGCCCGCGCAACCGAACGAACGCCCCGGCGATCGGAGACTGCCGCCATGCTCGACGAATCGCTCCTCGACGCCCCGGAGGGCCTCGCCGAGGCCGACCGCCGCGGCCTCCTCCGCGGCGCCGCCGAGGCCGGTGCCCGCGTCCGCACCGCCGCCCGGCTCGCCGCCGAGGCCGGCGTCGGCAACCTCAAACCGGACGGCCGCCCCCGCGCCGTCCTCATCGCCGGTCCCGGGGCCGCTGCCACCCACGCCGCCGACCTCCTCGGCACGCTGGCCGGCGCCGGCAGCCCCGTCACCCGCCTCGCCCCCACCGGTGTCGCGGCCGCCGCGGGCGCCCTGCGCTGGGAACTGCCCGGCTGGGCCGGCTCCGTGGACCTGCTGCTGATCGCCACTCCCGACGGCGCCGAACCGGGCCTGTCCCTGCTCGCCGAACAGGCCTACCGCCGCGGCTGCACGGTCGTCGCAGTGGCCCCCGACCGCTCCCCGCTCAGCGAGTCGGTGAACGGCTCCCACGGCCTGTTCATCCCCATGGCGACCGCCCCCTACGACCACGACGAGCCGCTCGCCGGCGCCGCCCCCGGCGTCCTGTGGGCTCTGCTCACCCCGCTGCTCGCGCTGCTGGACCGCACCGGTCTGCTGGACGCGCCGCCCGACGCCGTAGGGAAGGTCGCCGACCGCCTCGACCAGGTCGCCGAACGCTGCGGACCCGCCGTCGTGACCTACAGCAACCCCGCCAAGACACTGGCGGCCGAGCTGGCCGACTCCCTCCCCGTCGTCTGGACCGAGGGCACCTCCGCCGGACCGGCGGGCCGCCGCTTCGCCGCCGCGCTCGCCGAACTCTCCGGCACCCCCGCCGTCGTCGCCGAACTGCCCGAGGCACTCGCGGCGCACAACGCCCTGCTCGCCGGCCGCCTCGCCGCCGCCGCCGACCCCGACGACTTCTTCCGCGACCGCGTCGAGGAGGCGCCCGCCCTGCACGCGCGCGTGGTGCTGCTGCGCGACCGCCCCGGCGGCGGCCTCACCGCCGCCCCCGCCGCCCGCGACCTGGCGCTCGGCCACGACACGCCCATCAGCGAGCTCGAGCCGGAGGCGGGCGGCGAACTGGAGACCCTCGCCGAGCTGATCGCCATCACGGATTTCGCCGCCGTTTACCTGGCGCTCGCTTCCGGCGCCTGATCTCGTACGCACAGCACACGCACCAGCACGAGCTACCAGCACCGCGCACGCACCGGCAGAGAGAGCCCATGGACCGCCTCGACAACACCGTCCGCCCCTACGCATGGGGTTCCACCACCGCGATCCCGACCCTGCTCGGCACCGAGCCGACCGGCGAACCGCAGGCGGAGATGTGGATGGGCGCCCACCCCGGCGCCCCCTCCCGCACCGGCCGGGGCACCCTCGCACAGGTCGTCGCCGCCGACCCCGAGAAGGAACTCGGCGCCGCCTCCGTCGCCAGGTTCGGCCCGCGGCTGCCGTTCCTCCTCAAGCTCCTCGCCGCGGGCGCCCCGCTCTCCCTCCAGGTCCACCCCGACCTGGCCCAGGCCCAGGAGGGCTACGCGGACGAGGAGCGCCGCGGCGTCCCCCTGGACGCCCCGCACCGCAACTACAAGGACGCCAACCACAAGCCCGAACTGGTCTGCGCCCTCACCGAGTTCGACGGCCTGTGCGGCTTCCGCGCCCCCACCGGGACCGCCGACCTCCTCGACGGGCTCGGCGTCGCCTCCCTCAAGCCCTACGTCGACCTGCTCCGCGCCCACCCCGAGGACGCCGCCCTGCGCGAGGTCCTCACCGCGATCCTCACGGCCGACCCCGAGGAGATGTCCCGCACGGTCGCCGAGACCGCGGCCGCCTGCGAACGCCTCGGCGGCCCCTACGCCCCGTACGCCGGCATCGCCCACCACTACCCGGGCGACCCCGGCGTCCTCGCCGCCCTGCTCCTCAACCACGTCCGGCTCCAGCCCGGCGAGGCCCTGTACCTGGGCGCCGGCATCCCGCACGCCTACCTGAACGGCCTCGGCGTCGAGATCATGGCCAACTCCGACAACGTCCTGCGCTGCGGCCTGACCCCCAAGCACGTCGACGTCCCCGAACTCCTGCGCATCGTCCGCTTCGAGCCCGGCGACCCCGGCATCCTCCGCCCGGAGGCGTCCCCCGACGGCGAAGAGGTCTACGACACCCCGACCGACGAGTTCCGCCTCTCCCGCTACGTCCTCCCCGAGGGCACCGCCCCCCACGACCTCACCCTCCCCGCGCCGCAGATCCTGCTGTGCACGGCGGGCTCCGTGCGGGCGGGCGAGCACGACCTGACCCCCGGCCGGTCCGTCTTCGTCCCGGCGGGCGAAAAGGCCGAAGTGTCCGGTGGCGGCACGCTCTTCCGCGCCACCGTGCGTGTCTGACGGGAAAGCGGCAACCCGGTCGGGCGCACCGGTGCCCCGCCGGGCTGCAACAATGACCCACCGCAAAGGACGGGCAAAGCCGATCACCGGCGGGCAACCCGGCGGCGCACACACGCAGGCGAAGGCGAAGGGACAACGCGACACATGAGCGCGTCAGGCGGCACCAAAGCGATCGTGGCGGCACTCGGCGCCAACCTCGCGATCGCTGTATCGAAATTCGTGGCGTTCCTCTTCAGCGGCTCGTCGTCGATGCTCGCCGAGGCCGTGCACTCGCTCGCGGACTCCGGCAACCAGGCACTGCTCCTGGTCGGCGGCAAGAAGGCGCAGCGCGAGGCCACCCCGCAACACCCCTTCGGCTACGGCCGCGAGCGCTTCATCTACGCCTTCCTCGTCTCCATCGTGCTCTTCTCGGTCGGCGGCATGTTCGCCCTCTACGAGGGCTACGAGAAGATCAAGCACCCGCACGAACTCGAGCACTGGTACTGGCCGGTGGGCGTCCTCGTCTTCGCGATCATCGCCGAGGGCTTCTCCTTCCGCACCGCCATCAAGGAGTCGAACACCCTGCGGGGCAAGCAGTCCTGGACGGAGTTCGTCCGCCGCGCCAAGGCTCCCGAGCTGCCGGTCGTCCTGCTCGAGGACTTCGGCGCGCTCATCGGCCTGGTCCTCGCCCTCGGCGGCGTCGGCCTCGCCCTGCTCACCGGCGACGGCGTCTGGGACGGCATCGGCACCCTGTGCATCGGCGTCCTGCTCATCCTGATCGCGCTCGTCCTGGCCGCCGAGACGAAGTCCCTGCTGCTCGGCGAGTCCGCGGGCGCCGAGAACCTCCGCAAGATCGAGACCGCGACCGTCGACGGCGACACCGTCACCCGCATCATCCACATGCGCACCCTCCACCTCGGGCCCGAGGAACTCCTCGTCGCCGCCAAGATCGCCGTGCGGCACGACGAGACGGCCGCCGAGGTCGCCGCCGCCATCGACGCCGCCGAGGCCCGCATCCGCGAGGCCGTCCCGATCGCCCGCGTCATCTACCTCGAACCGGACATCTACAGCGAGTCCGAGGCCGCCAAGGGCTCCGACCGCGAAGCCACCCCCGGCGGCCCGGCCACCGGCCACCACTGACACCGCCTTGCTCCATTCGACCGGGGCCCGCCGAACTCTCGGCGGGCCCCGGTCGCGCTCCGCCCACCCGCGGAACGGCCGGAAGTCTGCGGAGGCGGACTGGGGACGCGGGGTCCAGCGGTGTAGCTTGGGACGGAGCCAGACGTCGCTGCTGATGGCGGTCGGGCGGTCCCAGGACGGACCGGCCGAGGGAGAGAGGGCCTCCGACGGACTGCGCTGCGCGTACGCGGGCATGCCTGTGTCCTCTTCGGGGCACCCCTGTGTCCGCCGCCGCGCAGGTCAGCCGTAATCACCTCGATCCCAACCCGAGGAGCAGTCCGTAATGACGACTGTCGACAACCGACAGGACTTCAAGGTCGCCGACCTCTCCCTGGCCGCGTTCGGCCGCAAGGAGATCACCCTCGCCGAGCACGAGATGCCGGGCCTGATGGCGATCCGCAAGGAGTACGCCGACGCCCAGCCCCTCGCCGGCGCCCGCGTCACCGGCTCCCTGCACATGACCGTGCAGACCGCCGTGCTCATCGAGACCCTCGTCGCCCTCGGCGCCGAGGTCCGCTGGGCCTCCTGCAACATCTTCTCCACCCAGGACCACGCGGCCGCCGCCATCGCCGTCGGCCCGAACGGCACGCCCGACGACCCGCAGGGCGTCCCCGTCTTCGCCTGGAAGGGCGAGACCCTCGAGGAGTACTGGTGGTGCACGGAGCAGGCGCTGACCTGGCCGAACACCCCCACCGGCGGCCCGAACATGATCCTGGACGACGGCGGTGACGCCACCCTCCTCGTCCACAAGGGCGTCGAGTACGAGAAGGACGGCAAGGTCCCCTCGCCCGACACCGCCGAGTCCGACGAGCACCGCGTCATCCTCGAACTCCTCACCCGCACGGTCGCCGAGAGCCCGCAGAAGTGGACCCAGCTGGCGTCCGAGATCCGCGGCGTGACCGAGGAGACCACCACCGGCGTCCACCGCCTGTACGAGATGCACCGCGACGGCACCCTGCTGTTCCCGGCGATCAACGTCAACGACGCCGTGACCAAGTCGAAGTTCGACAACAAGTACGGCTGCCGCCACTCCCTGATCGACGGCATCAACCGGGCCACGGACGTCCTGATCGGCGGCAAGACCGCCGTCGTCTGCGGCTACGGCGACGTCGGCAAGGGCTGCGCGGAGTCCCTGCGCGGCCAGGGCGCCCGCGTGATCGTCACCGAGATCGACCCGATCTGCGCCCTGCAGGCGGCGATGGACGGCTACCAGGTCACGACGCTGGACGAGGTCGTCGACAAGGCCGACATCTTCGTCACCACGACCGGCAACAAGGACATCATCATGGCCTCGGACATGGCCAAGATGAAGCACCAGGCCATCGTCGGCAACATCGGCCACTTCGACAACGAGATCGACATGGCCGGCCTCGCCCGGATCCCCGGCATCGTCAAGGACGAGGTCAAGCCGCAGGTCCACACCTGGACCTTCCCCGACGGCAAGGTCCTCATCGTCCTCTCCGAGGGCCGCCTGCTGAACCTGGGCAACGCCACCGGCCACCCGTCGTTCGTGATGTCCAACTCGTTCGCGGACCAGACCCTGGCCCAGATCGAGCTGTTCACCAAGCCCGACGAGTACCCGACCGACGTCTACGTGCTGCCCAAGCACCTCGACGAGAAGGTCGCCCGCCTCCACCTCGACTCCCTCGGCGTCAAGCTGACCACGCTCCGCCCGGAGCAGGCCGACTACATCGGCGTCAAGGTCGAGGGCCCCTACAAGGCGGACCACTACCGCTACTGAGTCACCGGCTCCTCCGAGGCAGGCCCCCGCACCCCCGTGCCGGGGGCCTGCCCCATGAGCGCCGCGTCCGCATCAGCGGCCGGACGAGCCCGTCACCACCCAGGACACCCATGCCCCGCGGCCGTTATTCGCTCCACGATCCGCACGATCACACCCCCCTCGCGGAAGAACACTTCCAGTGCGCCCCCGGCCCCTCCGGCTGGCGCTACGTCTCCCGGCGGACCACGCCCACCGGAGACCACCTCGGCTCCGTCGACCTCGCCCTCGACGAACTCGGCCGCCCCATCCGTCTCGAACTCCACGCCGCCGACTGGCAGGTCCGCGGCGCGGCCATCGACGGCGTCACCTGGGTCCGGACCGACCCCACCGGGGTACACGCCACCGAAGGCAATGCGCGCGCCCACGCCTTCACCGGTACGTCCCCCGCCTTCCTCGTCGCCACCGCCCGACTCCTGCGCCTCACCCCCTTCGCACCGGCCACCCGCCTGCGGCTCGTCGCCCTCACGGACCCGGTCCTCGCCCCCCGCACCCTGGACCAGTCCTGGGCCTTGGTGAACAGAGAAGCACACGCCACTGACAGCGGGTCACTCACCGTGGACGAATACCAGGTCACAGCCCTGGACACAGGTGAACAGCACGCCGTGCACATCGCCGGCGACGTGGTGCTCGCGGCCCCCGGCATCGAGCTGGAGGACCTGGAGTCACCGCCGTCCGTCTTCCCCTCGCAGGAACCGGGAGCGGACACGTGACCCCGTGACACGGCGGGCGGGACGGGACGGCGGCGACCGCTACTCCGGCGGCACGAACCCGGTGGCGGGCCGCTCACCCCGCGGCGCGTCCTCCGGTACCACCGGCGGCCGGGAACCGTGCGCCGCCCCCGCCGGAGGCACGACCGGCGGAGTCACCGGCGACACCGGTGACGGATACGCCACCGACGGCTGAGGCGCGGCCGGCATCGCGGTAGGTGTCCCGCCCCCGGGCGCACCGCCGCCGAAGGCCCGCCGGGCCTCCCGGGCCTGCCGTTCCTGCAACACCGCCGCCAGATACGCCGCCGGCGGGACACCGTGCGGCGCCGGAGCCCCCGTACGGGTCGCGACGTCGGAGGCGAGCCGTTCCGCCATGGTCCGGGCGACCTGGGGATCGAGTTGCCCCATCCGTGCCAGGTACTGACGCACGGCGAGCCACAGACCGTCCGGCACCGCGGACAGGTCGAGCTCCGAGAACCGCCCCGCCAGCCACGGCGGAGGCGGAGGCAGAAAACCGGCGGGCGCGACCGGCACCCGTTCCCGCACGACGAGCGTCCCCGCGAAGACGTCCCCGAGGCGGCGCCCCCGCGCCGACACCAAGGAAGCGATGCAGGCCACCACACCGAGCGTCAGCAGGATCTCCACGACCCCGATCAGGCCCCGCACCAGCGCGTGCCGGAACCGGATCGGCCCCCCGTCGTCCCGCACCACCCGCAGCCCGCACGCCAACTTCCCCAGCGACCGGCCGTGACTGAGCGTCTCCACCGCGATCGGCGCACCCACCAGCACCAGGACGAAGACGGCAAGGGACAGCGCCGTCTGGGCCGCCGCGTCCAACGACGAGGTGGACGCCACCAGAGCGACGGTCCCCACCACGTAGGCGGCCACGGCCACCGCCAGATCGAGCAGGACGGCCAGCGCCCTGCTGGGCAGCTTCGCGGGACGCAGCTCCAGCGCCACGGCCTCGCCCGTCACCAGCTCACTCACGCCTGACGCCCTTCCCCTGGCTGCCCCCGTCCCCGCCAGTCTGCCAAGCTGAGGACGCACCGCGCCGCGGTACGACAAGCTGATCCACGACGAGCCGCCGACGATAGCCGAGGAGCAGGCACCCCGATGGACCTCGACGTCTTCGTCTCCGCCCACCGGGCGGAGTGGGACCGCCTCGACACCCTGCTGCGGCGCCGGCGCCGGCTCACCGGTGCCGAGACCGACGAACTCGTCGCCCTCTACCAGCGCACGGCCACCCATCTGTCCCTCATCCAGTCGAGTGCCCCCGACCCGCAGCTGACCGGACGGCTCAGCCAACTGGTGGCACGCGCGCGCAGTGCCGTCACGGGCACCCGCCGGGCCTCCTGGCGGGACGTCGCCCGCTTCCTCACGCAGCAGTTCCCGGCCGCCGTCTACCGGGCACGCCACTGGTGGGTCCCCACCGCACTCCTGTCGACCGCCGTCGCGGCACTCCTCGGCTGGTGGATCGGCTCCCACCCGGAGGTGCAGTCCACCATCGCGGCCCCGAGCGAACTGCGCGAGCTCACCCGCCCCGGCGGCCAGTACGAGACGTACTACTCCAGCCACCCGGCGGCGTCCTTCGCCGCGCAGGTCTGGACGAACAACGCCTGGGCCGCCGCGCTCTGCCTGATCCTGGGCGTCTTCCTGGGGCTGCCGGTCATCTGGATCCTGTTCCAGAACATGCTCAACCTCGGCGTCGGGTTCGGCCTCATGTCGTCGGCCGGCCGCCTCGACACCTTCCTAGGCCTGGTCCTGCCCCACGGCCTGCTCGAGCTGACGGCCGTGTTCGTGGCGGCCGGCACCGGGATGCGGCTCGGCTGGACCCTCGTCGACCCCGGCCCCCGCACCCGGCGCACCGCCCTCGCCGAAGAGGGCCGGGCCGCCATCGGAATGGCGATCGGCCTCGCCCTGGTGCTGTTCGTCTCCGGCGCGATCGAAGGCTTCGTCACCCCGTCCGGCCTGCCCACCTGGGCACGCATCACCATAGGAATCGCGGCCGAAGTGGCGTTCCTGGCCTACGTGTACGTGCTCGGCGGCCGTGCCGTGCGCGCCGGCGACACGGGCGACGTCGAGGCGGCCGAACGCAGCGCCACCGTGCCGACGGCCGCCTGATGTGCATCAGCCCCTGAGGAGCTGCTAGTGTCCTCTTCGTTCCCGCAAGAGCCGTTGACACGGAGCTGGCGGGGAGGTAGATTTGAACAGTTGCCTGTAGATGGGGTTACCCCAGAGGGCGACGGTGAACATCTACTCGCTTCCTCCCGGATCATCGAATTCGGAGAAGCCATCCCCCGATTAATCGGAAATGAACGGCCGGTCAGACCGGCCCGGAACATCTGATAAAGTCGGAACCGCCGGAAAGGGAAACGCGAAAGCGGGAACCTGGAAAGCACCGAGGAAATCGGATCGGAAAAGGATCTGATAGAGTCGGAAACGCAAGACCGAAGGGAAGCGCCCGGAGGAAAGCCCGAGAGGGTGAGTACAAAGGAAGCGTCCGTTCCTTGAGAACTCAACAGCGTGCCAAAAGTCAACGCC
>NZ_JBHXFL010000018.1:0-60567 GCF_042724095.1 Streptomyces sp. NPDC127100
GGGGGGGGTTGGGCGGCTCCGGCGGCCCGGGGGCCCCCCGGCGGGCCCCGGGGGGGGGGGGGCCGGGGGGCCCGCCCCGCCCCCCCCCCCCGCGCCGAGGGCCTCGGTGAACACCGCGACCGCCTCGTGCAGATCGTGCGGCCGGCCGGCCCGCTGGTACCGCAGGACGAGGGCGAGGCCCAGGTTGAGGCCGGCCGCGGCCGGACCCTTCGGGTCGCCGGGGGCGGCCCGGCGGAACAGGTCCACCACCTCGTCGCACTCCTCAGGGGTGCCGCCCTCCCGGTGCCGCAGCGCCAGCAGCGTCGCGCCCAGGGTGCTCAGGCAGTGCGCCGGATGCGGACTTCCGGCGGGGAGTTGGGCCAGCACGTCCCGTGCGATGCCGACCGCTTCGTACAGGTCCTCCGGGTCGTGCGCCCGCTGGTAGCGGTCCAGCAGCTGGATGCCCAGGTTGCTGAGCGCCGGAAGCCGGTCGGGGGAGTGGCCGGGGAGCGCCTTGACGGTGCGGTGGGCGAGCCGGAGCGCGGCTTCCGCGTCCGGGCCGGCGCCCGGCGCGCCGTCCCGTTCGCCGAGGGACAGCGCGTGGGTCAGATCGGCGATCCGGGCGCCGTACGCGGGGTCGTCCTCCGGAGTCGCGAGGACGGCGAGGCTGCCCGTGGCGACGGCCGTCGCGAGCAGCACGTCACGGCTCTGCACCGAGGCGCTCACCCGCTCGGCCAGGGCGTACAGACGCCGGTCGGCCTCCGTTGCGTCACGCGGCGGCCGGTGCTGCCGGCCATCGGCCGCGATCAGGGCCGCGGCGCACTGCGCGGACCACTCGGCGGCCCCGTCGGCGTCCGCCGGGTCGGGGCGATCCGCGGGGGCGGTGGCGGCGAAACCGGCTGCCAACTGCGGTGGCACGAGCCGGGGATCGGCCGCCCACACGGGGAAGAGCAGCGTTCCGGCCATGGCGCCGTGGACGCTTCCCCCGGCACCGGCGGTGGCCGACGCGCGGGCGATGCACAGCCATCCGGCCACGTGCCGGGCCTCCAGATCGGTCCTCGGGTCCACGGCCCGCAGCAGGGCCCGCAGTTCGGCGTCCGCGTCGGGGCCGAACACCACGCCCGGATCCACCCCCGTCTCCGCGGTGCCCGCTCGCGCCAAGCGGGCGCGGACGGCCCGTAAGTGCCGGTCCCGGTCGTCCCTCACCCTGTCGTCCCCCTGCGCTGTCGGCTCCGGCGGCTTGGCGACTCACTCTCCACTGTGCCCTTCGTAAGGCACACTTGGACCATGACCGTATCGCCCGGCGCCCCCGAACTCGTGCGACGGCAGGCGGCGTTGTGCGCCCTGCTCGGCTCCCGGGAGGAGATGCAGCAGCCCGGCGTGGGGGAGGCGGCCGAGCGTGCGCGGGACCTGCTGCGCGCGGGCGCGGGCCCCGAGGAGCTCGCGGTCTGCTTCGACGCCCTCGACCACGCCCTGCGCCGGGCCGGGTACGCGGGCGGACTGCTCGTCGCCTCCCGGGGGGTCGAGGTGCCCGGCGTGACCACGCACGTCAAGGTGGCCGTGTGCCCCGGTCCCGCGCGCTGCAGCCGTACGGAGCGGGCCCGCGACCTGCTGCCCGCCCCGCACTGCGCCGTCCACGATGTGCGCATGACCAAGGCGCGCCTGCGCCCCGACCGGTGACCGCGCCCGGTCCGCCGCTTCCATGAACCCACTCCTCGCCACCCTGGGCGGCAAGCTCACCGAGCGCTGGCTCAACCTGCTGGTGCTGCCCGGCGCCCTCTTCCTCGCCGTCGTGGCCGTCGGCAGCCGCCTCGGGCACCGTCACTGGCACGACGTCGACCGGCTGCGCGGCACGCTGGACGACCTCGCCGCCCGTCCCGCGCTCGACCGGACCGGCACGGCCGCGCTGCTGGTGGCCCTGGTCCTGCTCACCGCCGCCGCGGCGGCGCTCGCGGCGCAGTTCCTCGGCGGCGCGATCGAGCGGTACTGGCTGCGGTCCGGCCGCGACCGGCTCTCCCGCGCCCTGACCGCACGACGACGGCGCCGGTGGACCCTGAGGGACGCCAGGCTCGAGGAGGCGGTGGCCCGGACCGTCCCGGCGGGCGGGGGAGCGGACGGTGCGCTGACGGTCCCGGCGGCCGAGTGGGCACGTATCCAGGACCTCACCGAGGCCCGCGACCGCGTCGCGCCGCGCCCGCCGGTGCGGCCCTGCTGGTACGGCGACCGGATGCAGGCGGTGGCGGACCGCGTCGAGGACGCCTACGGCGTCGACCTCGCGGCGTTGTGGCCCCGGCTGTGGCTGATCCTCCCCGAACCCGCCGTTCGGCAGATCCAGTCGTCCCGCGACTCCTTCGGCGCCGCGGGACGGCTCGCGGCCTGGGCGGTCGGCTACGCCCTGGTCGCCTGCTGGTGGTGGCCGGCCGCGCCGGTCGCCGTCGCCTGCGCGGCCGTGTCCCGGGCACGGGCCCGGGCGGCGCTGGAGGCGCTGGCGGAACTCGTCGAGGCCGCCGTCGACGTCCACGGCAGGGAACTGGCCGCGCGGGTCGGCCTGCTGGCGCCGGAGTCGGCCGGGGTGCTGACCGCCGGCGCGGGCGACCGGATGTCGGAGCTGTTCCGCAAGGCCGGCTGACACCGTGGCGGGTACGGCCCCGGCCGCCGGGTCAGCCCAGACCGAGGACGCCCATGGTGTGCTCGGCCATGCGGCGCTCGCCCAGCGCGTTGGGGTGGACGGGGACCAGGTTCTGACCGAACAGGAGCGGTTCGATCCACCGGGTGCCGGGGGCCTTGCAGGCGTCGTGCCCCTCGGAGGCCCGGGCGAAGTCCACGTAGGTCACACCGGTCTCCTCGGCGGCCCGCTCGACGACCGCGTTGAGGTGCGTCTGGATGCTCCGCAGGTAGGGCACGTCACCGGAGGCGATCGGCAGCTTCAGGAAGCAGGACGGGTCGGCGGTGGCCGGCACGATCCACGGGTAACCCAGGGCCGCCACACGCGCGTTGGGCGCCTTCGCGCGGACGCTGCGCAGGGCCTCCTTGAGGGCGGGATAGGTGTTCGCCTCGATCTGGTCGTCGAAGGACGTGCCGTGCTTGTCCTTGCAGGGGCTGCCCTTGCCGCCGCTGAGCAGGCCCGCGGTGCCGCACGCCGTCACCGCGTTGATGAACGTGCCGTTGTCGTTGCCGCCGATGGTCAGCGTCACCAGGTCCGTGTCCGCGCCGAGCGCGTCCACCTGAGGGGCGACCCCCGGGTACTGGGACTGCGTGAAGTGCTTCGTCTCGGCGGCGCCGCAGGTGACGTCGTCGAGCCGGGCGCCCGTCCGGGAGGCGATGACGTGCGGGTAGTTCGCCGTGGAGCGCAGGCACAGCAGGTTCGTCGGGTCCACGGGCAGCACGCCGGAGCCGGCGCTGTAGCTGTCGCCGAGGGCGACGTAGTCGAGGGACGGCGCGGTGTCGGCGGCGGCGGCGGTGACGCTGAGGGCCAGCGTGCCGACCGCGGCTACTGTCGCGGTCATGACACGGCGCACGGCATGCTTCGGCATGTGCTCTCTCTTCTCGGGAGGGGGGCACGGGTGAGCGGGCGCGGTCGCGCCCGCGCAGGCGTGCTGATCGGTGAGAGTGCGGCGGCTCGAGCGAAGGACGGGCGACGGCCGTGCCGCGAGCGGGACGCGCACGCCGACGACCGCGGAGTACCGAACGCGAGTTACCGATCGGTTCTACCGTTAAGTAATGTGCCCGCGGCCCCGACACCGCGTCAACGTTGTTGACTGAACTTCTTGCAGCGGGCGCTCCGGTGCCCGTCGCCGTGCCCCTGCCGCCCAGCCCCCGCACCCGGAGCCGACCCCGTGATCCCGACCGAGTACGACCTGACCGACGCCGTGCACCGCGCGGCCCGCGCCGCCTTCACCGACCTGTTCCGGGAGAACCCCGGCCACCGGTTCTACTACTGCACCCTGGTCACCCCCGGCGAGGCGTACGGACCGGCGCTGTCCGCCTGGTCCGAGCAGGCCCTCGCCGAACAGGCGGCCCGTCACGACTGCCCGCCCCTCGACCTCAAGTGGTCCTACGCCGACTCCCCGTTCTGCTGCTGGGGCGAACGGCACCTCGAGCCGGTGCGCGACCTCTTCGCGGCCCGCGGCGAGCTCGCCGACCTGCCCGACGGCGAGGACGAGGCGGAGTTCGACCTGCGGCTGCGGGCGATGGAGACGGCCGTGGCACGCCTGGACGCGGAGGGACTCTTCGGCACGGGCACCGCCCGCCACGGTGTCGTCGTCGCCGTCGAGGTCGTCCCGCCGGACACGGGCAACGACGAGAGGACGCTGCGGCTCAACCCGCCCGAGGCCCTCACCGAATGGCTGGAGGAGGCCGCCGTCCTAGACGACGCCTGACGGCACCCGGGGAGCGCCCCGGCTGTTCTAAAGTGGCCTCCGCCAGTGCAGACTGCGGATCAGTGAGGTAGCCACCAACCATGCCGACCGAAACGTTTGAGTTCCAGGTAGAGGCGCGTCAGCTCCTTCAGCTGATGATCCACTCGGTCTACTCGAACAAGGACGTCTTCCTGCGCGAGCTCGTCTCCAACGCCTCCGACGCGCTGGACAAGCTGCGCCTGGCCGCCCTGCGGGACGACACGCTCGACGTCGATGTGACCGACCTGCACATCGACCTCGACATCGACAGCGGGGCCCGCACCCTCACCGTGCGGGACAACGGCATCGGAATGTCCTACGACGAGGTCACACGGCTCATCGGCACCATCGCCAACTCGGGCACGGCCGCGTTCCTCAAGGAACTGCGCGAGGCCGAGGACGGCGACGGGGGCGACGGGCTCATCGGGCAGTTCGGCGTCGGTTTCTACTCGGGTTTCATGGTGGCCGACGAGGTCACCCTGGTGACCCGGCGCGCCGGCGAGTCCCAGGGCACGCGCTGGTCCTCGCGCGGCGAGGGCACGTACACCCTGGAAACGGTCGACGACGCACCGCAGGGCACGTCCGTCACCCTCCACCTCAAGCCGGCGGACACCGAGAACCAGCTCCACGACTACACCTCCCCCTGGAAGGTGAAGGAGATCGTCAAGCGGTACTCGGACTTCATCACCTGGCCCATCCGCCTCGTCGGCGGGACCGGGGACGACGGCGAGCCCGAGACCCTCAACTCGATGAAGGCCCTGTGGGCGCGCCCGCGCGACGAGGTGTCCGACGACGAGTACCACGAGCTGTACAAGCACCTCGGCCACGACTGGCGGGAGCCGCTGGAGACGATCCGGCTCCAGGCGGAGGGCACCTTCGAGTACCAGGCCCTGCTCTTCGTCCCGTCCCACGCCCCGCACGACCTGTTCACCCAGGGACACCGGCGCGGCGTGCAGCTCTACGTCAAGCGCGTCTTCATCATGGACGACTGCGAGGAACTCCTCCCGCCCTACCTGCGCTTCGTCAAGGGCGTCGTCGACGCGCAGGACCTCTCGCTCAACGTCTCCCGCGAGATCCTCCAGCAGGACCGGCACATCCGCATGATCCAGCGCCGCCTGACCAAGAAGGTCCTGTCGACGGTCAAGGACATGATGACGTCCGCCCCGGACCGCTACGCCACGCTGTGGCGGGAGTTCGGCGCCGTCCTCAAGGAGGGTCTCATCACCGACCCCGACAACCGCGACGCGCTCCTCGCCGTCTGCTCGTTCGCGACCACGCACGACGCCGACACGCCGGTCACCCTGAAGCAGTACGTGGAGCGGATGAAGGACGGCCAGGACACCGTCTACTTCATGACGGGCGAGTCCCGGCAGGCCATGGAGGCCTCCCCGCACATGGAGGCCTTCCGGGCCAAGGGGGTCGAGGTCCTGCTGCTCACCGACCCGGTGGACGAGGTCTGGACCGACGCGGTGGGGGAGTTCGACGGCAAGCGGCTGCGTTCGGTGACCAAGGGCGAGATCGACCTCGACGGCGACCGGGAGGACGAGGCCGACGCGGAGAAGGACCGGCGGAGCGAGGAGTACGCCGGGCTGCTCGGCTGGATGACGGAGCACCTGGGCGAGGACGTCAAGGAGGTCCGCCTCTCCTCCCGCCTCACGGTCTCCCCGGCCTGCGTCGTCTCCGACGCCGACGACCTCACGCCCGCGCTGGAGAACATGTACCGGGCGATGGGCCAGGAGGTGCCCCGCGCCAAGCGCATCCTCGAACTCAACCCGGACCACGAGCTGGTGAAGGCCCTGAACCGGGCCCACACCGAGCGCGCGGACCGCACGGAGGTCACCGAGACCGCCGAACTCCTCCACGCCCTCGCCGTACTCGCCGAGGGCGGCCGGCCGCAGGACCCGGCCCGGTTCGTCAAGCTCGTGGCGGACCGCCTGGAGCGCACCCTGTAGGCCCGCTCGGGCGACGGCCGGGCGGGGCACCCCCGGCCGCCGCCCGCCTGCCGGGGCGGAGCTGAGAAGGTGAGCACATGCGTCTGTACGAAGAACGCCTCGGCGTCCCGAGAGCCGCCTCCTGGCTCGCCGCCCTGCTGAGCGTGATGGCCGCCGTCCTCCTGCTGCCCTTCGGGCCCGTCGCCGCCGTCACCGGGCTGCTGCTCGTGGCGGCCCTCACCGCCCTGGGGCTGCACGCCTACGGTGCCGCCGCCATCGTGGTGACGGACCGGCACCTGACGGCCGGACAGCTCCGCTTCCCGCTGACCGCGCTCGGGCTGGCGGAGATCCTCGACCCCGAGGAGGCGTTCCTGTGGCGCACCCGGCGGGCCGACGTACGCGCGAAGATGCTGCTGCGCAGTCACATCCCGACGGCCCTGCGCATCGAGATCGAGGACCCGGACAGTCCGGCGCCCTACGTGTACCTCTCCACCCGGCAGCCGGCCACCCTCCTCGCCGTGCTGTCCTTCGCCCGCCGCTGACCGCGGCGGGCGAGCGCCGGCGCCCCTCCCGGGCGACCCGGCGCGTCAGGGGATCTTCACCCAGTCGAGCGTGCGCTCCACCGCCCTCTTCCAGCCCGCGTAGCCCTCCGCACGCTGCTCGTCGGTCCACCCGGGTTCCCAGCGCCTGTCCTCGTGCCAGTGCGTGCGCAGCTCGTCGGTGTCCCGCCAGAACCCCGTGGCCAGCCCCGCCGCGTAGGCGGCGCCCAGCGCGGTGGTCTCGGCGACGACGGGACGGCTGACCGGGACGCCGAGGACGTCGGACTGGATCTGCATGCACAGGTCGTTGGCGGTGACGCCGCCGTCCACCTTGAGCACGTCGAGATGGACCCCGGAGTCCTGCTCCATGGCCTCCACGACGTCGCGGCTCTGGTAGCAGATGGCCTCCAGCGTGGCCCGGGCCAGGTGGGCGTTGTCGTTGTACCGGGCGAGACCGACGATGGCCCCGCGGGCGTCGGAACGCCAGTACGGTGCGAAGAGGCCGGAGAAGGCGGGCACGAAGTACATGCCGCCGTTGTCGTCGACGGTGCGGGCGAGGTCCTCGCTCTCGGCGGCGGTGTTGATGATCTTCATCTGGTCGCGCAGCCACTGCACGGCGGACCCGGTCACCGCGATGGAGCCTTCGAGGGCGTACACGACGGGCTCGTCGCCGAACCGGTAGGCCACCGTGGTGAGCAGACCGTGCTGGGAACGGACCAGTTCCGTGCCGGTGTTGAGCACCAGGAAGTTGCCGGTGCCGTAGGTGTTCTTGGCCTCACCGGGGCGGAAGCACACCTGCCCGACCGTGGCCGCCTGCTGGTCGCCGAGGACCCCGCCGATCGGAAGGGCCGTACGCAGCGGCCGGGTCGTCCGGGTCACCCCGTACGCCTCCGGGTGCGAGGAGGCGTTGATGGCCGGCAGCATCGCACGGGGGATGTCGAAGAAGCTCAGCAGCTCCTCGTCCCAGTCGAGCGTCTCCAGGTTCATCAGCATGGTGCGGCTGGCGTTGGTCACGTCGGTGGCGTGGATGCCGCCGTCGGGCCCGCCCGTCAGGTTCCACAGCACCCAGGCGTCGGTGTTGCCGAAGAGCGCGTGGCCCCGTTCCGCCGCTTCGCGTACGCCGTCGACGTTCTCCAGGATCCACTGGATCTTGCCGGCGGAGAAGTACGTCGCCGGAGGCAGCCCGGCCTTGCGCCGGATGACGTCGCCCCGGCCCGAGCGTTCCAGGTTCGCCGCGATCGTGTCGGTGCGCGTGTCCTGCCAGACGATGGCGTTGTAGTAGGGGCGGCCGTTGCGGGGGTCCCAGACCACAGTGGTCTCACGCTGGTTGGTGATGCCGATCGCCGCCAGGTCGGTCGCCGACAGACCGCCGTAGCGCAGCGCGTTCTGCATCACCGAGTTGGTGCGCTCCCAGATCTCCACCGGGTCGTGCTCCACCCACCCGGAACGCGGGAGGATCTGGGCGTGCTCCAGCTGGTGCTTCGCCACCTCGTTGCCACCGTGATCGAAGATCATGAATCGGGTGCTGGTGGTCCCCTGGTCCACCGCGCCGATGAAGTCCGCCATGATTCGCTGCCTCTCCAGCCGGTGTGGTCAGTCCGCGGGTGTCGGGACGCGTCCCGGGGGCTCGGGCTCGGCGGTCGGCAGGAAGCGGCCGACGAACACCTTGTACAGAGCCGCGCCCAGCAGGCCGCCGACCAGCGGGCCGACGATCGGCACCCAGAAGTAGAAGTTCCCGTACTGATCCCGCCAGGCTCCGCCGTACCCCGTGATGAAGCTGGCCAGCCGGGGGCCGAAGTCGCGGGCCGGGTTGATGGCGTACCCCGCGTCGGCACCCCACGCCATGCCGATCGCGACCACGACCAGACCGATGATGAACGGCGCCAGGTTCGCACCCGGCGGATTGTTCATCAGGTCGGTGAGGGCCATGATCAGCAACAGCAGGATGGCGGTGCCGATGACCTGGTCGCGGAACGCGCCCCACTCGTGGACCGGCAGCGCCGGATTGCCGTTGGCGGGCAGGGTGGAGAAGACGATCTGCGTCTTGGTTGTGTGCCCGGGGTCGGCCGCGGCCAGTGCCTCGCTGTAGTTCCAGCGGACCAGGAGGGCGGCCACGAACGCGCCGGCCGTCTGGGCCAGCACGTAGGGAAGCACTTTGCTCCACTGGAAGCCCCGGAACGCGGCGAGGGCCAGGGTCACCGCCGGGTTGAGGTGGGCGCCGCTGAGCCGTGCCGCCACGTAGACGCCCAGCGTGACGCCGAGGCCCCACGCCCAGGCGATGCTGTCGTGGTCACCGAGGCCGCCCGGCGGGTCCGTGAGTGCGCCGGCCGCGACGACCTGGGCCACCACGCCGCAGCCGAAGAGGATGAGGATCATCGTGCCGGCGAATTCGGCCGACAGTTCGCCGATCAATGCGGTCCGTTTGCTCCGCTCAGCCATGACAGCTCGCCTTCCGCCGGCTGGGCCGGCCGTCGATCACCCGAGCGACGTCAGTCACGCTAGGACCGATCACCGGCGAGCGCATGTCAGGCGCCACGGCGTCGGAGGCCGCGGACGGCGAACTCCCCCTCGTCCGTGCCGCTCAACGGGGCGGACGGGGCGGGGCGGACGGGTGACAGGGACTCACGCGCGCTGCTCCGTACGTGTGACGGACTGTTCGGTGACCGGAGGGCAACCTTGTGAGCGGGTTGTGAGTCTTCAGATCGATCACACCGTGATCGGACTCACGAGGAGACCATCATCAGCGCCATACGCAAGACCCTGACCGCCACCGCCGTCGTCGGTGCCGTTCTCGCGGGCTCCGCCGCCTGCGGCACGGTGGAGCAGCTCTCCGCCGGCAAGAAGCTCGATCAGGCCTTCGAGAAGCTCGGCAACAAGAAGACCCTCTCCTTCGAGCTCGACCTGGACACCGACGTCGCGTCGCTGAAGGCGCTGGACGCCGCCTCCGAGCCCGCGCCCGACGAGGCGATCCCGGACGAGGCCGCCGAGCTGATCAGCGACGCGAAGATCACGGTCACCGTGCAGTCGAAGAAGCCGCTCGCCGAGTCGGGTGAGAAGGACATCGTCGGCATGGCCATGAAGATCGGCCACCCGGACGGCGACCTCGCGGAGTACCGCGTGATCGGCGACTACACCTACGTCCGTGCCGACGTCGACACCATCGGCAGGATGATGGGCAGCCCCATGCCGGCCGCCGAGGACCTGCCCCCGGAGGCCGGGGCCATGGGAGACGTCCTCGAGGGCAAGTGGGTGAAGTTCAACACCAAGGAGATGCAGGAGGCCGCCCTGGAGGGCGAGGAGGAGCAGGGCGCCCCCGCTCCCGAGCCGACGCTGGACGCCAAGACGCAGCAGAAGCTCGTCAAGGCCCTGCGCGGGGTCATCGCCCGCGAGGTGGACTTCAAGACGGCCGACGGGAAGAACGGCACCGAGCACGTCACCGCCACGGCGCCGTTCCGCACGCTGATCACCGAGCTGTTCGACGAGCTCCGGCCGCTGGCGAAGGACCTGCCTCCGGGCATGGACCTGCCGACGGACAAGGACCTGAAGGACGCCCCCGACACCGACGTGACGGCGGACTTCACGCTCAAGAACGGTGAGCTCACCGAGGTGGACCTGGACCTCGCCGGGCTGGCCGAGAACGCCAAGGTCAAGAAGCTGGGACTGACGCTCCGGATGAGCGACGGCACCAAGCCCACCGCCCCGGCCGGTGCCACCGAGCTGAACCTGCCGGAGCTCATGGAGGGCTTCTTCGGCGGCCCGGGGATGGACGACAAGGAGTTCGCCGAGAGCGGCCTCGCCGACCCGGACTTCCCGGAGGACGAGTTCTGACCCCGGACCGCCCCGGCAAGGGCGCCGTGCGCCCCGCCGGGGCGGGCCGGACGCCGGTCAGCGGGTCGTGGTGACCCGGTGCTCCTTCAGCGCCGCGCAGTTGGAGCCGGTCACCTGCACGGACACGCCGCCGATGCTGCCGCCCCAGTCGACGCAGTGGCCCTTGCCGTAGGCGTAGACCGGGCCCGCGTACGAGGTGTACGCCCCGAAGTCCCCGTCACCCTGGTCGGTGTCGGGGACGTACAGGTACGCCGACATGTCCACGGCCGTGCCCACCGACTTGCGGATGGTCACGACACAGTTGTTGCCGTTGGAGGCGTTGTAGGTCAGGTAGAGGGTCCCCCTGGAGCCGATGGGCGCGGAGTTGACGGTCTTGTAGGCGCTGCCGCAGACGGTCTGCGGGGTGACGCTCGCCGCGGCGGAGGCGGGCGCGGCCAGGGCGGTGGTGCCGCCGACCGACACCGCCACCAGTGCGGCCGCGGCGAGCTTCGAGCGGGTTGAGATCATTTTTCCCCCTTGTGCGGTCTTGGACCCGGTTGGTGCTCCTGCCTGGTGTGACCCGTCACGTACAGGAATGGTTGTGTCGCTGTCGCCGGGAATTTCCGGCAACCGGCGCAGAGGGGGGGCGCACTGACACCCCGTCGGGCTACCGGCGCCGGTCGCAGGCGCCTTGACGAGGCGGGCGGCGTGAGCCGGTCCCGAACGCGCACCCCACCGCGAGAGGTGAGGGGCCGTCACCCGGCGCGCCCGCGGGGAAATCGCACGCCCCATCGACGTGCGACCGGTATCGCTGCTAAACCTGCACCACCCGCACCACCTGCACCCACCGTTCAAGGAGGAGCATGTGAGAGCCCGTAGCGCGGCCACCCGGACCGCCTCGGCCCTTGCCGCCGCCCTGGCGCTGACCGCCGGACTGGCCGGCCCCGCCGTCGCGGCGCACGGCACGGAGGCCCGACCGGCCACCGCACCACGGTCCCTGACGGGATCGGTGGCCACCGCGACCGACCCCGTCACCCACCAGGAGAACGACCGCGTCCCCGAGGGCTCGGTCTGGACCCAGCACTACTTCCCGTCCTCGGACGGATCCGGCACCCAGCTGCACGCCGACGTCCTGCTGCCCGAGCGGACGGCCGGGCGGAAGAACGCGAAGGTGCCGGTCATCCTGTCCGTCGGCCCCTACTTCTCGCACTCCGGGCAGACCGGCCCGGAGGGCTGGTCCCGCACCGGCCCCTCGTCCCGCTTCCAGGACTTCATCGAGGGCACCGACCTGTTCGCCCGGGGATACGCCTTCGTCATGGTGGACCTGCGCGGCTTCGGCGGCTCGACCGGTTGCCTCGACTGGGGCGGGCCCGGCGAGCAGGCCGACGTCCGGGCCGCGGTCGACTGGGCCGCCGAGCAGCCGTGGTCCACCGGCGCCGTGGGCATGTACGGCAAGTCGTACGACGCCGTCACGGGCCTCATCGGCAACAACCTGGACCAGCGGGCCCTCAAGGCCGTCGTCGCCCAGGAACCGCTGTGGGACATGTACCAGTACATCTACTCCAACGGCGTGCCCCGCCCGAACGTGACCGGCACCGCCGGGGCGTACAACTCCATCGCCACCATGCCTCCGATGGCGGACGACGACCCGCGCTACCAGGCCAACGCCCGGTACGAGGAGACCCATCCGGAGTGCCTGACGGAGAACTCGGCCGGCTACCGGATATCCGACCAGCGGGACCCGTACTGGACCTCCCGCGACCTGGCGAGGATGGCCAGAGGGAGCGACACCCCGCTCTTCGTGACCCAGGGCTTCATCGAGAACAACACCAAGCCCGAGGAGATGGAGGAGTACCTCCGCAACCACAAGGGCCCCGAGCGCGGCTGGCTCGGCCAGTGGGACCACGTGCGCGGAGGCGACCGCGTCGGTGACGGACGCCTGGCGATGGGCCGCGAGGGCTGGTACGAGGAGACCTTGTCCTTCTACGACCAGTACCTCAAGGGCGTCCGGCCGTCCGTCCGTTACCCGGCCTACGCGGTCGAGGACTCCACCGGCGCCTGGCGCGCCCAGCGCACCTGGCCCGTGACGGAGCGGACGGTCACCCTACCGCTCGGCGGCGGCTCCTACGTGGACGACGGCGGCGCCTCCGCCCGAGCCGCGCTGACCGCCTCCGGCGGGCCGGCCCCGCAGCCGCCCGCGCAGCCGTCCGGCACCTGGGACATGGAGAACGCGCCCGCGACCGAGCAGGCCCCGCCGCGAGGAGTGGCGAAGGAACTGGCGAAGCGTCAGCAGGCCGGCGCGGTCACCTCCAGCTTCTTCGTCTGGTCGAAGCCGCTGAAGAAGGACGTGCGCGTCACCGGCACCCCCCAGGTGTCGCTGACCGCGAAGGGCGAGGGCAACGTGATGCTCAAGCTGTACGACGTCGCCCCGGACGGCACCGCCGTCATGTTCGACGAACAGGTCTCCCTGGTGGACTCGGGCCGGTTGACCGTCGATCTGAAGGCGACCGACTGGACGCTGTCATCGGGGCACGTCCTGGCGGTGGAGATCGGTTCGATCCGGACGGGTTCGTGGCGTGACACACCGTCGGGCGAGACCATCCAGGTCAAGGGCGCGAAGCTCAGGCTGGCCCTGGACAACCCGGCCGACGACGTGCCCACCGCCGGGGACCGCTCACCGTTCCTGGACACGTATCTCCGCCAGTACACGGTGAACCTGCCGGCCGGACCGGCGACGTTCACGGTGGTCCCGGGCGACCGCCTCTGACCCCTGGCCGGCCCCGGCGGCGAGACGGCCGGGGCCGGCCCTCGCCCCGGGGCCGGCCCGGAAGCCCCCGGCGGACCGCGCCGGGGGCGGGCCGGGTCAGCTCCGGTCGGCGGGCCGCTCACCCGGGGGATAGCCCGTCGGCAGGTCCGCCGGCGTGCCGTACACCCGCATCTCCGCGGCCGCGGCGAACGGCTGCCCGTTGAGCGCGTCCAGGGCCGTGAACCGTACGTGCGTGGCCCGGACCCGGTCGAAGGAGACGCGCTGCATCTGCGGCACGTCCTTCAGCGTGCCCTTGGCCACCGTCCTCCACTGCGCGCCGTCCTCCGACACGGCGACCTCGTAGCCGCCGACGCGGCCGTTCTGACCGCCGCTCTGCCGGTTCAGGTAGCCGAAGCCGTCCACGTCCGCCGCGCCGCCGAGTCGCAGCGTCACCCAGTGCGGGTAGGGCGCGGGGGCGTTGCTGTAGTCGGTGTGCCAGATGGTTCCCGGGTCGCCGTCGAGGACGTTGGACACGGGGCCCTCCCCGGCACCGGAGGAGCCGTTCTCCGAGTCGGCGGTGGCGGTCATCGAGCCGGGGGAGAGCAACGGCTCGGTGGTCACCGCGGCCCGGGCGTCCGCCGTGACGGTCTTGGTGGCCCCGGCATGGGCGTAGGTGGCGCTCGCCTGCCAGGAGGCGGTGGTGCCGGCCGCGCTGGCGGGCGGGGTCAGGAGCCAGGTGGTGCGCACGGCGGCGCCCGGCTTCACGGTCTCGAAGAGGTTGCCGTCCTCCTTGTCGACCTCGGCCTTCCAGCCCTCGGGCAGCCCCCGCAGCGCCATGCCGACGTTCACGACGTCGGTGGACTCGTTGTTGGTGAAGGTGGTGACGAACTGCCCCGGCACGCCGGGGCTCAGCTCGGCACCGGCCGGCACGCCCACGTTCGCGCAGGCGGCCCCGGCACCGGCCTCGCCCAGATCGGTCACGGTGAAGTCGTCGACGACAAGGTCCGTGCCGCCGGCACCGCCGAGCTTGCGCAGCCCGACCCAGGAGTCCCCGCAGCCCGCGACGAACTCGCGGGAGTACGTCGCCGTGTCCAGGGCGGGCTCCAGCACGTCGCGGCTGATGTCCCGGGAGGACGTCCGCCCGTCCGCGACCCGGTCCGCGCCGGTGACCCAGGCCCACTGGCCCTCGATGTTGGTCTGGTACGCGAACGAGACCCGGTACCTGTGGCCCTCCTCGAACGGCACCGTGGCCGGAGTCGTGCGGTACACCAGCCCGGTGTTCTCCGCGTGGGACTTCAGCGAGTGCCGCCCGGCGAGGACGTCGTCGACCGCCTTGCCCTTCAACGTGCCGCTGTCGTAGGGGGAGTAGGTGTTCTTCCACGCCTTCTGGCTGTACGGCGCGTGCAGGTCGCTGATGCTCGTGCGGGCGTCGGTGACGCCGCCGGCGTCGCCCTTCACGAACGGACCCCAGCCGGGCTGGTTGCCCTCGAAGTCGTCATGGGCGACGACGGTGCCGTCCTCGGCGCGGGGGAGCGGCACGGTGGTGTCCGCCATCACGCGTACGTCGTCCAGCACGACCGCCGCCCCGCCGGCACCGGCGCCGAGTTCCACGGTGACCTTGCCGCCACGCGGTGCCGTGAACGCGACGGCGGCCCGCTGGGAGTAGGTGTCGCGCTTCTCGTCGGCCGCCGTCCAGTTGCGTGCCGGGGTGATGTCGAAGGTGTTCACCGCCTCGTCGGCGGCGCCGCGTACCCGGAGGGTGGTGCCGCGTCGTTCGCCGGGCCCGATCTCGACGTCGGCGCTGAGCGTGTACCGCTTGCCCGGGACCAGGCCGGAGACCCGCTGGGAGACGGCGGAGGCGCCGCTGCCGAGGCGGGCGACGTTGTCGCCGTTGCCGGCCCGGGCGACCTCGGCGCCGCCGCTCGGGTTCCAGGCGTCCAGGTCGCCGCCGTTGAAGCCGGGGTCGGTCAGTCCGGTGAACTCGCCGTAGTCCGCGTCCCGGTGGGGCGCCTTGCCGCCGTTCGGCACCAGCACGTAGGGCCAGCCCTTCTCGCCGGTCAGCGTCACCTTCCCGCCCGTGGCCTTCACCCGGGCCTTCTCCACCCGGCCCTGGTCGGTGAGGGCGTACAGGGTGAAGTTCCTGTTCCCGGCGAACTGGCCGGTCAGGTCGAAGGTGTGGGTGCCGCCGGAGGCGCTGAAGAAGTACATCTTGTCGGCGTCGCCCGGCGAGGACGTGCCGTTGCCCTTCCGGGCGTCGCCCCACGGCAGCAGGTAGGTGTCGCCGTCGAGCACGACCGAGTCGCCCATGGAGATCCGGCGCCGGCCGTCCACGGCCTCGACGCGCACGCCGTCGGAGAGCGTCGCCGACCTGCCGCGGTCCCAGTCCATCACCTGGTAGTGCTGGAGGAACTTGGTGGGCAGGTTGTCGGTCCAGATGTTGCGGTAGAAGGCGTTCCAGTCGTCGTGACCGGTCCATCCCTCGAACTCGACGACGCTGGCGCCGCCGAGCAGCGGGTCGACGTTCCACACGTCACGGTCGGAGTTGGCGATGAACCGGACGATGTCGGAGTTGATGCCCTTGTTGGTGGCGCCGCCGTAGTTCTTGTCGGCCGCCCAGTGGGACCACAGCGACGAGCCCTCGAACTTGTACGACCACTCGGTGGCGACCTCGAAGCCCATCCTGCGCAAGCCGGCGGCCAGTCCGTCGGCCAGCCAGCCGCTGGAGTAGTAGGCGTCGATGTAGACCGTCCGGATCTGCGGGGCCTCCTTGCGCAGTTGCGCGAAGCGGTCCAGGACGGCGCCGGTGCCGAGGTCCTTGCGCTGGTCGATGTGGTAGGCCTGGTTGAGCCAGTCCCACCCGTTCGGCTGCCCGGCGACCAGCTCCTCGCTGAAGTTCTTCGCCTGCGCGTACGCCTCGGTGGCGTTGACGTGCACGGCGAAGTCCGCGTTGTAGCCGGCGCCGGTCCCGGTGAGCCGGTTGAGGTCCTTCAGGCCGCCCGCGCGTACGTTCTCGTTTCCGCCGTAGTCGGGGTGCGCCGAGTCGTGGCCCTCGCTCGCGTAGCCCTTCTCCAGCACCCACTGCCCGAGGTTGTCGGTGGCCATGGAGACGCGCTTGGTGTTGTCCAGCGTCTTCAGGAACGGATTGGTGGCCTGGCTCGCGAAGTTGAAGGGGATCCGCTGCACCACCCGCTCGGGCACCCGGTCCGCGCCCAGCGGGCGCCGCATGTGCTCCCGGTGGGCGATGGCGCCGTCCTGCCAGTCGACCGTGCCGTCGCCGTTGGCGTCCGCTGCCAGGACCACGGTCGCCCGGGGCAGCTCGTAGGTGCCGACCCGGGAGTCGGTCGCGCCCTGCGGGTGGTGGGTGTAGGTGCCGACGGACAGCTCCGCCCGGCGCCCGCCGTCGCCGGTGTCGACGATGCGGGACTGCAGGCGGGTGTTCCAGTTGGTGTTGTCGTTCTGCGGCGAGTCCTCCGTCGCGTTGGTGACGATGCCCGCGGACAGCTGGGCGTTGCCGACGAACGCGTACGGGGTGCCGACGGGTTCCTTGTCCGGGACGGTGCCGGCGGTGATCGGAACGAAGTGGTCGGCGGTCGTCGTCGAGTCCGTGGAGATCTTCGTCCGCGCGAGGTTGGCGCCCGGGGCGGAGGAGTCGACGGAGACGAGGGACTGACCGGGGATCGCGAGGGTCCGCACGGTCGATGCGGCCGCCCCGGAGATCTTCTCCACGGCGAAGACGACCGTGTGGTCCTCGGTCACCGTGAGGGCCGAGGTGATGGTGAGGCCCGGGAGGTCCGCGAACGTGGAGGTGTAGGTGGCCCTGCTCCCGTCCGCCTTCATGGTGGTCGTCGCCCGGTGCGGGGTGCCGTTGACGGTGAAGGTGTCGAGGACGGACGCCTGTCCGCCGAGGGTGCGTGTGCCCAGCCGGTAGGCGATGACCTGCGGGAACTCCTCGGCGACCGTGACGGTCAGTCCGCCCCGGCTCAACTGGACCGGCGTGGCCGCCGACGCGGGGGCGGGCAGGGCCCGGGGCGGCGCCGCCCCGGCGGGCATGGCCGCGGCCGACAGCATGCCCACGCACAGGCTCAGGGCCGCGGCCACGGCGCCGGGCCGCGGGCCGCGTCTGCGCCCGGGCGGGCGGGACGACGGGGACGTCATGTTTTCCACCTGGTACTTCCTCCTCGGATTCGGATGAGGGACGGGAGACGGCGGGGGAGGGTCAGAAGGTCTCGACGTACTCCTCGGGGGGACCCAGTTCGGGCCCCTTCCGCAGCTCGATCCGGTCGCCCAGCCGCTCGAGCTCCAGCAGGGTGAGGGTGTTCTCGCCGGGCACGAGCAGGGGTGCGGGCACGTAGAGCGTGTGCTGCGGGCCGACCTCCCAGTAGCGGCCGAGCAGGGTGCCGTTGACCCACACGAAGCCCTTGACGAAGCCGGGGAACGCGACGAAGGCGTCGGCGGGCTCGGGGACCGTGAACCGTGCCGTGGCGAATCCCGCGCGGCCGTCCGGTCCGGCGGCCGACGCGGCGCGCGCCAGGTCCTCGGGCGTCCACGTGTCGAGCGGCAGCCGGTGCATGGTCCAGCCGTGCACGAGCCGCCGGCCGACCGAGACACCGCCGAGGATGCCCTTGTGCCCGCCGAGCAGCGGACCGTAGTTCACGCGCCCCTGGTTCTCCACCAGCAGCTCCAGCAGCGCCCGTTCACCGCGGCCGGTGATGTCGAGCGACGCCGTCTCGCGGTCGAGGACGCCGAGCGGTGCGCCGTCCAGGAAGACCTGGGCCCGGTCGTGGAGCCCGGAGACCGTGAGGGTGTGACGGCCGCCGGGCAGCAGCGGCTCGGCGCGGTAGAGGACGAGACCGGACGCCTGCTCCAGCTCCTCGAAGCTCAGCGGATGCGGGGAGGCCACCGGCTCGGACGCGGCGCGCAGCGAATCGAGCAGACCGGCCTCGGCGTGCACGGGGACCGTGCGGGGGGCCAGCAGGGCCGGCTCGGGCGGCAGCGGGCGGGCCGGCGCCCCCGTGGCGGCGAGCAGCCGCTCGCGGAAGGCGTGGAACTTCGGGGTCGTCGCGCCGTGTTCGGCGATCGGCGCGTCGGAGTCGTAGCTGGTCACCGTCGGCTGGACAGCGCCGCCGTCGTGGTTGGCACCGGCCCACAGACCGAAGTTGGTGCCGCCGTGCGCCATGTAGAAGCTGACCGAGCCGTCGGCGTCCAGGATGTCGTCGAGCGTCCGGGTCGCGCTCTCCACGGACCGGACGTGGTGCTTCTCGCCCCAGTGGTCGAACCAGCCGTTCCAGAACTCGGCGCACACGAACGGCTCGTCGCGGCGGCGCGCACGCAGCAGCTCGGCCGCCTCGCGGGCGTGGGAGCCGAACGTCGCGGCCGCCAGGTGCCCCGGCAGGCCGCCGCCGTCCTGCATCAGCTCGGTGGGGCCGTCGGCCGTGTAGAGCAGCTCCGTGACACCCCGTTCCACGAGGGCGTCCCGCACCCAGCGGACGTAGCCCCGGTCGTCGCCGTAACTGCCGTACTCGTTCTCGATCTGGACGGCGACCACCGGCCCGCCCCGCCCCGCCTGCAACGCGGCGAGGCGCGGGATCAGCTGGTCGAACCAGCGCGCGACCTCCGCGAGGTACGGCGGGTGGGAGGAGCGCAGCCGCATGCCGGGACGGCCGGTCAGCCAGACCGGCAGCCCGCCGTTGTCCCACTCGGCGCAGATGTACGGGCCCGGCCGCACGATCACGTCCAGGCCGGTCTCCTGGGCCGTCCGGACGAACCGCTCGACGTCGTGTCCACCGGTGAAGCGGTACTGCCCCGGCCGCGGCTCGTGGAAGTTCCACGGGACGTAGGTGTCGACGGTGTTGAGCCCCATGGCCGCGACCCGCTCCAGCCGGTCCGCCCACTGGCCGGGGTGGACGCGGAAGTAGTGGAGTGACCCGGCCAGCACCCGGTGCGGGCGCCCGGCCCGCAGGAGCGTCCCCCGCGGATGGGTCAGGACGGGCCCCGGCGCGGACGAGGGATCCCCGGACGGCGTACCGCACGCCCGGCCGTCCGTCGTCCGGCCCTCCGCGGGACCCGATGTTATCGATGACACGCTGCTCTCCCTCTCGGCCGTGGCAGGCACGCTGGCGGGAACTATGGCAGACGTTGTTATCGATGCCAATAGTGTGGGTGTGCATAGACTGTGCCCGACAGCGGTACCTGCGACGACGCGGCCGAAGCCGCGGTTCTTGTGGAGAAGCGGACGATGGCAGCGGAAACACCGGAAGCCGGTGGGGCACTCACACGGGGACGTGCGGCGGGCGACGGCACCGCACGCCAGCCCGGCATGACCGACGTGGCCCGGCTCGCCGGCGTGTCCGCGCAGACGGTGTCCCGGACGCTGGCCGGCCATCCCAACGTCAAGGCGAAGACCCGCGCCAAGGTGCTCGCCGCCGTCGAGCAGCTCGGCTACCGCAAGAACAACGCGGCACGCGTGCTGTCCTCGGGGCGCAGCCGGACGCTCGGCGTCGTGACCCTCCAGACCAACTTCTACTCGCGCACCAACCTGACCTTCGGCATCGAGACGGCGGCACGGAAGGCCGGCTACACGGTCAGCACCGCGACCACCGCGTCGCTGGACACGGCCGCGATCGAGGACGCCCTGTCCCGCCTGGCGGAACAGGGCGTCGAGGGGGTCATCCTGTCCGTTCCGCTGGTCCACGTCAGTCCGCGGATCGAGCAGCTCACCGGCGCGGTGCCGACCGTCACCGTGGACGGGTCGCGGACCCCGGCGACGGAGGTCGTCGCCGTCGACCAGACCCTCGCGGCCCGGCTGGCGACCCGGCACCTGATCGAGCTCGGGCACCGCGGCGTGTGGCATGTCGCCGGGCCGAAGGAGTGGCTCGACGCCGCGAGCCGCTGCGCCGGCTGGCGCGACACCCTGGAGGCCGCGGGCCTGACCGCGCCACCCGTGCTGGAGGGCGACTGGACACCCGAGTCCGGTTACCGCAACGGGCTGATCCTGGGCAAGATCCCCGACGCCACCGCCGTGTTCGTGGCGAGCGACGAGATGGCCTTCGGCGTGATCCGCGCCCTGCACGAGCTCGGCAGGCGGGTGCCCGAGGACATCTCCGTCGTCGGCGTGGACGACATCGCGCTGGCCGAGTACTGCTCACCCTCGCTGACCACGGTCGCCCAACCGTTCACGGAGATGGGCGCGCTGGCGGTCGCCCACCTGCTGCGGCACATCGCGGACCCGGACGCCGCGCCCGAGCCGGCGTCCGTCGAGCCGGCGCTGGTCGTGCGTGCCAGCACGGCACCGCCGCCCCCGCTCCGGGCGGACCGGCCCCCGGCCTCCTAGCGAGTCCGGGGCGGCGCACGTACGGCGCCCGGTCCGGCCGGTTCCACCGGTCACCGGCCGCCGTCGGCTCCCAGGCCGTCGAGGGGAACGCCCAGACGACCGGCCACGGTGGTGAGGGCCGCTCCCAGCGGGAGGGCGACCCGGGTGAGGGCGTGCCGGTCGCCCCTGGTCGGGTCCCGGTTGACGATGAGGACCGGCTTCCCGTCCTGGGCCGCCTGGCGGACGAAGCGGAGCCCGGACATCACCGTCAGCGAGGAGCCCAGGACCAGCAGCGAGGCCGCCTCGCGGACCAGCCGCCGGCAGTGCTCGACGCGCTGCGGCGGGACCGTCTCGCCGAAGAAGACGACGTCCGGTTTGAGGATTCCGCCGCACGCCGCGCAGGGCACCACGCGGAAGTCCCCGACCTGCTCGTCGGTGAGGTCGGCGTCACCGTCCGGGTTGATGCCTGCGGCCACCGGTGCGAAGCCCGCGTTGGCCGCCTCCAGCCGCCGGGCGAGCTCGTGGCGCGGGCTGAGGGTCCCGCAGGAGAGGCAGACGACCCGGCCCAGGCTGCCGTGGAGCTCCACGACGTCCTCGCTGCCGGCGGCCTGGTGCAGACCGTCGACGTTCTGCGTGATCACCCCCGAGAGCAGCCCGTGCCGCCCGAACGCGGCCACGGCCCGGTGCCCGGCGTTCGGCAGCGCACGGCCGAACGTACGCCAGCCGAGGTGGCTGCGCGCCCAGTACCGGCGCCGGGCCTGGGCCGAACCGGTGAAGTCCTGGTAGGTCATCGGGGTGTGCCGGCTCAGGCTCCCCCCTTCGCCCCGGTAGTCGGGGATGCCCGACTCCGTGGAGATGCCCGCCCCGCTGAGCACCAGCACACCGCCGGCGCCCAGCGCGTCGACGACCGGCTCCGGGTCCACGGTGCCCGGCGGCAGGTCCTCGGTGGGGGTCCAGCTCAGAGTGGGGCGCATACGCATGCCGCCAGGGTACGGAACGGCCCGCCCGGCCGCCCCGGCCGACCGCTGCGGGCGTCCCCCGAGCCGGAACCGCGGTTCCCCCTGGTCGCGCCGGTAGGCTGCGGCGGTGCGTACGGTTGAGCTCCTGTTGGACGAGGCGGCGGAGCTGGCGGTCCGGGATGCCTGGCGGCGGCTCGCGGAGGCCGGGCTGCCGAGTCAGGCACGCCACCGGTCGCCGACCAACAGGCCGCACCTCACCCTGGCCGCCTGCCCGGAACTGACCGCCCCGATCCGCTGGGAGCTCGCCGAGGTGGCCGCGGCCCTGCCGCTGCCGGTGCGGTTCACCGGCGTCGTCCGCTTCGAGCGGCCCACCTCGGTACTCGCCTGGGCCCTGGACCTCGACTCCACGCTGGCCCGCCTGCACCGCCAAGTGTGGGAGGCGGTGGCCTCGGACAGTCCGTCCGGGGCCCTCAGCCCGTTCCACGAACCGGGGCGCTGGAGCCCGCACGTCACCCTCGGCCGTACCCGGCGGGCAGGCGCGTTCGCCGGCCGGCGGATCCCCGAACTGCTGCCGGCGCCGCCGCTGACGGTCCGGCTCGTCACCCTGCGCAGCTACGACACCGAGACCGGCACGCTGGAGGTGCTGGGGCCCCGCCCCTGAGAGGCCCCGGCCGCCGGGCCGGCCCCGGGGGAACCGGACGCGCACCACCGGCCGTCGTTCGGGCCCGGGGGCAGCCGCCGCCGGCGAAGAGTGGCCTGGACCCGCAGACGGTGCGGAACATCGCGGACACCGCACTGTCGGTCCTGCCCGGGCCGAGGGGCGGAACGGTGGGCGGGAACGACGGCTGCCCGGACGTCGAACGCCGTCCGGGCAGCTCAGGTACCGACGTCGTTGTGTCAGGCGGAGGGGGACGGGGAGCCGGTGGGGACGGGACCGCCGCCGGGTGCGCCCGCGCCGTCGTTCGTGGCGCCGGGGTCGACGGCCATCGTGATGTGGCCGATGACGCCGCGCTCGATGTGCCTCTTGTCGTGGACGAGCTTGAGCAGACCTCCCTGTGTGCCGGTTCCCGGGTAGATCGAGTCCTCGTCGAGGGTCGTCCGTGCGGCGGTGTTCGCCGAGTAGGGGGCGACGTCCACGGTGGCCTTCACCGAGTCCTCGGAGAAGTAGAACTGCCCGGTGTGACAGGTGCGTCCGCCGGTGTAGCCGTCGGAGGTCCGCGAGCCGCCGCTGTGCACCTTGGTGTGGATGTGGACGGCACGGCCGGCGTACCAGCCGGGGAAGACGGTCCGGAAGGTGACGAAGCCCTGGTGGTCGGTCATCTGGATGCCGCGCAGCCAGGTGAGGTCGTCGGTCGGGGTCGCGTGACCGCCCCCGCCGCCGCCCGGACCGCCTGGGCCCTGCGTGCCGTCCGGAGGCGCCGTCGGCGTACCCGAGGGCGGCGGACCGGGAGGCATACCGCCACCACCGCCGTTGCCCATCTCGGTGTAGCCGGAGTAGACACCGGACGCGTCGCAGTGCCAGATCTCGACGGCCGAGTCGCGGATGGGCCTGCAGGTCGCGCTGTCCACCGCACGGAGGACGAGGAGGAGCGGGATTCCGCTGCGGTCCTCGACCACGTTCCGCCGGAAGAGTTCGTAGTCGATGTAGTAGGGGCCCTCGATCTGCTCCGTGGTCAGCGACATGCAGGCGCCGGTCTCGGCGGCGGCCGCCTTCACCGAGTCGAGAGTGCCGGCGCCGGCGGCGTTCCGGTCGGCGGCGCTCGCTCCGGCGCCCGCCCAGCTGAGGGCGCCGGCGCCGGCCGCGCCGCCCAGGGCCAGCATGCGGCGGCGGGACACGAGTCTGGAGACGAGGGCGTTGTCGGGCTCGTCGTGAGAGGGTCTAGGCATGCGCACGACAGTAGGAACGCTGTCTGTGATCCTGATGTGAAACACCCGTCCCCAACGCGCCAACCTATGGCCGGTAGCGGTCTGGTGAAGGACCGCCACGGCCGCTGAGCCCGGCGCGTCGGAGGGACGTTCTCAGTGGTGACCGCCGGCCCGCCGGTTCACGGGCGCCGCCCCACTCGCTCGGCGGACCGCTGCTCATCGTCGGCCACGCTCGCCCGCCCGCGGTCGCCGCGTAGCAGCGTTCCCATGATCCCCGCCCCCGCCAGTACGGCCGTGGCGTGCAGCGCCACGGCGACCGCGACGTTCTCCGGGTAGCTGACGTCACTCGGATGCGCCAGCGCCACGTACACCGTGGCCGGTAGCCTCCAGCCGCTCCAGGCGAACATCGAGCCCGATCCCAGCCACGCCGACGCGAGCAGAAGCGGATACGGCAGCCGGGCCGGCCGGCGTCGTGCGATGGCCAGTACGGCGGTGGACGCCGCGAGAGCCCAGCACGCGCTGACCCCGACCAGCACATGCCAGCCGGCCGGCCGCTCATCGCGGTGCGCGATGCCCAGGGAACCGCCCACCGCCCAGTAGAGCCAGGCCAGGCCGGTCACGGCACCGGTCAGCGCAGGCCACAGCGATCCGGCGGAGGAGCGTGTGCGGGGTGGGTCCGGCCGGCGCAGCATGTCGGGCCGGCGTCGCCAGAGACAGGCGGGAAGCGCGACGGCCAGTGCGATCCCGGTACCCACGAAGCTGCACTGGAGCAGCACCGCTTCCCAGCCCGGCATCGACGCGTCACTCCCCGAGTCGTTCGAACCGCCCGCGTCGGGGGTCACGAACGCGCTGACGACCACGTACGGCAGGATCGACACCAGGAACCCCGACCCGATCCAGGCGAAGAATCCCAAGAGCCGGCCGGGGATCCGCATCCCCCACGGCCGCACCAGCGCCAGGCCCAGCGTGATGCCGGCCGCAGCCATACCGATCGTGACGGTGTTGAGCACCAGCCACCCGCCCAGGCTGAACCCCTGCCCGACCGGCAACAGCCCCAGTAACGAACCGACCACCCACGACACCTTGATCACGAGATACGGCACGAGGGCCGCCGCCGCCCCGTACGCCGCCGCACGCCCGATCCGGTCCCAGCGCTCCACCACGTCTCCCTCCGCCGGCCATCCCAATGCTCCGGCGTCCGTGCGTCCCTCCGCATCAGCCGCCGGGCGCACCCGGCTCCCCCGCTGGTCTGAATCGCCCTCCACCCTGCGGACCACCTCGCACAGGGCTGCTCACGCACCGTCCCCCTGGGTCACTCGTTGCGCCCCGCGGGGGCACTCTCCTGAGCGGGAGTCCTGTCCGTCGGGTGATCCGGATCCCCGGCCGGGGTGGCGGCACGCAGCGCCGCTTCGACCCGGCGGTTGCTGGTCATGGATGCCGTGACGGCCGTCATCGCCAGGAGGAGGCCCGCGGCGGCGTAGAGCGGGGTGCGGATGTCATAGGTGGTGGCCAGCCAGCCGCCGAGGAAGGCCCCGACCGGGGCGGCGCACATGGCCAGCATGCGGGAGGTGGAGGCGACCCGGCCCATGAGGTGCGCCGGGACGATCGCCTGCCGGAGGGACGGCCCGAGCACCATCGTGGCGCCCATGCCGGCCCCGCAGACGGCGAGCGCCAGCCCGGCCGCGTACGGGTTCGGAGCAGCGGCCAGGCCCAGGATGGCAAGACCCTCGACGGTGGCTGTGCAGGTCAGTGCGGTGCCGGTGCCGAGACGTCGGCCGAGGTAGGAGGCGATGCCCGCGCCGAGCAGGCCGCCGGTGGCCTCCGCCGTGAGGAGCAGGCCGAAGCCGTAGGTGTCGATGCCGAGACGGTCGTGCGCGAAGAGGGCGAGGACGGTCTCCACGGCGAGGAAGGCGACGTTCCCGACCGCCGGGCGGAGCGCCAGCCCGAGCAGCACCCGGTCCCGGAAGACGTACGAGGCCCCGGCCCGCGCCTGCCGCAGCAGGGACTCGCGCACCTCCGGCACGGGCCGGGACAGGGCGGGCAGCGTACGTACGAGCAGTGCGGAGAGCATGAACGACACCGCGTCGGCGAGCAGCGGGAACGTCCGCCCGAGCGCGAGCAGCGCACTGCCCGCGGGCGGCCCCGCGAAGCCGGACATGGCGGTCTGGGCGCCGCGCAGGCGGGAGTTGGCGCGCTCCAGGAGTTCGGGGTCGCGGTCGAGCAGCTGCGGCAGATAGGCCGTGGCGGCCGTGTCGAAGAAGAGCCCGCCGAGACCGAGCAGGAAGGCGACGGCCGCGAGCAGTGGGATGCTCAGCACGTCGAGCACGGCCGCCGCCGCGGGTATCCCGAGCAGGACCGCACGTGCCGTGTCCGCCACCCACATCGTGCGCCGCCGGTCCCAGCGGTCCACCAGCGCACCGCCGAGCACCCCGAAGAGTAACCACGGCAGCGTCCCCATGGCTGTGACGACGGCGAGCGCCATCGGATCCCGCGTCAACGTCAGCGCGAGCAGCGGCAGCGCGGCATGCGTCACCCCGTCACCCAGCGAGGAGACCGTCTGCGCGGCCCACAGCCGTCCGAACCCGGTCGGCAGCTTCCTGGTCCCCTCGGTCACCTGGAGCCTCCGTCCGCCTGCTCGCGCGGCGCCGGCCGGAACAGCGCGAAGGCGAGCGACACGTCCGGCAGCGACGGGTCCGACAGCTCCCGGTACTCGTCCGCCAGGGCCTGCAGCCGCGCCGCCAGCTGCGCGAACTGCTCCTCGGTGAGACGCAGATGTGCCATCCTTACGTGCCGCTCGTCCACCGGGGACGCCTCCAGGTCCGCCACCGCGTGACGCATCAGCACATCCGGCCCGCCCTCGCCCGGATCCGGCAGCGCGATCGACCGGGCGGCCATCGCGTAGTACCGCTCGGTGACACCCCGCACCTTCCGTGTCCGGACGACCTTCACCAGGCCGGCCCGCTCAAGGAGCCGTACGTGATAGCTGGAACTCCCCTTCGCCAGGCCCACGCGCTCGGCGATCTGCGTGATCGTCGCGGGCTCGAAACGGAGTACGGCCATGATCCGGTGGCGCGTGAGATTGGAGACGGCGCGCAGCTGCTCGTCAGTGGTGACGTGAAACGTCTCGGGAAGGTCGCTGGTAGACATGCGAGCAATGGTCAACGATTCTTGACCATTGCGCAAGGGGATTGGCGAACGGGGTCGCCCAGGGGGTGTGTCCCAACTGCGGTCCTGGGCCGCCGGGTTCTCGGTGGCCGGGACTAGGACCAGCGCCCGATGGCACCCGGTCACTTGATCTCTAAGCTCGCTGCCGTCCATGGCCCCGGACGCGGCCGCCGGCTCCCGCCGGGCCCGCCCCGATCAGGAGGTACGACGATGCCGGCTGACGGCACAGCTCACATCCGCATGGCTCGGCCCTCACGCGACCTCCGAGCAGCGGAACACTTCTGGGTCTCGGGCCTCGGCCTCGACGTCCTGTACCGGCATGCGGCGGACGGCACCCCGGGAGAGAGCTCACTGCTCATGGTCGGCTGGCCCGACGCCGGCTGGCACCTGGAACTCGTTCACGATCCCGCGGCTCCCGTGGAGCCGCGGCCGACCCCCGAAGACCTCCTGGTCGTCTACCTGGGCGAACCGGTGCCCGACTCCCTGGTGGGGCGGCTCGAGCGGCACGGCGGGAAGAGAGTGCCGGCTCACAATCCGTACTGGGACACCTGGGGTGTGACTCTCCGGGACCCCGACGGCTATCTGCTGGTGCTGTCCACCCGCGCCTGGTCCAACTCGTAGGCCGCGCCTGCCGCCCCGGGCGTCGATCCGGCCCGGCGGCTCCGGAGCGGCCGCAGGCCCGGCCGCGTGGGAGCGAGCCGGGCCTGCGGACGTGTGAGTTGCAGTCAGACGTAGTACGGGTGCATGAAGTGCGTCTGGCCGTACACGAAGCTGTTCGGTGCGGACTCCCAGCCCAGGAGGGCGCCGTTGAACATGGCGTCGGGCTCGGCCGTCCAGGTCCACAGGCGGACGATGCCGGTGGACGAGTCGCCGTACATGGCGCCGAGGTCGTCGCGCCCGTCGCCGTTGTAGTCGCCGGCCACCAGCTGCATCGACGAGACGTCGAGGCTGCCGCTCAGGGTGAGCTTCGGCGCGGGACCGAAGGCGGTGCCCGTGGAGAGAAGGGTCCGGACCGTGTCCGTGCCGTCGGTGTGGTCGTACCAGAACATCAGGTCGTCGCGGCGGTCGCCGTCGAAGTCGCCGGTGCGCGGGTGGGCGCGGTTCCAGTCGTACGTGGTGGCCGCCGGGCCGGTCCACCAGGTCGCCGGGGTGGTGAAGACACCGGCCGGTGTGGTGGGGAAGACGTACGTCCTGATGCTGTTGTCGCCCTGGCCGTAGAGCAGGCCCACCTCGTCGCGGCCGTCGCCGTTGAAGTCGCCGGTCACGAACTTGGAGCGGGAGGCCAGCCAAGTGCCCTTGGGGCCCGACCACTCGGACGGGATCAGCCGTACGACGCCACCGCTGCCGTTCGACGTCAGCGTCCACAGCTTGGTGACGCCCGTGGTCCTGTCCACGTTCCAGATCGCCACGTCGTCGTAGCCGTCGCCGTTGAAGTCGCCGGCCAGCGGGGTCATGTAGCTCTCGTGGAAGGTGACGTGGTTCGGGACCACCTCCCACGCCTTGGCCGGCTCGCTGTAGGTGCCGTCCTCCTTGCCGAGCGCGATGAACAGCTTGACGCTGCTGTCGCCGTAGCCCTGGATCGCCGTGAAGTCGGCGCGACCGTCACCGTTGAAGTCGCCGGTGGCCCGCTTCATGTGCTCGTTGCCCCACTGGCCCACGGCCGAGGTGTACGTCTTCTTGTAGCCGCCGAGGCTGCCGTCGGGCTTGCCGGAGAAGCTGTACGTGGCGTCCGTGCCCTGCGGGAAGACGTACCAGGCCGACATGTCGCTGCGGCCGTCGTGGTCGAGGTCGCCGCGGACGGCGGTGTTGCTGGACCACACGGCGGTACCGGACGCGTCGCGGATGACGAAGTCGCCGGAGTCCAGGAGGGCCGCTCTGCCGCCGGTCGCGCTGGTACCGGACCGCCACAGAGTCGTGGTGCCCGCGGCGTCGCGGACGACGAGATCGCCGTCCGCGCCGAAGTGGGCCGTCGCGCCCGCGTTGCCGGACGTGCCCGTGGACCACAGGTCCTTGCCCGCGACGGACGTGACGACCAGGTTGCCGTCGGCGCGCATGGCCACCCGGGCGGAGGCCGACACCAGGACGTCGCCCGTCCGCAGGGTCTGGCCGGCCGTGAGGGCCGAGCCGAAGCTCATGCCGTCCGTGCGGGTCGCCACAGCGCCCGTACGCGTCTCGGACGATCCGAAGCAACCACCCTGCCAGGACCGGGTGTTGATGCCGACCAGCTCGAAGCCGCCGTCGGACTTCCGGCGCAGGAGCGGGCCGCCGGTGTCGCCCGCGCAGATCGCGTCGTCGGCGGTGGCGCCCGAGAGGGACAGGGTCCCGCTCGTGACGCTCTCCACGCCGAAGGTGGCGGCGTGCAGCTTGTCGGGGCGCCACTCGCTCTTCGTACGGCCGAAGCCCGCCGCCTTCAGGACCTCGCCCTCGGCCACGGGCGTGGCGGCCACCGGGACCGGTGCGACGCCGGTCGCCGGGGCGCCGAGCCGGGCCAGCACGAGATCGGTGCCCTCGCGCGGCACCAGCTCGACGACCTCGCTGACATGGCCACCGGTGCCCGCGAGGTCGTTGCGGCCGACGGTCGCCACCGTCTTCAGGGCGGGCCTGCCCGCGGTGACCGTGCCGCCCGCCACCGGGTCGGCGGCGAAGCACGCGGCGGCCGTGAGGACCCATTGCGCGTCGATGAGCGCGCCCGTGCAGGCTCGTGTCCGGTCGCCCTCACCGATGCGCAGGTCCGCGGTGAACGCGTACGAGGCGTCGGTGACGGCGGCGCCTACCACCGCGTTCGCGGGGATCGCGGTGGCGAGCAGTCCGGCGACGGCGCCGAGGGTGACTATTCCCGTCATCCAGGCGGAACGAGGGGATCTTCCGGTCACAGAGGTTCCTATCTGTTCTGTACGGAAAGGGTGATCAGCGGCCCGAAGGAGTCTCCAGGTCGCGGGACTCCTCCACGGCAGGGCCGAGGAAACGATGATGGTCTACGGGACGGTCGAGGTGCGCGTCGACCGCGACACGGACGGCGCGGAAGGGTCGCCTCTTCACGGACGCGGAGAAGGCGTCGGTTCCGTTGCGTGACGAACGAGAACGCGGGACGCCCTCAGCACCGCACTGTACGTGAAGATCGCCGAGTTCGGCGGCAGTTGCAGGGTGCAGGGGCACTCGCGCGGGTCCGGGGCTCGCCCGCGCGTCGGTCCCACGCGTTGAAGAGCACTCCGCCCAACGTGAAGATGCCGTGGAAGCCTCTCACGATCGCGGCTGTTGCGCCGCTTCCTGAGCCGCGAGCTCTTCCGCGGTGCCCAGGAAGGCAGGGCCGCACCCCGCCGGAAGACGCCGGACCACCATGGCGACGGCCTCCTGCGCGGTTGCCGCGGGGCCGACCGTCTCGCTTCGCCGAGGGCCGGAAACCCAGTAGGTGCCGCCGGCGGCGGGCTGGATGTAGGGGATGTCCCAGGTCCACGGCCATTCGGTGCACCGGCTGAAGTGGAGCTCTCCCATCCCGGTCCAGGGGAACAGTCGCCGCAGGCGCGGCTCGGCGCAGGCCGCTGCCAGCAGTTCCACCCGTACACGCCCGTCGTCTCGTACCGCCTGCCAGCCTGCTTCGACGACCGTGTCGCGCGTTGCATCCGTATTCACATCACCAGCGTGCACGACGGACGCGGCATGGCCACCCGGAACGACGAACAGCCCGACGCGAGAGAGGCTTCGGCGTCCCTGCTCAAGTCCCAGCGCGACGGAAGCTCAGAGGACGGGGGCCGGCTCGGGCGACGGCTGCCACTCCCGCCTGAGCAGTCCGTAGATCCACGAGTCGGATACGTCGCCGTTGACGACGCAGTCCTCCCGCAACGTCCCCTCACGCACGAAGCCGAGCTTCTCCAGCACGCGGGCAGAAGCCACATTGCGTGTATCGGCCTCGGCTTGGACGCGGTTCAGGTCCAGCGTGTCGAACGCCCACCCGAGCAGAGCGCGCGCGGCCTCGGTCGCGTAGCCCTGGCCCCACGTCGTGTCGTCGTAGCAGTAACCGAGCGACGCGCTGCGGAAGTCCGGATTCCAACCGCTCAGGGTGCACCAGCCGATGAACGCCCCGTCGGAGACACGATCCACGGCCATCCGTGCCCCTGTGCCCTCCCGTTCCATCCGCCGGCAGGCAGCGATGAACTCCTCGGCGCGCGAACGTTCGGTCCACGGTGGTGAGTCCCAGTAACGAAGAACGTGGGCGCTGCTCTGCAGTGCGAAGAGGTCGTTCGCATCCGTGTCTTCGAAGGCACGCAGTCGGAGACGAGCGGTGTGCAACGAGGGGACGGGCAGCGACGCCCTCATGTTCACTCCCTGGTCGGCGGCCGACCCATCAGACATCCGCATGCGGGTCACTCGCAATGGGTTTTCTCGGCGGTCGGCAGACGGGTCCGCGACGAGGCGCAGCCTGTGCGGCACGACCCGCAGGGTACGGCGCGCTCCCTCAGCCAGGCCGTCCATGCCTTCGGGCGGGCTCAGCCGCCGCTGGTGAGCCAGGCCTCCGGGTCCGTGTACTGGCCGTCCAGAAGGACCTCGTAGTGGAGATGCGGGCCGGTGGACAGCCCCGTCGAGCCGACGAGCCCGACAGGGGAGCCGCTGCTCACGCTCTGGCCGGCGCTCACCTGGAGGACGGACAGGTGGCTGTAGGTGGTCTCCAGCCGCTTCCCCTGGATCGTGCCGTGGTCGATCACGACGCGGTAGCCGTAGGCCGAGGTCATGGCGGCGAACTCGACCCGACCCTCCCGCGACGCGGACACCTGGGCCCCTTCCGGCGCGCCGAAGTCGATGCCGGTGTGGAGCTTGGTGACCTTGGTCAGCGGGTGGACGCGTGAACCGAACGGCGAGGTGACGGTGAGCGTGGTGACGGGCGGCCTCAGCAGCGCGCCGGAGACCTGGGCGCCGTCCTGTTCGGGATTCTGCGAGACCAGGGCGTCGTAACGCGGCAGCCGCTGCTTGACTCCGAGCACGAACGCGCGGGCCGAGGCGGGGACCTTGCCGGCCTTTCTGACCTCGTCCAGGCCGGCCGTGTACGCGGCGAGCGTGAGGTCGGCGACGTCGCCGCTGACGGCGCCCTCCGTGCGGAGGGCGGTCACCTTCTCCGCCAGGGAGCAGTCCTGCCGCCCCAGCGCCATGATGGCGTCCACCGCATCGTGGGGCGAAGACCTGCCGTTGCCGTCGTCGTCCCGGCCCCAGGCCTTCCAGCCGGCGTCCGTGAAGCGTGCGATGCCCTGCTCGGAGAGGCTCGCACTGTCGTCCTGCCACCCGGAGAGCTGATCGACGTGCGCGGCGAGGAGTGCGGGCGTGACGCCCGCGCAGTCCGCGGTCGCCCTGCGCAGCCAGGGCACGTAGGAGCCGTCCACATTGCTGACGTCCGAGCGGCCCGGCTCCGAGTCCGGTGCCAGGACCGTGCCGAGGTTGCCGCTCAGGGCGAGGAAGGCGACGACCCCGGTGGACGTCACCAGTGCGGGCAGGACGATCAGAGTGAAGGGACCCGGGCCCCGCCGACGGCGTGCGGGCGCGCGAACGTCCCGTTCCTCGGCGGGTGACGCGTCCTCCACCGGTCCGAGCGTGGAATCGGCGGCGGCCGAATCCGTCGTGGTGGGGTAAGTCGGGTTTTCCCCGTCCTCGGTCACGTGCTGGGCCGGCTTCATGAAGGTGCCACGGCGGGACGTGATGCAGGCGGGGTGTATCGGCTCACGGGCACACGCTAAGGGGCCACTGACGGGGCGTCACCGGCCGAAAGGGCATGGCCAACTGCCCGATGAGGCGCAGCCGATGCCCCGCACGACAGCGCGGGCGGCCGGCGCACGGGTGCGGGCGGGCGGAGCCGCGGGCGTGGGGGCGGCCCCGGTCGAGGGGCCGCCCTCAGGGGGCGCCGACAGCCGGGTTCCGGCAGCCACGTAGCGGTAGGCCGGAAATGATGGTGCCGCCGGACCGACGGGAAGGGATCAGGGGCGGAGACGCAGGTGGTCTCGCCACGAGGTGCGGCCCGCTTCGGCGTCGACCAGTTCGGAGGCCTGGTGGGCAGGGGCGGACTCCGGGAAGTACGCGCTGTCCTTGGGGCGGTTCCGGTCCGTCGTCGAGCGGGGGCGTGGGGCCGGCTCGAGGTGGGGGATGTGCTTGGAGCAGTGGACGTAGGCTTCCTCGACGGTGAGGTGCACCCACAGGTGCGGCTGGCGGCCGGGCGCGGTCTCGGCCGGCAGCTGCGGGTACCACGCGCGGATCTCGTGGTCCGCGTACAGCCGGACCGTGCCGTTCACGTGCAGCCCTATGTGGTCGTGGGTGAAGTCCATGAAGAGCATGCCGAGCTGGGGGTTCTCGGTCATGTTGCCCGCACTGGCCAGAACGCCGTTGCCCCGGTATTCGGGGTACATCAGCGAGAGGTCGTCGGGGGAGACGCAGAAGCCCTGCGGCCCGGCGCGGAAGCTGGCGTCGCAGGCTCCCCGGGAGTCCGCGGTCGACAGGAACACCATGCTCTGCCGGGCTATGAACTCCCTCATGGCGGGGGTCAGGTAGGGGTGCACCTGACGGTCGTAGAAGGCGGCCGCCCGGTCGGCGGTGCCGAGCTGCTGCTGCAGCAGGCGTTCTCCGGAGGAGCCTGGCATTTCGTGGCCGTTCACAGGTCGGTCTCCTCGTCGGACGGAGGCGGCCCCAACGGGGCGGTCAGTACGGGGGTGTCCCAAGGGTCGTAGTGGATGTGTCGAGGCGGGACACCGTGGCGCCGCAGGGCCTGCACGGCCTCGCCCAGCATTTGCGGCGGGCCGCACAGGTACGCCTCGTGCCGGTACCAGGGGCCGAACTCCGCCAGCACCTCGGGCAGCGTGCCCTCCAGGCCCGCGATGCGCTCGTGGGAGACCGCTGCCCGGACGCGGAGCCAGTGGTAGCGCTGGGACATGCGCAGCATGTCATCGAGTCCGTACAGTTCGTCCGCCGTTCTGGCGCCGATGAACAGACTGACCTCACGTGAGTTGCCGATGCCGTCCCGGGCCGCTTCCTCGATCAGTGCGCGAATCGGGGCAAGGCCGGTGCCGCCGGCCACGAAGAGCAGGTCCCGCTGGCGGGTCGGGCGCAGGACCATGGCGCCTTCCGGCGGGCCGAGCCGGACGGGGTCTCCCGGACGGGCGTGGTGGACGAGCGCGTTGCTGACCTGTCCTCCACGTACGGCACGTATGTGGAACGTCAGCTCGTGACTGGGTCGTGGGGCGTGCGCGGGGGAGTACTGGCGCCACAGTCTCGGTGCCCACGGCGTTTCGACGCTCACGTACTGGCCCGCCACGAACGGGTACGGCTGGTGCGGCTGGACGGTGATCTCGGCGATTCCATGTCCGCGGTGCACGTGCCCGACGATGTGCGCGTCCCACACGGCCGGACGGTCGAGGGCGTCCTCCTCCGCGGCCCGGACCATCACGTCCGCGGCCGCCGTGTAGGCGCGCTGCCATGCGGTCGCCAGCGCCGGGTTCCAGGCCGGGCCCGCGAAGTCGGAGAGGGCCTGCAGCAGGCATTCACCGACGGCAGGGTAGTGGGCGCTCTGCGTGCCGAACTTGCGGTGGCCGCGTCCCAGACGGGAGCAGAACGCTATGAGGTTGTCGGTGTCGTCGACCAGTTCCACGATGCGCAGCAGTGCGCGCACCAGACGTTCCCGCTGGACATCGAGCTCCGCCGGAAACATGTCCCTGACCTGCGGGTAACGCGCGAACAGGATGCTGTAGAAGTGCGCGGCCAGCTCGGAGACATGAGGGGTGAAACCGGTCAGGCTGGCCCGTATCAGCGCGACGTCCTCGGCACTCACAGGGGGCGGGGCGGCTGCGATGTGACCGGGCGCCGCCGGGAAGACCGGGCGGGCCGTGCCGGGCCCGCTCCAGCCGTCCGCCGGCGCGCTCGGTCTGTCGGGGTGAGAGGTCAGGTGCATGGAATCGAACCTGCCCGTCACCGTCCACCCCAGACCTGTTCCGTCGCCGAAGCTGCACGGACCCGGAGACCGGGCGCTTCCTGCGAGGTTCGAACCCCTCCGCCTCCCTCGCGCGCTGCTCGTCCCCGCGCGGCGAAGCCGTGCGTGGCGAATCCCCGCATGGCGAGTCCCTGCGCGGCGAACAGGAGGCCCGGGGCGTGCGGGTCGCAGCGCTCTCTTCGCGCACTCCCCGGTGCCGGGCGAGGTCTACCCGAAGCGGCCCGGGCCGGGGACGTAACCCTGAGGGCGGGGCCCAGGACGAAACGCGGGATCGCCGGGCGCTCTTGCACCGGTACGGCGTGACGGCTTTCGGTATCGACCACGCCACCATGCGGCATGGGTTCGAGACGGGTGACGCCAGTGCGCCGGGGAGCGCTGTGCATGGAACTCACGTACCTTCTTCTCTCCACGTCGGCACCCTCGGCCCAAGCGGTGCGACGTCGTGGGACATTGGACCAAAACCGCCGAGAGCCACGCGCATGTGTGCAGATGCGTACGCTGACAGCCCGGCTGCCTGGGACGGGCAACCGTCAGGCGCCCGTCACCTTAGCGTCCGAAGACGGCGCCGAACGATCCAGGAGGGTTCGGCGGAACCATCCATGGGGGTTACCGAACGGTAGGTCAACGTCCGTTCGCTGCACAGGCAGGGAGTACCGCGCACGCCCGCTCCGCGCGTCGTCGTGCCATCCGGGCTCCGGCACCCTGAATCCGGGTGACCCGACGGAGCATCTCGGCCGACTTGCGCATTGTTTGTCCTGGCCGGGTTGCTGCGTCACGTATGGGAAGAGGCTCCGCAAATGGATCCGGCATCACCGGACCCACTCGACCTCGCAGAGACCTCGAACCGGCGTCACCACAAGGGTGATCAGCCCGGCGGCGGTGGGAGTCGACACGACTTCGGCGAGACGCGGAGTCGACGCCAGGGCGTGGACAGGTCTCTTCGTGGAGTTCCGGGGGGGGGCAACAGCGCACGTGCGCTGCCGCGGAGGCCGTGAGGCCGATTCAAGCAGTGCCCGACGGTTTTGGTTCGGTGCCGGATTCCCCCGGAGCTCCCGAGGAAGGGGAAGCAGCGCCGCCGTCCAGGCATGTCAGCGAGACGAGGACGAAGGCCTGAGCACCCTGGGGCGGCTGGACGGGGAGGACGGCGAGCACCGTCCAGTTGCCCTTCGTGAGGGAAAGCGCCTGGGCATCCACATCGGGGCCCGGTTGCCAGCCGTACTCGGAACGGGCCCGCGCGAAAGCCGCCTTGAGTGCGGCGTTCACAGTCTCCGGCGCATGCCGTCCCGAGAGCCGTTCGTAGCACCTGCCCAGGGAGTTCGATGGCTCCCTCTCCACCTCGATACCCTCTGCGGCCAGTACCGACCTGATCTCCGACACCGCCGTGTCCGCGGGCAGAGCCGGGCCGGAGAAGCGCGGGGGAAGTGGCCCGAGATCCGCAGGGGCACAGGCTGCCGCGGTCATCAGCGTCGCCGTGACGACGCACGCCAGGGCCGAGCGTCTCAGTCGCTGTCGAACGATGATGTCCGTCCTCTCTCAGTCCTCGACGGCTGACCATACTGCCGTCCTGGAGAGTCCGACGGACCACCAGCCATGACAGCGGCCGCCCAACCGGCCCGGAGCGGGGCCGTGCCGATCCCGCTGGCGGCAATCGGACCTCGTAGTGCGGCGCGGTCCGCACTTCCGCAACACGCTCCAGGTTCTGTCTCTTCGGTCAGCGTGGGGTCTGGACGAGGATGCGGGCGAGATGGTTCCGGTACTGCGCAGGTCCAACTCCTAGGAGAGTGAAGGAACAGTGCGTTTCGTCTGCAGAAGTAGTTCGTGCATACTGCATACTTCCGCAGGCGGGGTACGGCGTTCCGGCTGGGCCGCACTGACCAGGGGACATGCAGATATGTACACCGGTACACCGGTCACCGGCGGCTTCGGCGCGCTTGTGCACCGTCTACGGACGGAGGCCGGGCTGAGCCAGGAGGAGCTGGCACATGCTGCGGGGGTGAGCGTGCGGGCGCTGTCGGACATGGAGCGCGGACACACCCGGGGGCCGCAGCGTCGCACCGTGCAGGCCTTGGCTGCCGCCCTCAGCCTGGACGAGTCCGGCGCCCGGGAGCTGGAACACACCGCGAGCTTGGGCCGTCCCCGGAGAGCCCGCATCACGGATGCGCCAGCACCTACGGTCGTACCGGATGCTGTTGAGCAGACCGCTGCGCCCGATCTGCTGCCGCGCGCACCGCGTGGCTTCTACGGACGGGCGACGGAACTCGACGCCCTGTCCCAGGCCGCCGACGGCGAGGCTCCCGTCTGTCTGGTTGTCGGGCCCGCCGGGGTCGGGAAGACAGTCCTGGTGCTGCGTTGGGCCCACCACAACCGTGCCGGATTTCCCGACGGGCAGCTCTACGCGGACCTGCGTGGCTTCGGCGACACGGGCGAGCCTGCGCTCATCGAGGTGCTGCGTGAGTTCCTGCTGGCGCTCGGTGTGCCACTCGGGCGGATACCGGAGTCGGCGAATGGCGCAGCCGCGCTGTTCCGGTCGCTCGCCGCCGACCGCCGGCTCCTCGTAGTGCTCGACAACGCGCGAAACTCCGAGCAGGTCAGACCGCTCCTTCCAGGCGGCCGCCGCTGCGTGACTGTCGTCACCAGCAGGCACCGGCTGCCGGGGCTGATCGTCACTGACGCTGCTCGCTCCGTCGCGGTGGATGTGTTGGGACCGCAGGACGGCACAATGCTCCTCGCCGCGGTACTCGGCACGGAACGGGTGAACGCGGAGCCGGTGGCCGCGCGACGGCTGGCCGAGCTCTGCGACGGACTGCCCCTCGCGCTGCGGGTGGTAGCTGCCCGGATGACGCAACGACCCGGCTTTTCTCTGGAGGCGATGGCTGCCGAGCTGTCCGACGAGACGCGCAGGCTGAGCCTGCTGGATGTGGAGGACACCGGCGTGCAGGCGGCGCTGCGCGTGACGCTGCAACAGCTTCCGCAGGACGTCTCCCGTCAGTTCGCCCATCTCGGCCGCCACCCCGGTACGCACGTCGACCGGTATGCGGCGGCAGCCCTGTCGGACACGAATCCGCCAGCCGCCGAAGCCGCCTTGGAGAGACTGGCCGTCGCGCACCTCGTCACGGAGACGGCGCCCGGCCGCTGGACCATGCACGATCTCGTGCGGCTCTACGCACGGAGCCTGGATGTCGCGCCCGAAGCGCTCAAACGCGTTCTCGACCACTACATCACCACGGGCCTCGCGGCCGTGGCGGCGGCCGAGCCCGGCAACGAGGAGTGCTTCCCGCTGCCGGCGGACTACCTGCCGCCCGTTGCCGTCCGGGAGTTCGCTGATCGGTCCGCCGCCGTGGCCTGGTACGCGGCAGAGAGGGATGACCTCGTGCTTGCGGTCGCCGCGGCGCACGCTGCCGGACTGCACGGCAGGACCTGGCGGCTTGTGCTGACGCTGTGGCCGCTGATCGTGTGGCGTGTACGGGACGGCTGGGTCTCGCTCCTGGAGACCGGGCTCGAGGCGGCACGGGCCGACGCCGATCAGCACGGTGAGTCACGAGTGCTGAACGTGCTCGGCTGGGTGCTGATCGAGGAGGGGCGCATCGAGGAGGCGCTGACTCACCTGAGGGCAGCCTCCGCGCTCGCCTCCCGGACAGGCGACCCGGTGGCCGAGGCGAACTCCCTGATCGTTCTGGCCATGGCGCAGGCTGCACTCGGCGGCCTGGACGAGGCCGCGCAGGGGTGTGAGCGGGCGGTGGAGCTGGCCCGCAAGGCTGACGATCGGACCATCGAAAGACTGGCCCTGCAGCACCTGGCCCGTCATCGGGCCGACGCCGGGAACTGGCGCGAGGCCCTGGACACGGCGACTGAGGCACTGACCTACGATGACCGGTCCGGCACGGCCGACATCCCCCGGATTCTGCTGCTCATGGTGAGAGGAGAGGCGCTGCTGGGCCTCGGGGACAAGGCCGAAGGCATCGAGCAACTCGATCTCGCAGCCCGGGAAGCGGAGTCCTCCGGCTACGAGGACGGCGCGGTACGGGCGCTCGGCGTCCTGCTGAGGGTTTCCGCGGACACGAAACTCCAGGCACGGTACGACGCGGCAGTCAAGCGGCTCACGACGCGGACGTCAGGTTGAGCAGTCGGCCCCTGCTGCACGAGGACCATCGAAAGAGCTAGGGGCCCTGACAAAGGGGATGGGCGGTACGGCCGGGCGCGGGCGGTCAGCCGTTGAGCGGGAGGTCGTAGCGGGTCCACGGGGACCAGTTGCCGTCGTGGTCACGGTTGCGGCCCCAGTACTCCCCGGTCTCGTCGTAATAGAACACCCTGAAGGTCCAGGGGTCGCTGGTGTCGTAGTCGTAGGCGCGCGCCGTGCTCCAGGCCCTTCCGCCCATGGACATCCATCCCGACCAGTCCCCGTCGGAGTCGGTCCAGCGGGTCCACACCGCACGGTCGGTGCCGACGATGAACTCCTGCTTCGTACCGTTGGGGAGCTTGTGGCTGCTCACGCCGTACTCGCAGATGTAGACGCCGCCTCCGCGCGAGCAGTTGCTCGCCTCGGCCGGCGTGGCCACCACGGCGACACTCGCGACCGCAGCGGCCGCGATCACGGTCGCCTTGAACCTATGGATCGGCATGACTCTCTCCTTCCGCCGTTGAACGGTGCATCAACCGCTTCAAGCAATGACGCGGCATCGCGACAGACCGCAACCATCCACCTGCGGTGCGGCAGGCACAGTCGATCACGGTGGGCGGGTTCCGTCCCAGGCAGTTCCACCTGAAGAAGTACGGCTGGCGTTCTTCTGCTGGGCTTCGAATCCGGGGGTGCCCGCGGCGGGTGCGGGTGCGGGGGTTGGCGGTCAGGCGTCGGGGTCTACTTCGGGGTGCGTGAACCGCATGGGCTTGCCCAGCGACCGGGCGTAGGCGATTTCGGCTCGGGTGCTGTCTCCGATGTAGTCGCCGACTACGAGCACCTCATCAGCGAGCCGGATCTTCGCTCGGTGCAGATCGTCGAGCCGAACCTTCAGCGCCTCGGCCTCGACAGGATCGGACCAGAGTTCGTGCGGCGACTTCATGTCGCAACCCGGTTTGACGACGATCTTTCCGGCTTCGGTCTCCCGGACATCGGCCTCGGCCATCTCGGTCATGAAGCGGGTGGAACCGCAGATCACGACGATACGCGGGAGGCCCAGCCGCTTCTTCGCGTCGGCGAGTCTCTCCTCGGGGGTGAGCGGTTGCGGGTATGACACTGGGTTCCTCCTGGTGGTGTGCTCCAAGGGATGCCTGCGGAAACGAGAACGAGGGCGTCCAAGATCGTCTCATGGCGGACGACGTGGACACCCCTGAAATGATCAGTCAGCGGGACAGCCCCGACTCGCCCGCACGCAGGCCGGCCTGGAAGCGGGAGTTGGCCTCGAGCTTGGCCATCAGCTCGGCCACGCGCCGCCGGTAGGTGCGCAGCGAGACGCCGAGCCGCTGGGCCGCCGATTCGTCGGTGAGTCCCGAACCGAGGGCGTTGAGGATCAGGCGGCCGTCGGCATCGAGATGGGGGATGTCGCTGCGCAGGCAAGTGTCGAGATCGAGGGCGCTGTCCCAGATGGCTCGGAACAGGGAGTGGACGCCGTCGACCAGGATCGGTGACGTCGTCACGGTGTACTCGCGGCCGGTAGGGGTCTCGCGGCCGGCGAGGATCATCACTCGCCGGTCGATGAGGATGGTCTCGTGCGGAAGCTGGGAGCCGCTGATCCGTACGAGAGCGCCCTTGCTCTGCACGAGCCGCAGGTGCGCGCGGTCCTCCTCGTGGGCGAGCGCGACCGGGCTGAGCAGCTTACGAGAGGCGAAGTCCGAGGAATTCGCAGTACGCATCCGGTTTCGGATCGCGGCCCTGGCCTCCGGCTGCGACCAGGTCTTCAGGTCCCGGGCGGCGCAGAGGAACTCGCTTTGCGCGGAAGCGAAGAGATGACCGGCACGCGCGATCAACTCCGCGTCTCCTTGGACTGAGAACACCTGTTCGTTCCGCATACCGTCAGTCTGGCAGCAAGCTGCCACGAGCTCGTCGGGTATCGCGGCGGCGGACACCATGAGCCTTGTGACGATCAATACCTTCTCCCTCGGCGGAGACCTGACCATCAATCGGCTCGGCTTCGGCGCGATGCGCCTCGCGATGGGCACCTTCGACGGCCCGACGCGAGCTCCGGAGGGCGGCATCGCCGTGCTCCGGCGCGCTGTGGAACTGGGCGTGAATCACATCGACACGGCCGGCTTCTACGGCCGGGGAGCGGTGCGAGCCAACGAGCTGATCCGTACGGCACTGAGCCCCTACCGTGACGACCTGGTGATCGCGACGAAGGTCGGGCCGCTGCTCGGACCGGATGGTGTGCCGAGCGAGCAAGCGACGCCTGCTCAGCTGCGCGGCCTGGTCGAAGCGGACCTGCGCTCTCTCGGCCTGGACCGGCTCGACCTGGTCTATCTGCGCGTCGGCGGGATGAGCGGGCCGGGCGGTGAGTCGATCGCGGAACGCTTCGCGGCGTTGGCCGAACTCCGCGCGCAGGGGCTGATCCGGCACCTTGGCGTCAGTAACGTCGACGCCGCCCAGTTTGCCGAGGCCCGGGCGATCGCGCCCGTCGCGGCGGTGCAGAACCGACGCACCAGTGACATGGGGCTGCTGGCCGAGTGCGAGGAGGCGAGCATCGCGTACGTGCCGTACTTCCCGCTCGGCGGAGGCCTGCTCGACGCCGAACAGTTCGGCAAGGTCGCAGCACGCCTGGGCGCGACCAGCGCGCAGGCTGCGATCGCCTCGCTTCTGGCGACCTCGCCGTCGACGCTGGCGATTCCGGGCACCGGTTCTCTTGCTCACCTGGAGGAGAACCTCGCGGCGAGCGATCTCAGTCTCGGTGACGAGGACTTGTCTGAGCTGCGAGGCTAACTGATCCCTACGTCGTTCTGCGGGACGTGGTGAGCCCTTCGTATGGTTCACCCACCCAGGGGCGCCGAGTGTGGCTCTACCGGCATGACACATCCTCCCCGCGGAGCCTCCTCCGACTCCGACCTACGTGAGCGACCGTTCACGGATCGCACACAGGAGGGTAGAACGACACCTGTCACAAGATCCACGGGGTTTCGTTTGGATCAGGGGGTGTTGTGGTGGCGGTCGTTTGTGGGTGGCAGCCTCGGGCTATGAGCCCCTGGAACACCGCTAACTGATCGGTTCCAGACGACAGCTTGCCTGCTATGCCCGTAGACAGCTTGAGAGCCACGATCGAGCACCGGTTTCGGGCGCGCGCGGATCATGTTGCTCGCGGCCGCGGGCTGAGGTGTCCCACGCGGGACTCCATCCGGCCGCATCCCGCCCTCTCCCTCGAAGCGCGGGCGGAGGACGGGATGTGGTCAAACCAGCCGGCTCAGCCCCCGCAGCCACCGTAACCGAGGGCGGTCACCGCGTTGTCGTAGGCGAACAGAAGTTCCTGCTTCTCACCCGGCGGGATGGTGAACCAGTAGCCGTAGTAGTCGGCATCGGTCCAGATGCAGGCGAACTTGTCGCTGCGGTTCCACACCGAGCTGGCCCGATCGTTCCACGCCCAACCGATGTTGGGGATGTCCACCGGATCGAGCTGCAGGACGTCGCCGGTATTGTTGTGGCCGTCGAACAGGCAGACTTTGCCTTCCCAACAGCGGCTCACGGAACCATCTTTGGGGTCATCGGCCGATGCGGTTCCCGGAGCCGCCAGTACGGCGGTGGAGGCGAGTACTGCTCCTACTATCGCGGCTTTGGCTGTCAGTTTCATGAGTTCCCTTTTCGTTGTTGCCCGCGGAAACACGGTCCTGCTTGCCGCGTCCAACAGTTGCTTCCGTGGCGTTCTCGCGGCTTACCGGTCGTTTCGACATGACGTTCGAAGTGGTCGCAGGCAGATGATGCTGCAGGCGAGTACCGGGCTCGAGATGGAGGAAAAGATAGCCGCGTTGTCCACGATCGGGACATTGCTGTACTGCGCCGTGAAGGGCGTCGACGGGGTATTTTTGCCGAACCCGCCTCAGGTTACCGGGCATTCCACGGGGCCTCCGCAGATACGCACGTTGTACACGCGGGCGTGGAGACCCCAGTCGATGGTGTAGTCCTGCCACTTACGCAAGGTGCGCTCGGTGTAGTAGTCGTTCTCCTCGATGATGTAACTGAACGTAACAGTGTTGTTGCCCGAGTGAAAATGCCTGACGTCGTTGAAGGACACTCTCAAGCTGCCGGCGTTGGCGAAGCACAGGCGATTGCCGGTGCTCGTTTCCACCCATGCGAGGTCGTTCCGCTGGGGGAGAGTGGGGTCTCCGCAAGACGTCTCGTTGGCCGCGGAGGCGGAGGCCGCCGGCATCGCGAACGTCAAGCCGGCAGCGGCCACCGCTGCGACGAGAACCCTCTTGGCCACCTGCTTCATGGTTGTTTCCTTCTGTGATACAGGAGTGGAAATGATCATGCGAGCTTGTTGGATCTCTTCGCCATCGGTCTGGCGCGGGCGCTGCGACCAGGTGGAAGACTACGGAGAGCGCGGGTGGCGGTCGTCACCACGCAGAGCCAACTCGGACGTAGCTCCCGTGGGGGACAGGCCCCCGCTGGATCCGAATCCAGCAACGCATCGAGGACGGCAAGGACCGTCTCGCGATACCCGGAAGAGGTGCCGGCCGACCTCTCACAGCCCCGCCGACCAGCCTGCTCGCCGGCATCGAGAACCCGGCTACGCGACGAACTCGCTGTCCCGCGCTGCCCCTGTGTGTCGATGTCGGTTGACGAGTATCAGGGTGAAGCAGACGGCGGCGCAGGCCAGGGCTGCGTAAAGCAGGGGCGTGGTTCAGAACGCCACGTCGTTGGTGCTGTGGCCGCTGCTCCAGTGGCAGGTGAGGGACGGGGGGAAGTGGTGGACGGTCGCTGACGCAAGGCTGTAGTCACGCCCGCTGTCCACGTAGTCGCCACTGGCGGTCTTCGTTGCACAGAGGTCAAGGGGGTGCGTGTAGGCGAAACCGTAGAAGGTGCCCGCGCCATAGGCGGCGACAGCTGCTGCGCCTGCGATCGCAGCCAGACGGGCAGGGCGAGAGGGCTTCTTCCTGGCGACCCACCACGCGTACGGGAACACCCCGAAGACGATCAGGATCAGCGTGACCGCGGGCGGCCCGAAGAGCGCGAAGAATGCCATGCGCCTTGACGCTACTTCGCCCCGAGGAGCGCTGTCCCGGCGGCCTCTTCGGGTGCGGAGAGGGGGCGGTGCCCCTGCCCAGATCCCGACGCGCCCGAGGCGGTGAGTGCGGTCGATCATGCGTCGTGCCTGGCAGTGCGTGCGGAGTCGAGGTATGCAGCGCGCCCTCCTGCGGGCACTAGGCGATCGTCCGGAAGGCCACTCGGACGTGTCTAGTCGTGCCGGGCTGCTCCTCGCTCCACTTGCCTATCCAGGATGTAGGTTCTGGCCATGTCTGTTGACTGGCGGACGGATCGGATCGGGGCTGCGCTGAGAGGCGAGAACCCGACCGTGTTGCGACGGTTGACCTCGGGCTTCGCGGTGATCGGGGATGTGCAGTTCCTGCCGGGTTACTCGGTTCTGCTGGTGGACGACCCGGACGTGCAGCGACTGTCGGACCTGCCGAGGACGAAGCGACTGTCGTTCCTGTCTGACATGGACCAGCTCGGTGAAGCGGTCGAACGTGCCTGTCAGCGGCTGGACTCGGCCTTCCGGCGGGTCAACCTGGAGATCCTGGGGAACACGGACCCGTTTTTGCATGCCCATGTCTGGCCGCGGTTCGAATGGGAGCCGGCTGACGTAGTGGGTGCTCCGGTGTGGCTCTATCCGCGCGAGCGGTGGGGCGACGAGCGGTTCAGGCTCGGCCCGCAGCACGACGCGCTGCGGGAAGCGATCGGTAGCGAGCTGGACCGGCTGCGATCCGCGTAGGCATCCAGGCAGGTCCACGAACAGGCCGAACTTGCGCACGCAGCAGCGCCGCACGTCCGACGCCCACTCAGCCCGGGCCACACCACCCCGGCACTGGTGCCGACCCTCGGAACCCTCGGCGCCGGCCCCGCGGCAGCGTCGGCCCCCTCCGCTGCCGAGCCGGTCAGCGCCCTCGACCGCAGCGCCCGTCCCCTGAACGACCTGAACGCGCTCGGCCGCATGGTCGGTGACGCCCGCGTCGTGGGCCTGGGCGAGGCCAGCCACAGTGCCCACGAGTTCTTCACGCTCAAGCAGCGGCTCTTCCGGCATCTCGTCGCCACCAAGGGCTTCACCACCTTCGCCCTGGAGTCGAGTTGGAGCACCGGCCTGCGCCTGGACGCCTACGTCACCCGCGGCATCGGCGAGCCCGCGCAGATCATGCGGGACGAGTTCCAGGGCCAGTACGTCTTCTGGAACACCCAGGAGTACCTCGACCTGATCCAGTGGATGCGCCGATACAACATCACCCACCCCGACCGGCCGCAGCTGCGGTTCGTGGGCAACGACCTCGGCTACGCAGGACCCGACGCCTTCGACCACGTCACCGACTACCTCGCCGTGCACCGCCCCGACCTGGCCGGGCGCGTCGGGCACCTCTACGCGGGACTGAGGCCGGCGGCCGGGACACAGGCGGGACCGTGGATGGTCGCTCAACTGACCAAGGAACTGCCGGCACGCCGGGCCGAGGCCGACCGGGCCGACGCCGCCCTGGCACTGCTCCGTGACCGCGGCCGCCCCCGCACGGCCGGCCGCGACTCCGAGCGGGCGCACGCCTGGGCCCTGCAGAACGCCGCCGCCATCACCCAGAGCTTCACCGGCTACGCCTTCCCCGACGAGCAGTTCCCCGAGCGCATGCGCTTCCGCGACCGGGCCATGGCCGCCAACACCGCCTGGTGGCTGCGGCACGAGGGCGGCCGCATCCTGCTCGCCTCCAACAACGGCCACATCGCCTACACCAGCGACAACCCGGACGAGTTCCCGGAGCCCACCGGCGCCTTCCTGCGCGCCCGACTCGGTCCGGACTACGTCAACATCGGTCTGACCTTCAACCAGGGCACCGTCAACGCCCTGCCCGACTTCACCGCCCAGCGGCCCCGGCGGTACACCGTCACCCCGGCCCCGAAGGGCTACAACGAGCACACCCTCGACAAGCTCCGCCACCGCGACTTCAGCATCGACCTGCGTACCGCGCCCGCGGCAGCCCGCACCTGGCTCGCCGCAGCCCGCCCCACCCGCTCCTACGGCCTGTACTGGTCGGCCGACGACCCGGCGACCGCCCTCGGCCGCTCGTACGACATCCTCATCCACCTCCACCAGGTCGAAGCCGCCCACATCCTCCGGTGACTCGACAGGCGGGGGAGCCCGGCTCCGGAGGAGGTCACTGACGCGCGGCCCTGTTGCTCATGGGGCGGTTGCGGTGGGATCACGGTTCGGCCCGTCCGGACGACCGTGTCTTCACCGTGGCGGCGCCGTGTGATCGGATCGGCCCGTATCAGCAGGCAGCGGCTCGGGGAGGGCCGCGTAGGAGGGGAACACCGTAATGCCCGCCATCGCCCAAGAGACCACACAGCCGTGCCCGGAGTGCGGCACGGAGATCCGCGGCGACAGCCGGTTCACCGTCTGGTGTCCCGCCTGCGACTGGAACGTGGACCCCGGGGAGCCGCAGCCGGACACGGGACGGCTGGAGAGAGCCGAGCGCGCCCTGGCCCGACGGCATGGAGAGCAGTTGCTCGCCGAGATGCTGAACGGGCAGGAACCGCTCCCGCGACGTGACGTCTCGGCGGTGACGGCCACCGCGCTCGCCCTGACCGTGCACGGCGTCACCGTCGCGCTCGCCGTCGGTGGTGTCTGGAGCGTGGCGGCGGGCTGGGGCGGCGTCGGCATGGTGGCGGGGCTGGTCCTCCTGGCGCTGGCCTGGGCGCTCGCCCCGAGACCCCGCCGGCTGCCCGACGACCGGCCCGTGTTGTTCCGCGCCGACGCGCCCGAACTCTTCGCCCTGGTGGACGAGGTGGCGCGGGCGGTCGACACCCGGAGCGTGCACGCGATCGCCGTGGACGGGAGCATCAACGCCGCCGTCACGACGTACGGTGTGCGCGGCCGCCGGCTGCTGGTGCTGGGCATGCCGCTGTGGGGGGTCCTGACGCCCGAGGAGCGGATCGCGCTGCTCGGCCACGAACTGGCGCACTACGCCAACGGCGACACGCGCAACGGCCTGGTGGTGGGCACCGCGGTGCGGTCCCTGTCCCTGTGGCACCACATCCTCCAGCCGCTTCCGCACCCGTCCGGGCTCGAGGTGATCGTCAACGCCCTCTACGTGCTGCCCCGTCTGCTGATCGGGGGGCTGCTGGTGCTGCTCGTCCGGCTGACGTCACGGGCCGGGGTGCGGGCCGAGTACCTCGCCGACCGGCTGGCGGCCCGCACCGCGTCCAAGGACGCGGCGGTCGGCCTCATGGACCGCTTGCTCATCGCCGACTCGCTCAGCGGCCTGCTGCGCACCGAGGCCAACCGTGCCGCCCTCGGCGGGCCGAGGTCCACCCGGGAGGCCGCGGCCCGGGCCGACGAGCTGTGGGGACGGCTCACCGCGTTCGCGGCGTCCGTCCCGGAGCACGAGTACGAACGGCAGCGGCGCGTAGGAGCCCGGCGCGGGCACCAGGTCGACGCCACCCATCCTCCGACCCATCTGCGCCGCGCCTGCCTGCTCGCCGACCGGTCCGAGGCAGCCGCGGTGGTGCCGCAGGCCCGCCGGACCGAGCTGATCGGCACGGAACTCGCCGCGGCCCGCACCGAGGTGGCCCGGCGCCTGCTGCGCGGCAGCCTCGGCGACTGAGGCCCTCACGGGCCACTCCTGCCTCCGGTCGTCGACCCACGCGCGTCCCCCGGCGGCACGGCCGGCCCCCCGCGGCACACCGGTGCCGCGGGGGGCCGGACCCGTGTCCGTCTCCGGCGCGAGGGGCGCGGCCGGGGTCACGCGTCGACGACCGCCCTGCCGTACGGCACGAGCCGTACGGGGCCGACGAGCCCGTAGTTCTGCCGCTTGGCGAGCCCGAACACCGCTGCCCGGGCCACCCGCAAGCGATTGAGCAGGGTGGTGGCGACCTCCACCTCGATGGTGTTGGTGCCGCGCCGCAGGTACGGGCCGACGTCGACGACCGGTGTCAGCTGGTCGGCGGGCGGCAGGGCACGCCCGTTGACCGTGACCCGGTAGGTGTCGAACACCTCGCCCAGTTCCAGCCGGGCGCCGTGGCCACCGGTCCAGGCCGCCCCGAGCTTCACCGTGGTGCGGTAGCGGCCGATGCCCGAGGCGTCGGCCAGCTCCGGGATCTCGGGCCAGGGCTTGAGCCCGTCGAGCTCCACGGTGCGCCGGGTCCTGGTGGTGCCCGACGGGATGGTGCCCGACGCGGTGGCGCCCGGCGTCCAGTCCTCGGCGGTCAGCGTCCAGCGGGTGAGCGCCATCGGCTCGGCGACCTCCTCGATGGTCGCGCTGACGGCGGCCCCGCTCTGCAGGACGGTGGTGTAGGTGCCCGGACGTGTGTCGCGTATCTCCAGCCGGCCACCCGCGGCGCGACGGACCTCGGCCGCCTCGCTGGACGTCGCGTTCCAGCGGGGTGCGGGGCCGGGGATCCACTTGCCGGGCCGGGCCGTCGCGACGATCGTCGTGGCTCCCGGTTCCAGCGCGACGCGGAGCCGGATGCGCCCGTCGTCGAGCCGGGTGTACGTGGCGAGCGGTTCGACCGTGCCGGTCCAGGCGTCCAGGACGTAGGGGACGGCGTCCGGCCTGCGCGGGGTGAGCGTGACGTCGTGACTGATGGGTGTGCCGGTCGAACCCTTCTTGCTGACCGAGTCGTTGGCGAAGAAGTAGTAGTCGGCCTCGGTGTCGGCCCGGTGCGCGTGCAGCAGCATCGAGGACTGCGCGTACTCGACGTCGCGCCTCAGGCCGAGCGCGGCGATGGCCTGCGGTACGTCGGGGCGGTCGGGAACGTTGAACACGCTCGGCTGCGCCAGCAGTTCGCCGATCAGGCCAAGCAGACGCGCATTGTCGCCCTCCTTCGGCAGCCCGGGCACGTGCCCGTCCTTCCAGTCCCCGATGACGATGATCGGCAGACCCTTCCTGGCGTAGCCGACGAGCTTCTCGGCGACGTCCAGTTGCAGCGTGTGCTCGCGGCCGATCATGACGTCGCCGTCGACGAGGAGCGCCTTGAAGGCCGGGCCGTCGGGCGCGAGGCGGCCGTCGCGCACCACGGCTCCGGGCAGCGAGAGCAGGCGCGGGCTGAGGAAGAGGTGCGTCCAGCCGACCGGTACGCCCTCGCCGCTGAACCAGGACGCGCCGAGGCCCGAGCCGGCGTAGCCCTTCTGCCACAGCACGCCGACGTCGGCCCTGTTGACGCCGGTCTGCAGGACCTGCTGAACCCGGCCCAGGTACCCGGCGACGTCGGGCACGTGACGCCAGGTGGGCTGGCGCGGGCCCCACGCCTCGCCGTAGCCGGCGCCGCCGTTGTACGGGGAGAAGGCCGCGAAGCCGGGCCATGCCGCGCCCGGGGCGTCGGCGTACGCGAAGCCGTGGAAGACGGCCTGGTTCACGCCGGCCGCGTACTGGGTGACGAGCTTGCGGAGCGTGGCGTCCCAGGTGGTCGCGTAGGCGCCGCCCGCGGTGCCGCCCGCCTCGTTGGACAGCACCAGCCTGCCGCCCATGTCCCGGCCGCCGGCCAGGCAGCGGAAGTCGTCGAGGTTCTTGAACCCGAGCGACTCGCCCTCGGGCACGTCCAGCAGCGCGGCCTTGTACATCGCGTCGGTCTGGAGTCCGTACGGCTGGACGCGCAGTTGCAGCCCGAGGCCGTGCGCCCACTCCCGCACCGGGAGCAGGTGGTTCTCGACGTACAGCTCGGTGACCACTTCCATGTAGTCCCGGCGGACGGCCTTGTTGGTGGCGTCGTCGAACGAGAAGGCGTACTTCTCCTTCGTCTGGAGCAGGGCGGGAAGGTACGGAGTCAGCGAGTAGCCCATGCGGCGCTCGAACTCGGCCGGGATGCCGGGTGTCCACAGGGTCGCGTGCGTCTCGATCTCCAGGGAGTCCTCGAACAGCGCGCCCCCGGTCTCCCGCAGCAGCTTGCGCATGCGCGGGGTGAGGATGCGGCTCTCCCAGAAGTCGATGACGGCACGCGTCCCGGCCTCACCGAAGTGGTCGACGACATAACTGAGCGGGGCGGTGTGCGCGGGACCCTCGGGGCGCTGGCCGGAGCCGCGTTCGAAGCAGGCGACGACGAGCCAGGTCCCGTCGTCCGGCGCGGTCCACTCCAGCCGTCCGTCCTCGACGAGGGAGGTGAGATCGGTGACCGAGTCCTTCTCCAGCCGGGTGGGGAAAGCGGTGGGCGAGGTGCCCGCGACGACACGGGCGACCTGCACGGACCGCAGCGTGCGGGTCGTCGCGGCGGCGTCGGGGGCGGTCACCGGCTCGGGGAGCGCACCCGTGTAGGTGCTTCCTCCGGCGACGACGGCGACGCCGTGCGCCAGCTCCTTGATCGCCGACCTGCTGTCGGGCGTGATGCCGGGAACCGCTGCCGGCCAGGCCGGGCCGATGGTGAGGTCCACGACGATGCCGCGCTTCTTCGCCTGGCTCAGGGCCGTCTCGACCGCGTCCACCCAGGCGGGCGTCCCCCAGCCGAACCGGGACGGGTCGATCGGTTCGGAGAGGCTGTGGGTGACCGCCGCGATCTCCACGCCGCCGAAGCCCGCGTCGGCGATCTGGTCGATCTCCCGCCTGATCTCGTCCGCGTCGACCAGCGCGTCCGGCCACCACCAGCGGAACCTGGGACGTACCGGCGCCGCGGGGGAGGAGAACGAACGGGCGAACGCTCCGCCGGGTTTCGCCGTCGTGGCAGCCGCCGGCGTCGTCGGCGCTCCCGCCGCCGCGGCCGCGGCCGCCGGGGCGGCACCCGCGGAAAGGGCCGCCGCGGCTCCGGCCGCCGCCGTCATCTTGAGCAGAGCCCGTCGCCGCAGGCTGTCGTGCTCGAAGGAGTCTTCCTGCCCAGGTCTGTGTCTCATCGCGCCTCGTTTGAACGTTTTAATGGCCTGGCTGGAACATACGCAGCCCGATGTGCGGCCGCAAGGGGTCGGCGCGGACGGATCGTCGGGCGGGGCACCTGAGTCGCCAACAGGGCCATCTACCAGCAAGAGCCCCTCAAGGGCAGTCCGGTGACACGGCGTCGCGAGTCCGGGTGGGGCTGTCGGAACCCTTGACTCGCCACAAGGTCACGCCTACTTTGCCGTCGGCTGACAAAAACGTTTCAACGCACACTGCGGAGCCGGCTGCAGGGCGTCCCTCCCGCCGCCCCGTGCACGCATCGGCCCATCCCCGAACGGTCATCCCTCCCCGAAGGAGCCCGGCTTGTCCGTGCGACCCCATGTGCCCAGCCCTCCTGTGCCCAGCCCCACCCGACGCCGTGTCCTGACCGCCACGGCCGCCGCGGCCGCCACCACGGCGCTGCCCGCCACGACCGCCGAGGCATCCGCCGTCGGCCCGGGCACCGGTTCACCGGCCGGTACCCGGGCCGGCGCCGGGTCGGCCGTGGAGGCCGTCCGGCCGGCGCTGGACCCTTTCCCGCTGTCCGCGGTCCGGCTCCTGGAGAGCCCGTTCCTCGCCAACATGCGGCGCACCTGCGCCTACCTGCTGTACGTCGACCCGGACCGGCTGCTGCACACGTTCCGGCTGAACGCCGGATTGCCGTCGGCCGCCCTGCCGTGCGGCGGCTGGGAGGCCCCGGACGTCCTGCTGCGCGGTCACACCACCGGTCATCTGCTGTCCGCCCTCGCCCAGGCACACGCCAACACGGGTGACGACGCCTACGCGGCGAAGGCCCGCCACCTGGTGGCGGCCCTGGCCGAGTGCCAGGCCCACGCCCCCGCCGCCGGATACCGCCCGGGCTACCTCTCCGCCTTCCCGGAGAACGTCTTCGACCAGCTCGAGGCCGGAGGCAGGCCCTGGGCGCCCTACTACACGCTGCACAAGATCATGGCCGGACTCCTCGACCAGTACCGGCTCAGCGGCAACGAGCAGGCGATGACCGTGCTGACCGGCATGGCGGCCTGGGTGGACTCCCGCACGGCACCCCTGCCCCACGACCGCATGCAGTCCCTGCTCCGCGTCGAGTTCGGCGGGATGAACGAGGTGCTGACGAACCTGTACCTGGAGACCGGCGACCCCGCGCACCTGCGCACCGCGCTGCGCTTCGACCACGAGGAGCTGTACGGACCGCTGGCCGCGGGCCGGGACGAACTCGCGGGACGGCACGCCAACACCGAGATCCCCAAGATCGTGGGCGCGGCGCGCAGTTACCGGGCGACGGGGGAGCGGCGCTACCTGGATATCGCGACCCACTTCTGGGAGACGGTCGTCCGGCACCACTCGTACGCCATCGGCGGCAACTCCAACCAGGAGCTGTTCGGACCGCCCGGTGAGATCGTCAGCCGGCTCTCCGAGGACACCTGCGAGAACTGCAACAGCTACAACATGCTCAAGCTCGGCAGGCAGCTCTTCCTGCTCGACCCCACGACCACCGCGTACATGGACCACTACGAGTGGACCCTCTACAACCAGATGCTCGGCGAGCAGGACCCCGACTCCGAGCACGGTTTCGTCACCTACTACACGGGCCTGTGGGCCGGTTCGCGGCGTCTGCCCAAGGGCGGACTCGGCGCCGCGCCGGGCAGTTACAGCAGTGACTACGACAACTTCTCCTGCGACCACGGAACGGGCCTGGAGACCCACACCAAGTTCGCCGACAGCATCTACTTCCGCTCCGCCGGGCCGGACCCGGAGCTGTACGTGAACCTGTTCGTCCCCTCCGAGGTGACCTGGCGGGAGACCGGGGTGACGCTGCGTCAGGAGACCGGCCACCCGGAGACCGACCGCACCCGGCTCACCGTCACGGACGGAGACGCGCGTTTCACCCTCAGGATCCGTGTCCCCGCCTGGCTCGCCGCCGGCGGCGGCCGGGCCGCGGTGCGCCTCAACGGCCATGCGGTCGGGGCGCCCGCCCGCCCGGGCCGGTACGTCACGATCCGGCGGCGCTGGCGACGCGGCGACACGGTGGAACTGACCCTCCCGCGCGAGCCGGTGTGGCAGCCGGCCCCCGACAACCCGCAGGTCCGGACGCTGTCCTACGGCCCCGTCGTGCTCGCCGGCGCCTACGGAACGACGGCGCTCGCGACCATCCCCGACATCCGGCCCGGCTCCCTGCGGCCGGTGGCGGGCGTCCCGCTGGAGTTCACCGCCGTGGCCGACGGGCGGGAGGTCCCGTTGCGGCCGTTCTACAAGGTCCACCACCAGAACTACACCGTCTACTGGGCCGTCACCCCCCGCCTGGGCCGCGAACGCGACATCGCCCGCTACCGGCTCGACGAGGGCAGCGGCACCACGGCCGCCGACAGCACCGGCACCTTCCCCCGCGCGGTGCTGACCGGCGGCGCCGGCTGGACCACGGACGGCACCCGGACCGCGGTGCTCCTGGACGGGACGGACGGTCACGTCACGCTCCCCGAAGGGCTCCCCGCCGGACTGAGCGAACTGACGGTCGCCGTGCGCGTCCGCGTCGACACGCTCGCCAACTCGGCCCGCGTCTTCGACCTCGGTTACCACAAGGGCACCTACCTGTACCTCACACCCCGCACCGGCGCAGGCCGGGCACGCGCCGCGCTGAAGATCTCCGGCATGGAGGGCGAGGACGTGATCGACGCGCCGGGGCCCCTGCCGCGGGGCCGGTGGATCCACGTCGCCGTCACCCTGGCGGGCGGCACCGGGACCCTGTACGTCGACGGAGCCGAGGCCGGCCGCAACACCGCCATGGTCACCAGCCCGCTGCTGCTCGGCGCCAGCACGCGCAACTACCTGGGCCGTTCGCAGAACGCCACGCATCCGTACCTGCACGGCGCGGTCGCCGACTTCCGCCTGCGCAACCGTGCCCTGACGGCCGCCGAGGTGGCCGGACTCGCCGCCGGCTGACGACACCCCGGACGCACCCCGCACCCCGCACCCCGACCCACGCCCACCCGTGCCGGGCGGCACCGGACACCCCAAGGGCCCGGTGCCGCCCGGCACGGACCCGCCCGACCCGACGCCCCCACCCGAACGATGGAGTTCCCGTGTCCGAATCCGACCTGTCCAGACGCCGGTTCGTCGTGGCCGCCGGAGCGGCAGGAGCCGCCTTCGCCACCGGCCTGCCCGGCACCGCCGACGCCGCGCAGGCCGCCCGGCCGGCGGCCGCCGGGGCCGCCCGCACGGCCGGCTACGCCCCCGACGACTTCGCCGACCCGCGCCGGGACAGCCGGCCGACGGTCTACTGGTACTGGAACGGCCCCGTCACCCCCGAACTGGTCGAGACCCAGATGGCCGACCTCCGTGACAAGGGCATGTTCGAGGTCGTCCTCTTCCCCTTCGACAACGCCGAGATGCGGCCGGTGTTCTTCACCGAGGAGTGGTTCGCGATCGTCGGCCACGTCCTGAAGGTCGCCGAACGCACCGGCATGCGGGTCTGGCTGTTCAACGACGACCACTTCCCGAGCGGCCGGGCCGGCGAGTACATCGTCACGGGCGGCACCGTCGGCTCCCGCACCTACGCCCCCCGGCCGGACCTGCGGCTCAAGGCACTGTGGCGGTCCACCACCGTCGTCGAGGGGCCCGCCACCGCCGACCTCACCGCCACCACCGGCGTGGGCGTCGACACCGGCCGCCTGGTCGCCGACGCCGACGTCCTCGGCGGAGCCGCCGTACTGAGCGCGGGCGCGGGCTGGACCGACTGCACCGTCACCGGCAGCGCCAAGGCCGAACACGGCGCCGCCGGGCTCGTCGTCCGCGCCTCGGCCACCGGAACCGACGGCTACGCCGTGGAGTTCGACCAGACCGGCGTCGTCACCGTCCTGCGCCTGGCCGACGGCACGGCACCGCAGGAGCTCGCGCGCAGCAGCCGTACCGACGGCTTCAACAAGACCAAGTTCCACACCCTCGTCGTCACCGTCCGCGGCGACGGCCTCACCGTCACCCTCGACGGCAAGGACAAGGGCACCGTCACCGATGCCGCCCGCACCACCGGCAGCGTGGGCGTGCGGGCCGTCGACGGGCAGCGCGCCCTGTGGGAGAGTCTGACCGTCACTGCCGCCGACGGCACCACCCTGTACGAGCAGGCCTTCGACGACCCGGCCGCCGCCGGCGGCTTCCCGGCCCGGCCGCGGCCCGCGGGCACCGCGGCACCCGTCGCCGCGGTCGCCCGCCCCGTCGGTGCCGGCGGCACCGACCGCCTCGTCGAACTGACCGAGGACCTCCGGGCCGGACGGCCCTGGAAGGTCCCCGCCGGCCGCTGGCAGATCGACGTCTTCGGCGGCAGCCCCCTGATCGACGACAGCCAGGGCTACAGCCGCAGCTACGTCGACCTGCTCGACGACGAACCCGTCGACCTGTTCCTCGACATGGTCCCGGGGGAGTACCACCGCCGCTTCGGCCGCTACTTCGGCAACGTCGTGCCGGGCTTCTGGGACGACGAGCCCTACTTCGCCTCCGCCGAGGCCCACTTCAAGCGCCTGCCCTGGTCGCCGACGCTGCAGGACGCGCTGCACGCCGTCGGCGTCGAGCCGGGCACGGCGTACGCCTCGGCCTTCGACGACCTCGGCCGCGACGGCCGCATCGCCCGCGGACGGTACTGGCAGGCCGTCTCCGACCGGTTCGCCGTGTACTTCGAGAAGCAGTCCCGCTGGTACGAGAAGAGGAACGTCGCCCTCGTCACCAACCCGCTGTACGACGAGACGTCGCCGTCCAAGCGCATCGCCTCCACGGGCGACCTGCACAAGGTCCACCAGTGGGCGCAGGTCCCCGGCGGCGACATCATCACCGCCGAGTACGTGGCCGGCGAACCGACCATGATCCCGCGCAACCCGGTCGGCGTCGCCCACCAGATGGGCCGCGAACGCGTCCTGCTGGAGGCCTTCGGCAACATGGGCTGGCAGGTCGCCCCCGACTTCGCCCGCGCCCTCGTCGGCGCCAACGCCGCCCGCGGCATCAACCTCACCGTGCTCCACGCACTGTGGACCGACGAGACCCGGGTGTACTTCCCCCCGCCCTTCGGACCGCGCGCCCCCTGGTGGTGGGCCATGGAGCCGCTCGCCGACTGGATCGGCCGCGTGATGGAGGTCGCCCGCGGCACCTCGGCGGCACGGACCGCGCTGATCCAGCCGCAGCGGGCGGCCGAGCAGTGGCGCGGCACCGACCGGCAGGGCACCGTCGACAGCGCCCTGAGCGACACCGCGTACGCCCTGGAGGCCGCCCAGGTCGACTTCGACCTCGTCCACGAGGGAGCACTGAGCGGCGACCGGGGGCTCCTCGCCCACGCCACCGCCCGCGGCGGCCGGCTCACCGTCGGCGCGGCCCGCTACGACCTGGCCGTCCTGCCGCCGACCCCGACGCTCGACGCCGCCGCGGTGAGGACGCTCACCGACTTCGTGCGCGGCGGCGGCACCGTCGTCGCCGTCGGCGACCTGCCCGGGGACGAGGCGAACGGCGGCGACCGCGGCCTCGAACGCGCGCTGTCCGGGCTGTTCGGCGAGCGGATGCCCGGCAGCCGTCGCACCGGCGCCGGGACGGCCGTCCGCGTCGCCGACGTGGCCGGCCTTCGCGAGGCCACGCACGCGGCCGGCGTCGCCGCCGCGGTGCTCGAACCGCCCGCCGAGGCGGTCCGCGTCCTGCGCACCATCCGCGGCAAGGACATCGCCTTCCTCGTCAACAACGAGAGCGGACGGACCGTCGAGACGGTCGCCGCACTGCCGGCCACGGGCGTCCCGGAGCTGTGGGACCCCGCCACCGGCACCGCGCGTCCCGCACCCGTGTACCGCCGCGACCGGGGCAGGGACGGCCTCCGGGTCCCGCTGCGCCTGCGCCCCTACGAGACGCTCGCGATCGTCGTCCGCGCCTCCACCCGGCCCGGCGCCCACCTCACCGACGCGACCCTTCCGGTGGAGGACGTCACCGCGCGGAAGAACACACTGCACGTCACCGCCGTCGCCGAGGCACCCGGCAGCCACCCGCTGGCGGGCACCGACGACCGGCACACCTACCGCGGCAGCGCCGAGGTCACCGACCCGCTGCACGCCGTGGACCTGGGCGGCGACTGGACGCTGACACTCGACAAGGACGGCGCCACGCCCGTCACCCGGCCCCTGGACAGTTGGACCGACCTCGACCCCCTGTTCTCCGGCAGCGGCACCTACACCACCACCGTCGACCTGGACCGGCACACCCTCGACGGGCGCGGCTTCCGCCTCGACCTGGGCACGGTCCGGGAAGTCGCCGCCGTGACCGTCAACGGGACCGCACTGCCGCCGCTGCTGTGGAGCCCCTACACCGCCGACGTCACCGACGTCCTGCGGGCCGGCCGCAACACGATCACCGTCCGCGTCTCCAACACCCTCTCCAACGAACGCAAGAAGCCGCTGCCGTCGGGTCTGCTCGGGCCCGTGACCCTGCGGCCGTACCGCCGCGTCACGGCCGCCCTGCACCGTGTCTGACCCGGCCGCGTCCGCCCCGCCCCCGCACACCCGCAAGGAGCACCCCATGCGCAGAGCGCTCACCCGGCGCGCCCACCGGCGCCCCGCCCTCCTGGTCGCCTCCGGCCTCACCGCACTCGTCACCGTGCTGCCCACGGCCGTCCACGCCGACGCCGGGCCCCCCGCCCGCGTCACGCCCGTCCAGCTGCGCACCCAGCACCTGACGCAGGCCCTCGGCATCGACGACACCACGCCCTATCTGAGCTGGAACATCACCAGTCGGGCCGCGGGCGTCGTGCAGTCCGCCTACCGGGTCCAGGCGGCCACCTCACTGAGCCGACTGAAGCAGGGCAGACCCGACCTGTGGGACTCCGGCAGAGTCCGCTCCGGCGTCCCGCAGACCACCTACGACGGCAAGCGGCTCGGCTCCCGCAGCCGCGTCTACTGGAGGGTCATGCTCTGGTCCGGCGACTCCGGCCGCGACTCGGGATGGAGCGAGCCCGCCGTGTTCGAGACGGGCCTGACCGAGCGGCAGGACTGGGACGCGGACTGGATCACGCACCCGGACTGGCGGCTGAGCGAGCGCACCGTCGAGCCCGTCGTCGTCGACCTGCCGCGCACCACGGCCCGCTACGTCCGCCTCGACGTCACCCGGCTCGGCCTGCCCCTCGCCGACGACTTCCCCGCCGAGTCCTGGCGCCTCCAGCTCGGCGAGATCGACCTGCGCGACTCCGTCACCGGGACCACCGGCCTCGCCAAGGGCGCCGCCGTGACCGCGTCGGAGACCGACACCCTCCGCAAGACCTGGGAACCCGCCCTCGCCGTGGACGGCCTGCCCAACAGCGCCCTGCAGACGGCCGCCGGATACTCCAGCCCGCCCCACACCGGCCCCGACGTCTCCGACGCGCCGATCGTGCTCACCCTCGACCTCAGGTCGGCCAGGACCTTCGACCGGATCGCCCTGTACCCGCGCGCCGACGTCCTCACCGACGACGGCCGCGTGCCGAACTTCCCCGTCGACTACACCGTCTCCACCGGTGACGCGGCCACCGGCCCCTTCACCCCGGCCGCCCGGGTCGGCGGACAGCGGCCGCCCACGCCGTACCTCCCCGCCGGAATGCCGCTGTTCACCAAGGACTTCGCCCTGCCGAAGAGCGTGCGCAGCGCCCGGCTGTACGTGTCCGGCCTCGGCATCCACGACGCGAGCATCAACGGCGAGCCGGTCGGCGACGCCGTCCTCGAACCCGCCAACACGGACTACGCCGAACGCGTCCAGTACGCCACCTACGACGTCACCGACCGGCTGCGCCCCGGCCGCAACACCATCGGCGTCGAGCTGGGCAACGGCATGGCCAACGTCGTCAGCACCGCCGATCGGTACCGCAAGCTGTACGGCAACCTCAGCGACCCGAAGCTCGTCGCCCAGCTGGAGATCACCCTCGCCGACGGCACCGTGCGCCGCATCGCCAGCGGCGGCGACTGGCGCACCACCCTAGGCGCGACCACCTCCACCAACTGGTACGGCGGCGAGGACTACGACGCCCGCCGCGCGATCCCGGACTGGAACAAGCCCGGCCAGGACCGCGGCGCCTGGAAGGCGGCGGCCACCGTGTCCGGACCCGGCACGGCCGCGCGCCCCGCCGCCCTCAGCGCCCGGGAGACCGAACCCGTCCGCGTGATCGAGACGCTCACCGGCAAGGAGGTCGAGGGAGCCGCCGAGGGCAGCCGCGTCTTCGACGTGGGCCGCAACATCGCCGGCTGGCCGGAGATCACCGTCACCGCCCCGGCCGGCACCGACATCCGCATCCTGCCCGCGGAGAGCCTCAAGGACGGCCACGCCTTCCAGTCCATCAGCAACGTCGGCGGCCCCCTGTGGGACACCTACACCACCCGCGGCGGCCGCTCCGAGACCTGGCACCCCCGGTTCGGCTACCACGGCTTCCGGTACCTGGAGCTCAAGGGGCTGCCGGAGAACGCGACCGTCACCGTGCGCGGCAAGGTCCTGCACACCGACAACGCCTCCTCGGGCGACTTCACCAGCTCGAACGAGCTCGTCAACGGCATCCACTCGATCATCCGCCGGTCGATCGAGGGCAACATGATGAGCGTCCTCACCGACTGCCCGAGCCGCGAGAAGCTCGGCTGGCTCGAACAGAACCAGCTGCTCTTCCCCGTCCTCACCGGCAACTACGACATGGAGGCGTACTTCCGCAAGCTGGTGCGCGACATGTCCGACGCCCAGACCGAGGACGGGCTGATCCCGAGCACCGTCCCCGAGTACACGAACCTGCCGGGCGGCTACCGCAACGACGCCAACTGGGGCGGCGCCTTCGTCCTCGTGCCCTGGCAGCTCTACACCACCTACGGCGACCGGGACACGCTCGGCACCTACTACCCGCAGATGAAGCGGTACGTGTCGTTCCTGGAGCAGCAGGTCAAGGACGGCATCCTCGACTACGGCCTCGGCGACTGGTTCACCCCCGACAGGACGTTCCCGCGCGCCGTGGCCGGCACCTACGGCTACTGGCGGGTCGTCGACGCCATGAGCCGGATCGCCGCCGTCCTCGGCGACGAGGACGGCGCGGTCTCCTACCGTGCCGAGGCCGACGCCAGTGCCGAGGCCCTGACCGCCAAGTACTACGACCGGGCGACCGGCACCTTCGGTGGCGGGGGCCACGGCGCGGAAGCCCTCGCCCTGGACATGGGCGCCGTCCCGGACGGCGAACGCGAGCGGCTGCTCGGCCACTTCGTCCGCAGCGTCGAGGAGGCCGGCCACCACCTGGTGCTGGGCGAGATCTCGCTGCCGGCCGCCTTCCGCGTCCTCTCCGCGGCCGGCCGTGACGACGTCGTCCACGAGATCGCCACGCAGACCACCAGCCCCAGCTACGGCTACCAGGTCCTCGCGGGCAACACCACGCTCGGCGAGTCCTGGGACGGGGGCCCCGGCCAGTCGCAGAACCACTTCATGCTCGGCGCCATCGACGCCTGGTTCACCGACCGGGTGGCCGGCATCGAACAGGCCCCCGGTTCGATCGGCTACCGCAAGCTGCTGATCGATCCGGCCGTCGTCGGCGATCTCACCTCCGCGTCGGGCTCCTACCGCACCCCGTACGGCACCGTGAGCACCGACTGGAAGCGCGACGGCGACCAGTACCGGCTGCGGCTGAGCGTGCCCGCCGGCAGTACTGCCGAGGTCCACGTGCCGTCCACCGGGGGACGTGTCGCCGCCCCGGCCGGAGCGAAGCCGCTGCGGACGGAGGGGAGCGAGGCCGTCTACGAGGTCGGCTCGGGCGACTGGACCTTCACGTCGCACTACGCGGCCGACGCCTCCTGAACCACCGGCGGCGGGGGGGGTCGCCCCACCGCCCCCCGCCGCGGGCCGCGGGCGGGGTACGCGTGGAGCGGGTACTGGAAAAAAAACAACAACCCCCAACAAAACAAAAACA
>NZ_JBHXFL010000018.1:60577-62201 GCF_042724095.1 Streptomyces sp. NPDC127100
GGGCGCCTCTCCCTACCCGTCCCACACCGCGCCCCCCCCCCCCTCACCCCCGGGGGGGGGGGGCCCCCCACCCCCCCCCCGCCGCCGGGCTCCGCGCGCGGTCAGCGGCTGGGCAGGCTGGAACCGCGGACGACGAGCTCGGGCTGGAGGACCACGTGCCGGTGCCGGTGCTCGTCCGGCCGGTCACCGGCCTCCTGGAGCAGCAGGTCGGCCGCCAGCGCGCCCATGGCGCGGGCCGGCTGACGGACGGACGTCAGCGGAACGGTGGCCGCCGCGGCGAACTCGATGTCGTCGTACCCCACGAGGGCCAGGTCGTCCGGGACCTTCACACCGGCCGTGTACATGAACTGGAGCACGCCGAGGGCCAGCAGGTCGTTGGCGCAGAAGACCGCGGTGGGCCGCGCCGCCAGACCCAGCAGCCTGGCCCCCGCGTCACGTCCGGCGGCCACGTCGAGACGCTCGGTGGGGAGTTCCCGCAGCGCGGTGGGCGGCAGGCCGGCCTCGGCGACGGCACTCAGGGCCCCCGCCCTGCGGTCCTGGATCTGCCTGAGATGCGGCGGTCCGCTGACGAAGGCGATGGAGCGGTGCCCGGCACCGGTGAGGTGCCGGACCGCCATGGCACCGCCGGCGATGTCGTCGACCGAGACGGAGCAGCCCGGTTCGTCCCCCGCCACCCGGTCCACGATCACGTAGGGGATGCCGTGCCGGCGGAACTCGCCCAGACTCCGTCTACCGGGGTCGGCGGGCGTGACCAGCACCCCGCGGACCCGCTGCTCGGCGAAGAGGTCGAGGTACTCGGCCTCCTTCCGCGCGCTCTGCGCACTGTTGCACAGCGTGACGGCGAGACCCGCGTCCCGGGCCGTGCGCTCCGCTCCCTGGGCCAGGTCGACGAAGAAGGGGTTGCCCATGTCCAGGACGAGCACCGCCACGACACGGCTGCGGCCCGCCCGCAACTGCCGGGCGGATTCGCTGCGCACGTATCCCAGGCGCGCGATCACCTGCTCCACATGACGCCGTGTCCGCTGCGAGACGCGGCCGGGCTGGTTGAGCACATTGGACACCGTGCCGACGGAGACGCCCGCCTCCCGTGCCACGTCCTTGATGCCGACCGTCGGCGTGGAGTGCGTCATGTGTGTTGTTCCCTGCTGTCCATTCCCCGCCGTCGTACGGGCGCGGGGAAGCGTTCGTCCTGCGGAGCCGGGAGGGCTCACGCCAGGTGGAAGACCTCGGTGAGGGGGCGCATGGCGGTATCGGGCGCCTGCCCGTCGAGTTCCTCGAAGAACTCCGCCATCTCCGCCTGCCACCGGGCGTTCACCTCGGTCGCGTCCATGGCCGCGCGGGCCGCCTCGAAGTCGTCGGTCTCCAGATAGCCGACGAGCAGGCCGTCCTCCCGCAGGAAGAGGCTGTAGTTGCGCCAGCCGGCCGCGGTGAGGGCGGCGCGCATGTCGGCCCATACCTCCCGGTGGCGCTCGCGGTACTCGGCGGCCCGCTCCGAGCGGACCTTCAGAAGGAAGCAGACACGTTGCATCGGATCACCTCGCTGCCGACGGTGGGGGGGGGCGGCGGCGCCGGGGGGCGCCCCCCCCCCCGTGTTGTTGGGGTATTGGTCGGAGAGGTGTTTGGT
>NZ_JBHXFL010000018.1:62211-119820 GCF_042724095.1 Streptomyces sp. NPDC127100
GCGTGCCGCGTACTACTTAAACAAACCAATATCCCTTTACCTCCCCAACCCCCGCCGGCGGTGGGCGGCGCCCCCCGGGCCGGCCCCCCCCCCACCGCACTCGTTTTGGAAGTCGTTACGGCTCAGAAGTCGTACTGGTCGATGTTGGCCTTGTCGAAGACGGTCGGCTCGCCCGGCGAGACGACGCCGTCCTCGCCCAGGGTGAAGCTCCCGAGGTCACCGGCCTTGAGGGTCTCGCCCTTCTGCCCGGTGATCTGGCCGGACTCCAGGGCGACCGCCGCGTGGGCGGCCAGCGCGCCGAGCTTGGCCGGGTCCCACAGCTCGAACGCCTCGACGGTGCCGTTCTTCACGTAGGCGCGCATGTCGTTCGGGGTGCCGAGGCCGGTGAGCTTGACCTTGCCCTTGTACTTGGAGCCGGACAGGTACTGGGCGGCGGCCTTGATGCCCACGGTGGTGGGGGAGATGATCCCCTTCAGGTTCGGGTACTCCTGGAGCAGGCCCTGGGTCTGCTGGAACGACTTCTGGGCGTCGTCGTCCCCGTAGGCGACCTTGACCAGCTTGATGTCCTTGTAGGCGGGCTTCTTCAGCTCCTCCTTCATGACGTCGATCCAGGCGTTCTGGTTCGTCGCGGTCTGCGCGGCGGACAGGATCGCGATCTCGCCCTTGCCGCCGATCTGCTTGGCCAGCAGTTCGACCTGGGTGCGTCCGAGGTCCTCGGTGGAGGCCGGGGAGACGAACACCTGGCGGCAGTCCTTGTTGGTGTCGGAGTCGTAGGTGACGACGCTGACACCGTTGCGCATGGCCTGCTTGAGCGCGGTGCACAGGGCGCCGGGGTCCTGCGCGGAGACGGCCATGGCGTCGACCTGCTGCTGGGTCAGGGTGTTGACGTAGCTGACCTGGCCGGCGGTGTCGGTGCCGCTGCTGGTACCGACCTCCTTGTAGCTGGAGCCCAGCGCCTCCAGGGCCTTCTTGCCGCCGGAGTCGGCGGTGGTGAAGTAGGGGTTGTTGACCTGCTTGGGCAGGTACGCGACGGTGAGGCCCTTCTTCGTCGCGGCGCCCGGGTCGGCCTTGCCGACCGCCGCGCTGCCGCCGTCCTTGGACGCGTCGTCCTTGGTGGTGCCGCCGCAGGCGGTGGCACCGAGGGCGAGCGCGGTGACGGTGGTGAGGGCGAGGGTGAGGCGACGCGACCTGGCGGTGGTGCCGAACATGGGAACTTCCTTTACGTGTACGGACGGTGGGCCGGAGAGGTTCCGGGACGTGAAGAGGGAGGGCCTAGGAGGACGGGGCCGTCACCGGTGGGGAGGCGGCCGTCCGCCCCCGGGCGCGGGCCTGCGAGATCTGCCGGCCGATCCGCGGAGCGAGCACGGAGATCACCAGCAGCACGCCGGTGGCCACGGTCTGGGACTGGGCGGAGACGTTCAGCAGGCTCATGACGTTCTGCATCGTGCCGAGCAGGAACACCCCGGCGACGGCGCCGCCGAGCGTGCCCTTCCCGCCGTCGAAGTCGATACCGCCGAGCAGCACCGCGGCGATCACGGACAGTTCGAGTCCGGTGGCGTTGTCGTAGCGGGCGCTGGCGTAGTGCAGCGTCCAGAAGACACCGGTGAGGGCGGAGACCACACCCGTGGAGACGAACATGGCCAGCTTGAGCCGCTTGACCCGGACGCCGGCGAAGCGTGCGGCCTCCTCGGAGGCCCCGACGGCGAACAGCGACCGGCCGAAGCGCGTGGCGTGCAGCAGGACGACGGCGACGGCCAGCAGCACGACGAACGGCACGGCGGCGTACGGCAGGAAGGTGTCACCGAACCGTCCGGCACCGAAGTCCAGGTACTGGGCCGGGAAGTCGGTCACCGAGTCGGAGCCGAGCACGATCTGGGCGATGCCCCGGTAGGCGCCGAGCGTGCCGATGGTGACGGCCAGAGACGGCAGTCCGAGCCGGGTCACCAGGAGCCCGTTGACGAGGCCGCACACCACGCCGAGCAGCACGCACAGCGGGATGATCGTCTCGATCGCCATGCCGGCGTTCCACAGCGCCCCCATCACGGCGCTGGAGAGGCCCGCGGTGGAGGCCACCGAGAGGTCCACCTCGCCGGACACCACGAGCATCGCCATGGGCAGGGCGATCAGCGCGATGGGCAGGGTGTTGCCGATGAGGAAGGACACGTTGAGGGCGTTGCCGAAGTTCTCGACGAACGAGAACGAGCAGATCAGCAGGACGACCAGCAGGAGGCCGACCGAGGTGTCCCAGCGCACCGCCCCGCCGATGCGGGAGAGCGCGGGGGACTTGGCGGTGATGTCAGGCATGGCGGGCACTCCTCGTCCGTGCGGCCTTCTTGCGCAGCGCCCCGGCGACTCGCAGCGCCAGGATCCGGTCGACGGCGATGGCGAGCAGCAGCAGGAAGCCGTTGATGGCGGTGACCCAGACCGAGCTGACGCCCAGGGCAGGGAGCACACCGTTGATGGAGGTCAGCAGCACCGCGCCGAGCGCGGCACCGTAGACGGTGCCCGAGCCGCCGGTGAAGGCGACGCCGCCGACGACCACGGCGCTGACCACGATGAGCTCGTAGCCGTTGCCGGTGTTGGAGTCGACGTTGCCGAACCTGGCGAGGTAGAGGGCGCCCGCCAGTCCGGCGAGCGCGCCGCACACCACGTAGGCCGTCATGATGCGGGCCCGGATCGGGATGCCGGCGAGCCGGGCGGCCTCCGGGTTGGACCCGAGGGCGTACATGTCGCGGCCGCTGCGGTAGCTGCGGAGGAAGTAGGCGACGACGACCAGTACGGCGACGGTGAGCAGGGCGAGGTAGGGCACCACGGAGATGCCGTCGTGGCCGAAGTCGACGAAGCCGTCGGGCAGGTCGCTCGCGGTGATCTGGCGGGAGCCGACCCAGATCGAGTCGATGCCGCGGACGATGTACAGGGTGCCCAGGGTCACCACCAGCGCCGGCACCTTGCCGAGGCTCACCAGCGCGCCGTTGACGACACCGAACAGCGCGCCGATCGCGACCGCCAGCAGGACGGCGACGATCGCGTTGCCGCCGTCCTGGAGGTAGAGCCCCGCGGCGAAGGCGGAGATGCCCAGCACCGAGCCGACCGACAGGTCGACGTTGCGGGTGATCACCACCACCGCCTGGCCGATCGCGACCAGGACCAGGATGGTCGCGTTCAGCAGCAGGTCCTTGATGCCCTGCTGCGACAGGAACTCGCCGTTGGAGAGCTGGGTGGCGCCGAGCATGACCACCAGCACGGCGATCACGGCCAGTTCGCGGGCCTTGAAGATCCTGTCCATGAGCCGTCGTGCGGTGACGGACTCGGGTGCGGCGTCCTGCCGCACCGGCTCGACGGTCGTGGTCATGCCGCCCTCCTCTCTCGGTCGGCGCGGCCGGTGGCGGCTGCCATCACGGTCTCCTCGGTGGCCTCGGCCCGGGGGATCTCGGCGGTCAGCCGGCCCTCGTGCATCACCAGGACCCGGTCGGCCATGCCCAGGATCTCCGGCAGGTCGGAGGAGATCATCAGCACGGCCACGCCGTCGGCGGCCAGCGAGGACAGCAGGCGGTGCACCTCGGCCTTGGTCCCCACGTCGATGCCGCGGGTCGGCTCGTCGACGATCAGGACCTGGGGCGCCGTGGCGAGCCACTTGGCGAGGACGACCTTCTGCTGGTTGCCGCCCGAGAGCGTCCCGACGACGTCGGCCAGCCGGGCGTACTTCACCTGCAGTCTGGTGGCCCAGTCCACGGCGCGGCTGCGTTCGGCCCGGCGGTTCATCAGCCCGGCACGGGAGGTGGCCGCGAAGCCGGTGAGGCCGATGTTGCGCTCGATGGACATGTCCATCACCAGGCCCTGGGCGCGGCGGTCCTCGGGCACCAGGGCGATGCCCGCGGCCATGGCGACGCTGGGCGCGCCCGTCGGCAGCTTCCGGCCGAGCATCTCGACCTCACCGCCGTCGAAGCGGTCGATGCCGAAGACGGCCCGGGCCACCTCGCTGCGGCCCGCCCCGACCAGTCCGGCCAGGCCGAGGATCTCGCCGCGGCGGACGTCGAAGGAGACGTCGGTGAACACGCCCTCGCGCGTCAGCCGGCGCACGCTGAGGGCGACTTCGCCGATCCGGGTCTCCTGCTTGGGGTAGAGCTCCTCGAGATCGCGGCCGACCATGCGCCGGACCAGACCGTCCTCGTCGAGGTCGGAGAGGGGCTCACTGGCGATCCAGGCACCGTCCCGCAGCGTGGTGACCCGCTGGCACAGCTCGAAGATCTCCTCCAGGCGGTGCGAGATGAACAGCACCGCCGATCCCTGCTCGCGCAGTGTCCTGACCACGCCGAACAGCCGGGCCACCTCGCTGCCGGTGAGCGCCGCCGTCGGTTCGTCCATGATCAGCACGCGGGCGTCGAAGGAGAGGGCCTTGGCGATCTCGACGAGCTGCTGGTCCGCGATGGAGAGACCGCGCGCCGGCTGGTCGGGGTCGAGCGCGACACCGAGACGGGAGAAGAGGTCGGACGCCGCCTGCGTGACGGCGCGGTGGTCCACCCGGCCCAGGGAGCGGCGCGGCTGCCGCCCGATGAAGATGTTCTCCGCGACGGACAGATCCGGGAAGAGCGTCGGCTCCTGGTAGATGACGGCGATCCCGGCGTCGCGGGCGTCGGCCGGACCGTGGAAGTCCACCGGCTCGCCGTCGAGGAGGACCGTGCCGGTGTCCGGACGGTGCACGCCCGCGAGCGTCTTGATCAGGGTCGACTTGCCGGCGCCGTTCTCGCCCGCCAGGGCGTGGGCCTCTCCCGCGTAGAGTCGCAGCGAGACGCCGCGCAGGGCCCGCACGGCGCCGAAGGATTTACTCACTCCCTCCAGGGCGAGGACCGGAGTGGTCTCCGGTTCGGGATGAGTCATGGGTTCTCTCCAGTACGTGTGCCGGGCGGGACCCCGAGCTGTGAAATGTTTCAACGGGGTTGCCCGGAAGCTAGCTTCAGCCCGTCCGGAACGTCAAGGGTCTGCGCACCACCCGGTCGGCAGAAGTTGCGGACGGGCTGGGCGGAGGTCTTCAGGAGCCCTGGTGAACTGCACAGTCATCTGCTGTCCGGCCTGCTGGGGCGTCGTGTGCCCGGGGTCCGGCGACCGCTTCACCGGGGTTTCCGCGGCCCCTTGACGGGGTTGCGGTCAAGGGCTAGTTTCAGCGGCAGCCTGAATCGATTCACACGACGGGTCCTTCCAGTGCCCCGCGACGGCACAACTCGCGTCTTCAGAGGTGGACATGCCTGACATCACTGCCGTGAAATCCGCACTCGCCGACCAGCGGGTCGAGACGCCTTCCTGGGGCTACGGCAACTCCGGAACGCGTTTCAAGGTGTTCGCGCAGCCCGGCGTGCCGCGTACACCGCGCGAGAAGCTGGACGACGCGGCCAAGGTGCACGAGTTCACCGGCATCACCCCCCGGGTGGCGCTGCACATCCCGTGGGACAAGGTGGACGACTACGCGGCGCTCGCCGCCCACGCCAAGGACCGCGGGCTGGAACTGGGCGCCATCAACGCCAACGTGTTCCAGGAGGACGACTACAAGCTCGGCAGCGTGTGCCACCCCGACGCCACCGTGCGGCGCAAGGCGCTCGCGCACCTCATGGAGTGCGTCGACATCATGGACGCCACCGGCTCACGCGATCTGAAGCTGTGGTTCGCCGACGGCACCAACTACCCCGGTCAGGACGACGTCGCGGCCCGCCAGGACCGCCTGGCCGAAGCCCTCCAGGCCGTCTACGAGCGCCTCGGCGAAGAGCAGCGGATCCTCCTCGAGTACAAGCTCTTCGAGCCCGCCTTCTACACGACCGACGTCCCCGACTGGGGCACGGCGTACGCGCACTGCCTCAAGCTCGGCGACCGGGCGCAGGTCGTCGTCGACACCGGCCACCACGCGCCCGGCACCAACATCGAGTTCATCGTGGCGGTCCTGCTGCGCGAGGGGAAGCTGGGCGGCTTCGACTTCAACTCCCGCTTCTACGCCGACGACGACCTGATGGTCGGCTCCGCCGACCCCTTCCAGCTCTTCCGGATCATGCACGAGGTCGTCAAGAACGGCGGACTCGACCCCGCCGCCGGCGTCGCCTTCATGCTCGACCAGTGCCACAACATCGAGGCCAAGATCCCCGCCGTCATCCGGTCCGTGATGAACGTGCAGGAGGCCACCGCCAAGGCCCTGCTCGTCGACGCCGAGGCGCTGACCGCGGCGCAGGCCGAGGGCGACGTCCTGGCCGCCAACGCCGTCCTCATGGACGCGTACAACACCGACGTGCGCCCGCTGCTGGCCGAGGTCCGCGAGGAGCGGGGCCTGCACCCCGACCCGGTCGCCGCCTACCGCGCGAGCGGCTGGCAGGAGCGGATCGCCGCCGAACGCGTGGGCGGCGAGCAGGCCGGCTGGGGCGCGTAACCGCCCCCGGAGCTCCCGCGCCCCCGCATCCCCGTCGTCATCCCCTCCAGAAGGAAAGATCACCATGGCTTCCGCCATCCACCCCGAAGTCGCCGGGCTCCTGGCGCGCTCGCACCGGCTGGGTTCGGACCCCCGCAACACCAACTACGCCGGCGGCAACACGTCCGCCAAGGGCACCGCCACCGACCCGGTCACCGGCGGCGAGACGGAACTGCTGTGGGTCAAGGGCTCCGGCGGGGACCTGGGCACGCTGAAGCCCGAGGGACTGGCCGCGCTGCGACTCGACCGGCTGCGCGCGCTGAAGGACGTCTACCCCGGCGTCGAGCGCGAGGACGAGATGGTCGCCGCCTTCGACTACTGCCTGCACGGCAAGGGCGGCGCCGCGCCCTCCATCGACACCGCCATGCACGGCCTGGTCGACGCGGCCCACGTGGACCACCTGCACCCCGACTCCGGGATCGCGCTGGCCTGCGCAGCCGACGGCGAGAAGCTGACCGCCGAGTGCTTCGGCGACAAGGTCGTCTGGGTGCCGTGGCGGCGCCCCGGGTTCCAGCTCGGCCTGGACATCGCCGCCGTCAAGGAGGCCAACCCGGGGGCCGTCGGCTGCGTCCTCGGCGGCCACGGCGTCACCGCGTGGGGCGCCACCTCCGAGGAGTGCGAGGCCAACTCGCTCCACATCATCCGCACCGCCGAGGCCTTCCTCGCCGAGAAGGGCCGCCCCGAACCCTTCGGCCCGGTCACCGAGGGCTACGCGCCCCTGCCCGACGAGGAGCGCCGCGCCCGAGCCGCCGCCCTCGCCCCGCACATCCGCGCCCTCGCCTCCGCCGACCGCCCGCAGGTCGGCCACTTCACCGACGACGACGTCGTGCTGGACTTCCTCTCCCGCGCCGAGCACCCGCGCCTCGCCGCCCTCGGCACCTCCTGCCCCGACCACTTCCTGCGCACCAAGGTCCGCCCGCTGGTCCTGGACCTGCCGGCCGACGCCCCGCTTGAGCAGGCCGTCGCCCGCCTGGCGGAGCTGCACACCGAGTACCGCGCCGAATACCGCGCCTACTACGAGCGGCACGCCGTCCCCGGCTCGCCCGCCATGCGCGGCGCCGACCCCGCCGTCGTCCTCGTGCCCGGCGTGGGCATGTTCTCCTTCGGCAAGGACAAGCAGACCGCCCGGGTCGCCGGCGAGTTCTACGTCAACGCCATCAACGTGATGCGCGGCGCCGAGGCCGTCTCCTCCTACAGCCCCATCGAGGAGTCGGAGAAGTTCCGCATCGAGTACTGGGAGCTGGAGGAGGCCAAGCTGCGCCGGATGCCCGCGCCCAAGCCGCTGGCCACCCGCGTCGCCCTGGTCACCGGCGCCGGCTCGGGCATCGGCAGGGCCATCGCCCACCGGCTCGTCGCCGAGGGCGCCTGCGTGGTCGTCGCCGATCTCGACGCCCGGGGCGCGGCGGCCGTGGCCGAGGAACTCGGCGGACCCGACCGGGCCGTGGCCGTCACGGTGGACGTCACCAGCGAGGACCAGATCACCGCCGCGTTCGCCGAGGCGGTGCTCGCCTTCGGAGGCGTCGACCTGGTCGTCAACAACGCCGGCATCTCCATCTCCAAGCCGCTGCTGGAGACCACGGCCGCGGACTGGGACCTCCAGCACGACATCATGGCCCGCGGTTCCTTCCTGGTCTCCCGCGAGGCCGCCCGGGTGATGACCGCCCAGAAGCTCGGCGGCGACATCGTCTACATCGCCTCCAAGAACGGCGTCTTCGCGGGCCCCAACAACATCGCCTACGGGGCGACCAAGGCCGACCAGGCACACCAGGTGCGCCTGCTGGCCGCCGAACTCGGCGAGCACGGGATCCGCGTCAACGGCGTCAACCCCGACGGCGTCGTCCGCGGCTCCGGCATCTTCGCCGGCGGCTGGGGCGCCAAGCGGGCCGCCGTGTACGGCGTGGAGGAGGAGAAGCTGGGCGAGTTCTACGCCCAGCGCACGCTGCTCAAGCGCGAGGTGCTGCCCGAGCACGTGGCGAACGCTGTATTCGCCCTGACCGGCGGCGACCTGACCCACACCACCGGGCTGCACGTCCCGGTGGACGCGGGCGTCGCGGCGGCGTTCCTGCGCTGACCCCGGAGCCGCCCCGATGCCCGCGCGTCACGCGCAGCGGCGTCGGGGCGCTCCACGGGGCCGGCGGAGCCCCCCGGCTCCCCGCCCCGCGACTCGGGCCGTCCCCCGGCTCCTGCCCCGTCACCCGGGCCCCCGCCCGCCCCTTCTCCCTCCTTCCCCCTCCGACCACTCCTCGCCGCGCCCAGCGGAGGTACCAGCACGTGACCACCACCCCGGCCTCCTCGGCCTTCCCCTCGGCGTTCGCCGCGGTCGACCTCGGGGCCACCAGCGGACGGGTGATCCTCGGCCGTGTCGGTCCGGACAACCTCGACCTGACCGAGGCCCACCGGTTCCCGAACACTCCCGTCCGCCTGCCCGACGGACTGCACTGGAACCTGCTCGCGCTCTTCCAGGGGACCGTCGACGGTCTGCGGGAAGCCGCCCAGGCCGGCGGAGTGGTCTCCGTCGGAGTGGACACCTGGGCCGTGGACTACGGGCTCCTCGACGCCGACGGCGTACTCCTCGGCGCCCCGTACCACTACCGGGACAGCCGCACCGACACCGCCGCCGAACGGGTCCGGCCCCACGTCGGCCCCGAGGAGCTGTACCGGATCACCGGGCTTCAGCACCTGCCGTTCAACACCGTCTTCCAGCTCGCCTCGGCGGCCGGCAGCAGCCAGCTGCGCGCCGCGCGCACCCTGCTGCTGATCCCTGACCTGCTGGTCCACTGGCTGACCGGATCCATCGGCGCGGAGGTCACCAACGCGTCCACCACCGGGCTGTTCGACGCCCGCACCGGCACCTGGTCCGCCGAACTCCTCGAACGGCTCTCCGTCGACCCCGGCCTGCTGCCGCCGCTGCGCCGCCCCGGTGACCCCGCCGGCACCCTCCTGCCGCACGTCGCCGAGCACACCGGCCTCGACGCGACCACCCCGGTCGTCACCGTCGCCTCGCACGACACCGCCTCCGCCGTCGCCGCCGTCCCGGCCACCGAGCCGCACTTCGCCTACATCTCCTGCGGCACCTGGTCCCTCGCCGGACTCGAACTGGACGCCCCGGTCCTGACGGAGGCCTCCCGGAACGCCAACTTCACCAACGAACTGGGCGTGGACGGCACCGTCCGCTACCTCCGCAACATCATGGGCATGTGGCTGCTGGAGGAGTGCCGCCGGACCTGGGAGGCGCAAGGGCTGCCCACGCACATCCCCGTCCTCCTCGCCGAGGCCGCCCGCTGCCCCGCGTTCGGCGCGCTCGTCGACCCCGACGACCCCGAGTTCCTCGCCCCCGGCGACATGCCGGAACGCATCCGTGACCACTGCCGCCGCACGGACCAGCCGGTCCCCGACAGCCAGGGCGCCGTCGTCCGCTGCATCCTGGAGAGCCTCGCGCTCGCCCACCGCCGCACCCTGAGGCAGGCCGCCGAACTCGCCGGCCGCGACATCACCCACATCCATCTCGTCGGCGGCGGCTCCCGCAACGACCTGCTCTGCCAGCTCACCGCCGACGCCACCGGCCTGCCCGTCATCGCCGGACCCACCGAGGCCACCGCCCTCGGCAACATCCTTGTCCAGGCCCGAGCGGCCGGACTGGTGGCCGACCTCGCGGCGATGCGCCGGCTCGTCGCCTCCACCCAGCACCTCAGGCGCTACGGCCCCCGCGGCGACGGCGCCGCCTGGGACGCGGCGGCCGCCAGGCTCACCCCTGCCCGAACGGAACCCCGATGCGCGTAGCCCTCTTCGCCACCTGCGTCAACGACGCGCTCTACCCGTCCACGGCGATCGCCACCGTCAAGGTGCTCGAACGCCTCGGGGTCGAGGTGGACTTCCCCGCCGCCCAGACCTGCTGCGGTCAGCCCCAGTACAACACCGGCTACCGGCGCGAGACCGAGCCGCTGGTGCGCCGCACGGCCCGCGCCTTCGACGGCTACGACCACGTCGTCACCCCCTCCGGTTCCTGCGTCGCCATGGTCCGCGACAACTACCCGAGGATCGGCGCCAGGGCGGCGGCCGAGGGCCGCGGCCGGGAACTCGCCGACGCCGCCGCGTCCCTCGTACCGCGCGTCGTCGAACTCACCGAGTTCCTCGTCGACGTCCTCGGGGTGACGGACGTGGGCGCGTACTTCCCCCACACCGTCACCTACCACCCCTCCTGCCACGGCCTGCGCATGCTCGGTCTGGGCGACCGGCCGCGCCGGCTGCTGCGAGCGGTCGAGGGACTGGAGCTGGTGGAGCTGCCGGGCGCCGAGGAGTGCTGCGGCTTCGGCGGCACCTTCGCCGTCAAGAACGCCGACGTGTCCGCGGCGATGGGCGACGACAAGATCCGCAACGCCCTGTCCACCTCCGCGGACGTGCTGTGCGGTGCGGACAACTCCTGTCTGATGCACATCGGCGGCATGCTGCGCCGCCGGGACGCACCCCAACGGGCACTGCACCTCGCGGAGATCCTCGCGAGCACGGAAGAGGAGCCGCTGCGATGAGTGGAACCTTCATGGGCATGCCGTCCTTCCCCAAAGCGGCCCGGGACGCCGTGCGCGACACGACGCTGCGCGGGAATCTGCGGCACGCGACGCACACCATCCGCGCCAAACGGGCGGGAGCGGTCGCCGAACTCGAGGACTGGGCCCGGCTTCGCGAGGCCGGCAAGCAGATCAAGGACCACACGCTGCGCCACCTCGACCGCTACCTGGTGCGGGTCGAGGAGGCGGTCACGGCGGCGGGCGGCACCGTCCACTGGGCCGCCGACGCGGACGAGGCCAACCGGATCGTGGCCGACCTGGTGAGGGCGACCGGCGAGACGGAGGTCGTCAAGGTCAAGTCGATGGCGACGCAGGAGATCGGCCTCAACGAGGCGCTCGAGAAGGCCGGCATCCGCGCCTACGAGACCGATCTCGCCGAGCTCATCGTGCAGCTCGGCGACGACCTGCCCTCGCACATCCTCGTCCCGGCCATCCACCGCAACCGCGGCGAGATCCGCGACATCTTCCGCTCCGAGATGGGGGAGTGGGGCCGCCCCGCGCCCGAGGGACTCACGGACACGCCCGCCGAACTCGCCGAGGCGGCCCGGCTGCATCTGCGGGAGAAGTTCCTGCGCGCCAAGGTCGGCATCTCCGGCGCCAACTTCGTGGTCGCCGAGACCGGCACGCTGGTCGTCGTGGAGTCCGAGGGCAACGGCCGCATGTGCCTGACCCTGCCCGAGACACTGATCTCCGTGGTCGGCATCGAGAAGGTCGTGCCGACCTGGCGGGACCTGGAGGTCTTCCTCCAGACCCTGCCCCGCTCCTCCACCGCCGAGCGCATGAACCCGTACACGTCGATGTGGACGGGGACGACCGACGGCGACGGCCCGCGGAACTTCCACCTGGTCCTGCTCGACAACGGCCGCACCGACACCCTCGCCGACGAGGTCGGCCGCCAGGCACTGCGCTGCATCCGCTGCTCGGCCTGCCTGAACGTCTGCCCGGTCTACGAGCGGGCGGGCGGCCACGCCTACGGCTCCCCCTACCCGGGGCCCATCGGCGCCATCCTCACGCCCCAGCTGCGGGGCCTCACCACGGAACTCGACGCGTCCCTGCCGTACGCGTCCTCGCTGTGCGGCGCCTGCTACGAGGTGTGCCCGGTCGCCATCGACATCCCCGAGGTCCTGGTGCACCTGCGGGAGAAGGTCGCCGACCAGGGCGGCAAGGGGCACCGCCTGGAGAAGGCGGCGATGAGGGCGGCGACCTGGCTCCTCGACCACCCGGCCGCCCTCACCGCCGGCGAACGGCTCGCGTCCGGGACGCGGAAGCTGCACCCCGAGCGGCTCCCCGGACCCGGCGCGCGCCAGTGGACCGACAGCCGTGACCTTCCGGACGTGCCCGCCCAACCGTTCCGCGACTGGTGGAAGAAGAACCGCGCATGACCTCTCCGTCCTCCTCCCGCGACCGCGTCCTCGGCCGAGTGCGCAGGGCCCTCGCGGACGCGCCCGAAGCCCCCGAGGTCTCGCGCGACTACCTGGTCAGCCACACCCCCGACGACCCGGGCACGGTGCTCGACCTGCTCCACGAGAACCTCGCCGACTACCGGGCGGGCGTGCACCGCACCACTTCGGAGGGCCTGGCGGCACTGATCGGCGAGCTCCTCGCCGGTCACGGCGCGCGCAGCGTCGTCGTGCCGCCCGGCCTGCCCGGCGCCTGGCTGGCCGGCTCGGACGCCCGGCAGCGCCTCGACGACGTCCCCCTGACCCCGGAGCAGCTCGACTCCGCCGACGCCGTGGTCACCGGCTGCGCCCTGGCCGTCGCGGAGACCGGCACCGTCGTCCTCGACGCCGGCCCGGGGCAGGGCCGGCGTGCGCTCACCCTCGTTCCCGACGTGCACATCTGTGTCGTCGACGCCCGCACCCAGGTCGTCGCCTCCCTCCCGCAGGCCCTGCCCCGCCTCGACCCCACCCGCCCCAGCACCTGGATCTCCGGCCCGTCCGCCACCAGCGACATCGAGCTGGACCGGGTGGAGGGGGTCCACGGACCCCGGACCCTGGAGGTCGTCCTGGTGGTCGACTGACGGCAGCGCGGCCCGGCGAGCGGCCGGACGAAGCACCGGATGCATGTGCTGAACGTCCGGCCCGTCGCCTAACCTCGTGCGTGGACCCGTCGGCCGGCACCTGCCGGCACCGCGAGGAGGCGATCGTGCTCGGAAGGAACACCCGGTGGTTCGTGGGCGCGTTGGCCGTGGTCTGCCTGCTGGTCGTCGGCCGCGGCGCACCGGACGACGGCCCCGCCGCCGGGCCGCTGCGCGCGGACTCCGTCAAGCACGTCGTACCGAACCGGGTCATGACGTGGAACATCTGCAATCCCTGCCGCGAGAGCAACGCCGACCGGGCGGCGGAGATCGCCGCGTACGCGCCCCAGGTCATAGGCCTGCAGGAGGCGTGCGTGCGCGATGTCGAGCAGCTCCGCGACTATCTGAAGACCCGTCACGGGCTGGTCTACCACGTCGAGTACGGGTCGGTGCTGCGGAACCGGGGACGCTGCGGCGGGTGGCCGTGGAATCCGGGAGGCTTCGGCCAGGCACTCCTCTCGGCGGCACCGATGACGGACCGCGTCCTCGTGGAGTACCCGGACGGCGGGTCCGAGGACCGCGGGTACCTGGCCGTCACCACGAGGGTGGGCGACCGGTCCGTCCGGGTCTTCAACACGCACCTCGCCCAACGGCGCCAGGAGGCGGTGCGGGCGGGCCAGACCGCCGTACTCGCCGCGGCCGTCGGCCGGTACGACCGCGCCGTCGTGCTCGGCGACTTCAACGCCGTGCCGGACACCCCCGAACTCGACTCGTTCCGGGAACTGGCCGCGGACGCCGATCCCGGATGCCGTCCCTCGCCCGCCGGCAGATGCGAGCCGACCACCGACTGGGACAGCAAGTTCGACTACGTGTTCCTGCGGGGCATCACCCCGCTCCGGCACCGTGTGCACCCCACCGCGTACTCGGACCACCACATGCTGCTCGCCGACCTGCGCACCTGACCCGGCCGGCCGTCTGGCATCATGCCCGGATGACGCCAGGCCGGATCATCTTCCTCAACGGCACGTCCAGTTCGGGGAAGTCGAGCATCGCGCGCGAGCTGCTCGATGTTCTCGACGACGGTGTCTTCTTCCACCTGGCGGTGGACAGTTTCAACGCGATGCGCACCAAGCGCGCCCTCGAGGCGGAGGAGCTCGACACGGCGCTGCGGCGGACCAGGATGGGCTTCCACCGCTCCGTCGCGGCCATGGCCGAGGTGGGCAACGACGTCGTCGTCGACCATGTGCTCAGCGAGCCGTGGCGACTGCTCGACTGCCTGTCGGTCCTGCGTCCCGAGAGTGTGCTGTTCGTGGGTGTCCACTGTCCGCTCGAGGAACTCACGCGCCGGGAGCGGGAGCGGGGAGACCGCCCGCCGGGCCTCGCCGAGCACCAGTACCACCTCGTCCACCGGCACGGCGACTACGACCTGGAGTGCGACACCGGCACCGCGACCGCGCGGGAGTGCGCCGAGCGGATCAGGGACTTCCTCCCGCGGCTCCCGCACCTGTCGGGCGGCACCGCCTTCGCCCGCCTCCGGGACCGCCACCTGTCCGCCGCCACCGGGTGACGCGCTGTACACGGGGACGGGTCACGGGACGAGAGCGGCCCCCGCGGCCGCCCGCTCCCCGGCCGGGCGCCTGCGCCGTGCGGCCGAGGTGAGCGACGGCGGCTGCCAGGCGCCGTCGGCCCGGTAGAGGTCGGTGCCGGGCGCCACGATCTCGTCGATCCGGTCCAGGACCGCGTCGTCGAGCAGCAGGTCGGCACCCTTGAGCAGCGCGGTGAGCTGGTCCATCGTGCGCGGCCCGGTGATCACCGAGGTGACGGCGGGGTGGACCAGCACGAAGGCGACGGCCAGCTCCGGCAGCGTGCAGCCCACCTCGTCGGCCAGGGCGACGAACCGCTCGACGGCCGCGAGCTTCGCCTCGTTGCCCGGCACGGCCGGGTCGAAGCGGTGCGGAGTGAGCTTGGCACGGCCCGTGGTGAGGTCGACGGGCCGGCCCGCGCGGTAGGCGCCGGACAGGAACCCCGAAGCGAGAGGTGACCAGGTCAGCACGCCCATGCCGAGGCGCTGCGCGGTCGGCAGCACGGACCGCTCGATGCCGCGCGCGAGCAGCGAGTACGGCGGCTGTTCCGTGCGCAGCCGCATCAGCCCGCGGCGTTCCGCCACGTGGTGGGCCTCGACCAGGTCCTCGGCGGGGAACGTGGAGCAGCCGAACGCCCGGATCTTGCCCGCCCTCACCAGGTCGCTCAGGACCGACAGCGTCTCCTCGATGTCGGTGGTGTGGTCGGGGCGGTGCACCTGGTAGAGGTCGATCCAGTCGGTGCCCAGGCGCCGCAGACTGTCCTCGACCGCCTTGAGGATCCAGCGGCGCGAGTTGCCGCCGCGGTTGCGTCCCTCCTCCAGCGGGAAGTGGACCTTGGTCGCGAGCACGACGTCGTCACGCCGACCCTTGAGGGCCTTGCCGACGATCTCCTCGCTCTCACCGGCCGAGTACATGTCGGCGGTGTCCACGAAGTTGACGCCGGCGTCGAGAGCGGCGTGGATGATGCGTGCGCCGTCCTCGTGGTCGGGGTTGCCCACGGAGCCGAACATCATGGTGCCGAGGCAGTGGGTACTGACCTCGATGCCGGTCGTGCCGAGGACGCGATAGCGCATGCCGGTGCTCCGTTGTCTGGGGGGCGGGACGGGGAGCGTCACTCTAGGACTTCGAGCGCACTCGACGGCAAGCGAACGGACCGGAGGATCAGACGGCCCCCTGGTACGGAACGGGCGGCCGGGGTACCCGGTGCGCGGCCCTCGGACAGCCCCAGGGAGATGAGCGGGCATGGCGTCCGAAATCGCGAAGGTGCCTTCGCACCACGCCACCCTGAACGGCGATCTCGTCGTGCCCACCGGTGCGCGGGGTGTGGTCCTGTTCGCCCATGGCAGCGGAAGCTCGCGGCTCAGTCCCCGCAACCGCGCGGTCGCCGCCGGGCTGCGCGCCGCGGGATTCGGGACGCTGTTGCTGGACCTCCTGACCCGGGACGAGGAGCGCGAGGACATGGCCACGGCCCGGCACCGCTTCGACATCGGCCTGCTGGCACGGCGCCTGGCGGATGCCGTCGACTGGCTGGCCGGGCGCCCGGACACGGCCGGTCTGCCCGTGGGCCTGTTCGGGGCGAGCACCGGAGCGGCGGCCGCCCTGATCGCGGCGGCTGAGCGGCCCGCATCCGTGCGTGCGGTGGTGTCCCGGGGAGGCAGACCGGACCTGGCGGGCGACGCCGTTCCCCTGGTCGCCGCACCGGTCCTGCTCGTCGTCGGGGGCGACGACGAGACGGTCCTCGCGCTCAACCGCGAGGCCGCCCGGCGGCTCGCACCGGTCCACGACATCCACGTCGTCCCCGGCGCCACCCATCTCTTCCCCGAGCCCGGCGCCCTGGAGGAGGTCACCGAAGCGGCCGCCGCCTGGTTCCGCGACCACCTCGGCGAAGGAGCCGACGACGACCGCGCCGGCTGACACCGCGGCGTCCTTCCGACCCACGGGGGGAGAGAGGCAGGCATCAGGTCATGCGCTTCCACGATCGCCGGACAGCCGGCCGGGAACTCGGGCTCCGGCTCATGGAGTGGGCGTCCGAAGGCGAGCTGCCCCGCGTCGTCGTCCTCGCGCTGCCCCGCGGTGGCGTGCCGGTGGCCGCAGAGGTCGCCCGGGCCCTCGGGGCGCCCCTGGACGTGCTCGTGGCACGGAAGATCGGCCTTCCCGGCAGGCCGGAGACGGGCATCGGCGCGGTCGTGGCCGACGACCCGCCCCTGTTCGACCGGCGGACCCTGGTCATGCTGGGCCTGGACGAGGACCGCCTCGTCCGGGACGTGGCCCGCGAGCGCGAGGAACTGAGACGCCGCGCCCTGCTCTATCGGGGCGACCTCTCCACGCCCGACGTCGAGGACCGCACCGTGATCCTGGTCGACGACGGCCTGGCCACCGGCGCCACCGCACGCGCCGCCCTCCGCCACCTGCGGCGGCGCGGACCCGCCCGGCTGGTCCTCGCCGTCCCCGTCGGCGCCCCCGAGGCCGCCGCCGCGATGCGCGAGGAGGCCGACGACGTCGTGTGCCTCCGGCAACCGCCGGATTTCATGGCCGTCGGCTTCTGGTACGACGACTTCGAACAGGTCACCGACGACGAGGTCGTCGAGGTCCTGAACGAGCGCAGGGCGGCCTTGCCCCCCGGCGGGTGAGCGTTCGCCGTACCGGAGTGGCGACCGCGACGGCCCGCATACATCACGGATTGGGTACCGACCCGGAACTATGGCCTCCATCACAGCCAACGCGATCTTGCGCTGGTGAGATCGCCGGGTGCTCGGTTTCCTCATCAGGCTCCTGCCCTTCTGGGTCAGAGAGCCCCTGCTCATCGTGGTCGGATCCGTCTTCGGTGTGCGCATCCTGTATCTCGCCGTCCGCGACGGCGGATGGGCGCCGGCCGCCATCGGCACGGTCTTCCTCGTCTTCACCGCGGTGCGCGTCCACACGGTGGTCCGCGCCCTGCGCGCGCGCCGGAACCCGAATCCCGCGGCCTCCGCCGACGGGGCGGTGCCCGCCGCCGCGCCCCAGCCGGAAGCGGAGCGGCGTCCCGCGCCGCCGGCCGCTCCGGAGAAGGAGCCCAACGCCTGGGGCCAGGCCGCCGCGGCCGTGGCCGTCTTCGGAGCGATCGCGGCCGTGCTCTGGCTGGGCCCGAAGGTGATGCCCTCCGACGACACCACGCCGGAGGCCGCCTCGTGTTCGGCCGGGGAACACGAGGAACTGCCGAGCGCCTACAGGGAGACGCCCCGCGCCGTGACCGGCGAGGAGCTGTGCACGGCGCTCAACCGGTCGGACCTGGCCCAGCTCCTCGGCACGCCCGCGGAGATCGCTACCGTGGCGTCCGGCACCAGCAACACGGCTCCCCTGACCGACGGAAAGGTCGCGCAGCCGGAGGCCGAGGTCCAGTTCGACACGTACACCGTGCACGTCTCGGCCACGTACAACGAGCTGTCGATCGCCCAGTACGTGAAGCTGATGAAGTTCGGGAACGAGGAGAACGTCAGGACGCTCGCGGTCCTCGGGCGGCCCGCGGTCCTCTCCTCGGACCACACCATGAAGCTGGAGATCAACCTGGGGGGCGGCGGGTCCGGCGGACCGGTCGAGGAGGGCCCCCTGGCCAGGACGCTGACGGTGGCCTTCGACGGGAAGGACCGGGGCGGCTACTACGACATCACCGTGTGGAGCACGTCCGGAGCGCTCCCGGACGACAGCGCGCTCCTCGGCATCGCCGAGAAGATCCTCCCGACGCTCCCGGAACGCGCCGTGTGACGAGCCGTGGGGAGGTCACCGGCCCCCTCCCCACGGTTCACCGAATCCGGGGCCGCGCCCGATATCAGAAGACCTGTCACCGGGCGCGCCGTACCCGCGAGAATGACCCGATTACCTCCGCAACGGAGCTATCCGGCCAACATCCCCTCGTTTTCCCTCCCCGGACAACCGGGCGTCGGGCCCGTTCCTCTCACAGCGCGGGCACAGCAACCACGCCTCACAGCGGGCCCCGCGACTGTCCTCACCGACACGACGTGCCGCCCGCCGCCTGTCTCCTTCTCACAGCATCCGGAGGACGAGGGAACGATGACCAGAACGCGCACCACCCGGCTTCGACGTCCGCTGCTCGCCGGCACCACGGCCGTCGCCGCCCTGGCCGTGACGGCCGGGCTCGTGGCCGCCACGTCGGAGCCGGCCAAGGCCGCGACCGGCCCCAGGCTGAGCCTCATCGCCGCGACCAACTCGCTCACGCTCACCTCCTGGAAGGAGGATCCGGGCGTCTACCTCGACCTCGGCACCTACCTGACGGCCGAGGGGACGCCACTGGAACTGAAGGTGACCCGGAAGTCCTACAAGGACCCGGTGACCATCACCCAGACCGTGTACGAGGGCGGCAAGGCCAGGACGAAGACGCTGCCCAAGGGCACCGTGAAGGACTTCTCCGGCCTGCCCGGCTTCGCGGAGATCACGATCACCGACAAGGCGGGCAAGAAGGTCCTCAACCGCACCGAGGACTTCTGCCCGAACAACGCCAGCGGCCGGGTGCGCCCCGACGCGCCCGCCACCTCCAAGTATCCGGAGAGCTGCCCCACCAACCCGTTCACCCTCGGCTCGGTGTGGGGTGTCGAGAAGGGCTGGGCCGCCAACACCTACGCCGGTTCCTACACCGACTCGGTCCGGCTCGCGGCCGGCACGTACACCGCCAGGATCGGGGTCGCCAAGAAGTACCGCGACCTGTTCGGCATCGCCGACAAGCCGGCCACGGTGAAGGTGACCGTGGTGGAGCGCAGCTACGAGGACGAGGAAGGCGCCGCCCGGTCGGCGTCCCCCGCCGCCCGGTCCGCCCAGGCCGGCGAGCACGCCGGACACGGAGCCGCTGCCGAGGCGCCGTCCGGGCACGCGGGCCACGGCCCGGGGCACGCCCCGACGCCGGCCCAGGCCGCCGCGCCGGTGACGAGCGGCGCCGGCCCCTCGTACAACGTGGGTCACGGCCCGCTCAGGGCGGCACCTCCCGCCCTGCCCTGGGCGGCGAAGAAGGAGCAGGCGGCGCGCTCGATGCGCACCGGTGACACAGCCGGACGGACCGACGGCTCGCGCAAGGCGCCGGCGCTCGCGCCCCTGTCGAAGCGTCCCGTCGGCAAGGCCTCGGTGCCGGACGTGCCCAAGCCCGACCTGCGCTCGCTGCCGGCCTACGGCATCGTCATCAGCGACGGCGAGAAGGACATCCCCGGCAAGGACTACCTGGCCTTCAGCGCCAACGTGTGGAACGCCGGCCCGGCACAGCTCGTGGTGGACGGCTTCCGTTCGCCCGGCAAGGCCAAGATGGACGCCTACCAGTACTTCTACGACGCCAAGGGCAAGCAGGTCGGCTACACCCCGACCGGCACCATGGAATGGGACCCGCGCCCGGGCCATGTGCACTGGCACTTCACCGACTTCGCCAGCTACCGGCTGCTGAAGGCGGACAAGAAGGAGGCCGTGCGCAGCGGCAAGGAGGCCTTCTGCCTGGCCAACACCGACGCGATCGACTACACGGTGAAGAACGCCAACTGGCACCCGTTCAACACCGATCTGTCGACCGCCTGCGGCCAGGAGAACTCGATCTCCGTCCGTGAGGTGCTGGACGTCGGCTCCGGCGACACGTACACGCAGGACCTGCCGGGCCAGTCCTTCGACATCACCCAGGTGCCCAACGGCACCTACTACATCCAGGTCCTGGCCAACCCGGCGAAGCGGCTGAAGGAGACCAGCCTCGACAACAACAGCGCGCTCCGGAAAATCGTCCTCGGCGGCAAGCCGGGCAAGCGGACGGTGACCGTGCCGGCGCACGACCTGGTGAACGCGAACTGACCGGACACCGGGCAGCAGACCACTGACGCCGATCACAGGGCCGGCGGCCGCATAACGCGGCCGCCGGCCTCGCCGCGTCCCGGGCGCGTACCGGCGGGGGAGCGGTCGCGTCACGCCTGTCTGCGGTATCCCAGGACCGTCATCATGCCGCTTTCCGAGTGGTACTGGTTGTGGCAGTGCAGCATCCACAGCCCGGGGTTGTCGGCGTCGAAGTCGACCACCAGTTTCCGGTGCGGCAGTACCACCGCGGTGTCCTTGCGGGCACCCACGCCGTCCAGGCCGGTGACGGCGAAGGTGTGCCCGTGCAGGTGCATCGGGTGCCACATGTCGGTGGCGTTGACGAGGGTCAGCCGCACCCGTTCGCCTGCGCGCACCGGGTGGCGCTGCCGCACGGAGTAGGGCTCGTGGTCGAATCCCCAGTCGAACCTCTCCATGCCCCCGGTGATCCGGATGCGCATCTCGCGGTCGGGTTCGCGGTCGCCCAGGGCCACGGAGTCGTCGGGCACGAGGCGGCGGGCGGGGACGGTCCTGCCGTCGAGTTCGTCCGGGTGGACGTCGGCCGGGGGGAGGCGCCCGTTGCCCTTGTCGGTGCGCAGGACGGCGAGGGCCCTGCCCTTCTTGCCCTCGGCCACCGCGACGAGCGGGAAGACGCCGTCCCGGGCGGTGACCAGGACGTCGTACCGCTCCGCCATGCCGACGAGGAGGGCGTCGGTTCCCGTGTGCTTCACCGGATAGCCGTCGGTGTGGGTGACCGTCATCCCGTGGCCGCCCAGGGCGACCCGGAAGGCGGTCTCCGCACCGGCGTTGATGATGCGCAGCCGGACGCGGTCGCCGGGACGGCAGCGGAACACCTCCGGATGACCGGGCAGGCGCCCGTTGACCAGGAAGCAGGGGTGGGCGACGCTGCCGCCCGCGCCGTGCAGCATGCGGCTGTAGGACGTGTGCAGCACGCGCGAGGGTCCCGCGGGTCTCCCGGTCGGCGAGGGGAGTGCCGTCGCCGGCCGGCCGGGGCTCGCGGCGCCGGGGCCCATGGCCATGTGGTCCGTGTCCGCGGGGTCACCGGGCACGAGTTGGTCCAGGACCTCCTCGGGGGTGGAGCCCTCCACACCGTCGAGCCAGTCGTCCAGGACCACGACCCACTCCTTGTCGTAGGCCAGGGGCTCCCGCGGATCGTCGACGACGAGCGGTGCGTACAGGGCCCGGTCGGCCTGCACCCCGACGTGGGAGTGGATCAGGTACGTTCCCGGATACTCGGCGTTGAAGCGGTAGCGGAAGTCGCCCCCGGGGCGGATGGCCGCCTGGGTGAGCCCCGGGACGCCGTCCATGTCGCAGCGCAGCCGCATTCCGTGGCAGTGCAGCGTCGTCCCGGCGGGCAGCCGGTTGGCGAGGGTCAGGTCGAGCACGTCGCCGGCGGTGACACGCACCAGCGGGCCCGGCAGCGCCTCGTCGTACGCCCAGCTCGGGACGGTCCGCCCCCCGATGTCCAGCGTCGCCTCGGACGCGGTGAACCGGTACGCGCGCACCGGCCCGGCCCCGCGTTTCCGCTCGGCCGCGAGGACTTCCGGGTCGGACGGATTGACGTAGCCCGGAGGGCCGGGCGGGACGAACGCCGCCCCGCCGGCACCTCCTCGAGGGCCGGATCCCGGTCCGGAGCCGGAGTTGGTGCAGGCTGCCAGTAGACCCGCGCCGGCAGCGGCGACCGGGGCGCGGAGCAGGGTACGCCGAGAAGGTTCGAACATGTCTGCATGAGACATGCAGAATGATCGCGCAGCCCGTCGGTGCGGCCGAATGCCTGATGCGGCCGGTACGAATTCCACCGGCAGGCGGACGGCCACGGAGGCCCCCGCGCCGCCGGGGCGGTCACCCGCGCGCGTCCTTCCGCGTCCGCGTCACCCGGTCGGCTTCCGTGCGGCGTCACGCCTGCCCGCACGGGCCCGTAGTAAGAAAGGATCATGCACGCGCGCGTGCCGAACGGAGGCATCGTGAAGACAGCACTGCGTATGACCCTGGGCATCGTTCTGGCCGCCGGGGCCGCGTCGGCCACGGCACCGGTCACGGTCGCGTCGGCCGCCGAACCCCTGCGGTACGTCGCGCTCGGCGATTCCTACGCGGCCGCCCCGCTGGTCCCGCCGGTCGACACGGCCGGACCGGCGTGCCTGCGCTCCCTGGCCGACTATCCACGCGTCGCGGCCGCGGCCCTGGACGCGACGCTCACCGACGTCAGCTGCTCCGGAGCCACCGCCGGCCACCTGAGCACACCGCAGCACCCGGGAACGGCACCCCAGTACGACGCGCTGACCCCCGGCACCGACCTCGTCAGCGTCACCATCGGCGGCAACGACACCGACCTGTTCAGCGAAGCGCTGCACTGCGTCAACGTCCTGCCCCCGCCCCACGGCACCAGCTGCGCGGAGCGCAACACCGCCGGCGGAACCGACAGGACCAGGGCCCGCATCGACGCCTGGGCACCGGTCTTCGCCGCGGTCCTGGACGACATCACCCGGCGGGCACCGCACGCCAGGATCTTCGTCGTCGGTTACGGCAACTACCTCCGCCCCGACGGCTGCTTCCCCTCCCAGCCCTACTGGAAGCAGGACGCCAACCACCTTCAGGGCGCGATCAACCACCTCGGCGCCGTACTGAGGCGGACGGCCGAGGAGCACGGCGCCGTCTTCGTCGACACCTTCGAACCGAGCGCCGGACACGACATCTGCGCCGCCCCCGCCGACCGCTACTTCGAAGGTGTGGTCCCCACCCGCCCGGCCGCGCCCCTGCATCCCAACGCGGCGGGGGCCCGGGCCATCGGCAACGCCCTCGCCGCGGCCGTCCGCGAGACGTCGGCGCCGCCCGGCGGCGGACGGTGAGAGGCGGTGCCGTCCGCCGTCCGCGCCTGACCGGGGAGACTCACGCGAGCCCGCCACCGTGGCCCCTGGGGGAGCGGCGCCCACGGTGGTGGGCCGCGGCATAGAATCCGGTCTCATGCCGAAGCCTGACGAGCTGATCATTGACATCGCCGCCCTCGTGGAGTCCGGGCGGAGCAGTCAGATGTCCCTGACCGTGGTCACCGGCGGCGCCGTCGTCACCGGTCGCCTGGCTCCCGAAGCCGTATGGCGGCAGAGGGTGTCGGAAGTGCTGACGGACTCCGCCCAACTGAGCGACTTCTCCGCCGTCTTCGACGCGCCCGTGCGGAGGGACGGGCCGCCCACCCATCTGCACTTCCACGTGGCCCGGATCCTGCAGGGCACGGTGGGCATCCCGGAGACGGGCGGGATGTACCGCGTCGCGATCGAGGACGTCAGTGCCTGGACCGTGGGGGACTTCAGCTACTCCGACGGCTGAGCCGCGGCCACGCGCCGGCCGGGGCCGCCCCGGCCGGCGTCGCGGACCCGGGCGCGCGTGGCGTCCCGGCGAGCACTGGTGATTCCACCGATGGCAACCGCTGTGCCTCCCAGGACTCTGGGTCGGGTCAAGCCACCCCGACCAGCATCCAGGAGGGCTTCATGCGTCGCCGTTCCCCACGCCGGCTTCTCGGCCTGCTCGCGGCCGCCACCGTCGCGTTCAGCCTGTTCTCACCGGCCACGGCGGCCGGCGCGGCGGCCGCCGCCGCCCGGCCGGCCGCCACGGCCGTCCAGCCGCTGTCGACCAGCACCCCGGTGGTCTTCGTCCACGGATACACCGGCAACGCCTCCAACTGGGTCACCGCCATGAGCGTCTTCCGGCTCAACGGCTGGTCCAGCTCCCACCTCTTCGCCTACGAGTACAACTCCTACGGCGACAACGTCACCAACGCCCGCGGTCTCGCCTCGTTCGTCGACAACGTCAAGGCGCGGACCGGCGCGAGCAAGGTGGCCATCGTCAACCACTCGATGGGCGGCCTCGTCAGCCAGTACTACCTGAAGGTGCTGGGCGGCAACACCAGCGTCAGCCACCTCGCCTCGATCGCCGGCGCGAACCACGGCACCACCTACGCCGGCGCCTGTCTGATCTACACGACGTGCCGGCAGATGTACCCGGGCTCCTCGTTCATCTCCCAGATCACCGCGGGCGACGAGACACCGGGCTCGACCAGGTACGCCACCTGGTACTCGGCGTGCGACGGCATCATCATCCCGTACACCAGCACCCGGCTGAGCGGCGCGACGAACAACAACGTGGTCTGCCAGACCCACATCGGCTACCTGGCGGACACGGTGGTGCTCGGCGAAATCGCCCGCTTCGTCGCATCCTGACCCCGGCGCGGACGGACGGCACGGTCCGCCCGGCCCGCGGCGACGGCCGTCCGTGTGTCGCCCCGGGCCTCGGAGAGGCGACGGGCGGCCTCCTCCGCGGTGCAGTGCGCGAGCAGCATGACGATGGCCGTCTTGGCGTGCCCCTGCGCCGCCCGCAGCGCCTCGGCGGCGGCTTCCGGGCCGGCGCCGGTCGCCTGGACGACCATGCGGCGGGCCCGGTCGACGAGCTTGTCGTTGCTGGCCCGCACGTCGACCATGAGGTTGCCGTAGACCTTGCCCAGACGCACCATCGACGCGGTCGAGAGCATGTTGCAGACCATCTTCTCCGCCGTACCGGCCTTGAGCCGCGTCGACCCCGTGACGACCTCGGGACCCGTGGGCACCTCGATCGGGAAGTCGGCGTAGCGGCTCACCACGGCGTCCGCGTTGCAGGCGACCGACACGGTGACGGCGCCCCTGGCGGCGGCGTGCTTCAGCCCGCCGACCACGTAGGGGGTACGGCCGCTCGCGGCGAGGCCGACGACCGTGTCCCGTTCGTCCACGCCGACCCCGTCCAGGTCGGCGACGGCCCGCGCGGGCTCGTCCTCGGCCCCCTCGACCGCGACGGCGAAGGCGCCCGGGCCGCCGGAGAGCAGCCCCACGACCTGCTCGGGGGAGGTGCCGAAGGTCGGGGGGCACTCCACGGCGTCGAGCAGACCGATCCGGCCGCTGGTGCCGGCGCCGAGATAGATCAGCCGTCCGCCCAGGCGCAGCGACCGGGTGACCGCCTCGACCGCCGCCGCGATCTCCGGGAGGGCCTCGCGTACCGCCAGGGCGACGCTCCGGTCCTCGGCGTTCATGACGGCGAGCAGTTCGGTGACCGGCATGCGGTCCAGGTCGGTGGTCCGCTCGTTGCGGGTCTCGGTGCCGAGCGTGCTGAGGTCCACGGCGCGGTCGTCCTTTCGGTGCTGGGGCTCGAGGTCGGGAACGGGGGCGCGGTCAGTCGCCGGGGGAGCGGCGCTGCTGGGGGCGCCCGCGGCGCTGGACGGCTCCGTAGGTCTTCTCGAGGGCCGCGGTGGTGGCGTCGAAGGACCGCTGCGCGACTCCGACGAACAGGCAGTCGATGAGGGCCAGTTGCGCGATACGGCTGGCGGTCGCGCCGGAGCGGAAGGGGGTCTCCCGGGCGCACGTGGCCAGGACGAGGTCCGCGCTCGCGGCGAGGGAGGAGCGGGGTGCGTTGGTGAGGGCGATCGTCGTCGCGCCGCGCTCGGCGGCCACCTGGAGTGGCTCCACGGTGTCCTCGGTCTCCCCGGAGTGCGAGATGGCCAGGGCGACGTCACCCGGCCCGAGCAGGGCGGTGGCGGTGAGTGCGGCGTGCCGGTCGGTCCACACGAAGGCCGTGCGGCCGATGCGGTGCAGCTTCTGGTGCAGGTCCTGACCGACGAAGGCGCTGGCGCCGACGCCGAAGACGTCGATGCGCCGGGCGCCCGCCACGGCGTCCACGGCGCGGCCCAGCACCTCGACGTCCAGCCCCGCTCCGGTGTCCTCCAGGGCGTGCATCTCGTTGTAGACGATCTTCCGGACGATCTCGTCCAGGGTGTCGGTGGCGCTTATGTCGGTGCCCGGGGCCGGGCGGTCGCCCCCGCGCGCGTCCTCCCGGGCCGCGGCCGCGGCCAGCGCGAGCCGCAGCTGCGGGTAGTTGGCGATGCCTATGGCCCGGCAGAAGCGCATCACCGTCGCCACCGACGTGTCGGCCCGCTTGCCGAGCGCGCTGATGGACAGCTCCGACGCCTGTGCCGGATCGGCCAGCACGGCCTCCGCCACCCGCCGTTCCGAGGGCGCCAGGGACGGCAGTGCGGCCCGGATGCCCGCCAGGGTTCCGGCCGGGGACACGTCCTCGGCGGGGCGGTCCGTCGCGCGACGTCGTTCCTGGTGGGCCATGGGCCGTTCCCTCCTGGGTTGGTGGCCGACACAGTAACCACACCCCCGCGGGACGTCAAAAAGTTACGCAGGAAATCAATCCGCGGTACTTATTGACATGCGGATGTCGGCGTTCCGATACTCGCTGGACCGTGATCCGCAACCGCCACCGGCCTCCCGGGCCGCACGGTGACGGACCGACGCGACGGATCCCCGGACACGAAGGCGTGCCGTATGACATCAGCAGTGGCGGTGGACCTGGGCAAGACCGGTTGCCGAGCGGTGCTGTGGGAGGACACCGGCCCCGTCCACGAGACCCATGACGTGCCCGGCGCCCCCGGGCTCGCCACCCGTGACGGAGTGACCGCGGCCCGGGCCGCCGTATGCGCCGCCGTGCTGCCGCTGCTCGAACGGCGGCCCGCGCTCCGGCCCGTGGCCCTCTGCGTGGGCGCGGCAGGAGCCGCATCCGCACCGGAGGCCGCCCGGGCGCTCGCCGGGCAGCTCCTGGCGGACCTGCCCGTGCCCGAGGTCGCCGTCACCAGCGACGCCGTCACCGGCCACGCCGGCGCCCTCGGCGGGCACCCCGGCGTGGTGCTGGCGATCGGTACGGGCTCCGTCGCCGTAGGCATCGGCGCGGACGGAACCTTCGCCCGCGTGGACGGCTGGGGCCCGTGGCTCGGTGACGAGGGCAGCGGTGCCTGGATCGGCGCCGCCGGACTGCGGGCCGCACTGCGCGCCCACGACGGGCGCGGACCGGCCACCGCGCTGCTGGACGCCGCCGTGGAGCGGTTCGGCGCCCCGGACCGGCTGCCCGTCGCCCTCGACCGGGACGGCAACCCGGCGCGCACCGCCGCGTCCTTCGCGCCGGAGGTCGCGCGCGCCGCGGCCGCGGGGGACGGCGCCGCCGCCGGCATCGTGCGCCGGGCCGCCGCCGCACTGACCGGGACGGTCCTCACCGCGGCCCGCCGGACCGGCGGCACCCACGGTCTGCCCGTCGCCCTGACCGGCGGACTCACCGGCCTCGGCGACGTGCTCCTCGGCCCGCTGCGGGCGTCCCTCGCCGACGCCCCGGTGCCCCTGCTGCCCCGGGCCCCGCTCGGGGACCCGCTGGACGGGGCACGCCTGCTGGCACTGAACCCCTCGGCTCCCCACGAGCCCCACGTCGTCCGTGCCGGGCGGTCGACGGCACCCCCCACCGTCCCCACCCGGCCGGCGACGCCGCCGGCCGTTGCTTAGGAGTGAGCGTGCGTCAACTCGACCTCGTGGTGATCGTCGTCTACCTCGTGGCGATCGCCTGGATCGGCCTGCGACTGGCCGGCCGGCAGAAGACCTCCAAGGACTACTTCGTCGGTGAAGGGCACATGCCGTGGTGGACCGTGGCCTTCTCCGTGGTGGCCACCGAGACCAGCGTGCTCACCGTCATCAGCGTGCCCGGCGGCGCGTACAGCGGTCAGGCCTTCGGCAACGTCGAGCTCGCCCTCGGCTACGTCATCGGCCGCGTCGTCGTGGCCGCCGTGCTGATCCCCCTGTACAAGCGCGGCGGATTCGTCAGCGCCTACCAGTACCTGGGCAGCCGCTTCGGGCTGAAGCTGCAGGGGCTCGCCTCGGTGACGTTCGTCTTCACCCGGCTCCTCGCCGAGGGCGTACGGCTGTTCGCCTCCGCCATCCCGATCAAGCTGCTGCTCGACGAGTTCGGCGTGCACACGAGCTACCGCGTCATCATCATCGCCGTCACCGCGGTCACCGTGCTCTACACCTACCTCGGCGGCATCAAGGCGGTCATCTGGACCGACACCATCCAGATGGTCCTGTACGTGGGTGGCGCCCTCCTCGCCATCGGCGTCCTGTCCGCCCACGTCGGCGGCGACGGCTTCTCCCAGGCCCTGCACGCGGGCAAGTTCCAGCTGTTCGACACCGACTTCGACCCGGCGCACATCCTCACCAGCCCGTTCGCCCTGCCGACCGCGATCATCGGCGGCGCCATCTTCGCCATGGCCAGCCACGGCTCCGACCAGCTGATGGTCCAGCGCGTGCTGTCCACCCGCTCGCTGCGCGACGGCCAGAAGGCCATGATCGCCTCGGGTGTCTTCGTCACCGTCCAGTTCGCCGCGTTCTCCCTCGTCGGGGCACTCCTGTGGTCCTACAACGAGGGCCGCGGCATCGAGGAACTCGGCCTGAGCAGCACCGACAACCTCTACCCGCAGTTCATCCTGCACGGGCTGCCCGTGGTGATCTCCGGACTGCTCGTCGCCGGCATCCTCGGCGCCGCGATGGGCTCCCTGTCCTCCGCCCTGAACTCCATGTCCAACTCGACGGTCGCCGACATCATCCACAGCTTCTTCCGCACCACACCGTCCGAGGACTTCCTGCTCCGGATCGCCCGTGTGATGACCCTCGTGTGGGCGGTGCTGATGGCCGTCTTCGCCTGCGCCTTCAGCACCAGCACCGGCAACGTCTACCTCACCGGCCTCACCATCGCCGGCTACACCTACGGCGCGTTGCTGGGCGCGTTCCTGCTCGGCCGCCTCGTCCGGCGGGCCAACGAGACCGACTCCGTCGTGGCGTTCCTCGTGACCATCGCCGTCATGACGTACCTCGTGCGCGGGGTGAAGATCGACGTCACCGTCGCGGGCGCCACCGTGCCCACGGGCATCGCCGCGCAGTGGCTGGTGCCGATCGGCGTCCTGGTCACCCTGGCCGTCGGCGCCCTGATGAGCCTCTTCCACGGCGCCCCGAAGGCCGCCGAAGGCGTCGAGGGCACCGATCCGGACCGCACCGGGACGGTCGCCGTCCGGAAGTGAGGGTGCGCCCGCACCGCCGCGCCGGGGCCCGACAGGGCCCCGGCCCCGTACCCTGCCGAGACCATCCCTGGAGCAGCCATGCCGCAGCCACAGCAGACCCCGGCCCCGGGCCGCACCACGCGCCGGGAGGCGTCGTGCGCGTGATCGGCCTGATGTCGGGCACCTCCTACGACGCCATCGAGGCCGCCGCCGCGGACCTCACCCTGGACGGCGACACCCTGCGCCTGCGTCACCTGGGACACCTCTCCGTCCCCTACCCGGCCGAGCTGCGGGGCCTGATCTCCGCCACCCTGCCGCCGGCCACCACGACCACGCAGGCCGTGTGCGCCCTGGACACCGGCGTGGGGCAGGCCTTCGCCGAAGCCGCCGGGCGCGCCCTCGGGGAACTGTGCGACGGCGCCGCCGACCTGGTCGTCTCGCACGGCCAGACCATGCACCACTGGGTCGAGGACGGCACCGTTCGCGGCACGCTGCAACTCGGCCAGCCGGCCTGGATCGCCGAGGCCACCGGACTCCCGGTCGTCTCCGACCTGCGCAGCCGGGACGTCGCCGCGGGCGGTCAGGGTGCCCCGCTGGTCGGCATGACCGACACCATGCTGCTGCGCGCGCTGCCCGGCACACCCGCGGCCCTCAACCTCGGCGGCATCGCCAACATCACCGTCGTCGCGCCCGGCGCCGAGCCGCTCGCCTTCGACACCGGCCCCGCCAACGCCCTGCTGGACGCGGCCGTACGGCACTGCACGGACGGCGCCGCCGCCTACGACGAGGACGGCCGCCGCGCCGCAGCCGGCCGCACCAGCCCCGCACTGCTGCGCGCCCTGCTGGACGACCCGTACTACGCGAGGCCCGCCCCGAAGAGCACCGGCAAGGAGCACTTCCACCTGCCCTACCTGCGACGGGCCCTGGAGCAGGCGCCCACTCCCGAGGCCGACGACGTCCTCGCCACCCTGACCCGGCTCACCGCCGTCACCGTCGCCGGTGCCTGCCGCGACCACCGGGTCACCGAACTCGTCGTCTCCGGCGGCGGCACCCGCAACCCCGTGCTCATGCGCATGCTCGCCGACGAGCTGTCAGGTGTGCCACTGCGCCCCAGTGACGCCCTGGGGATGCCCTCCGACGCCAAGGAGGCCCTGGCCTTCGCCGTCCTCGGCTTCCTCACCGTCCACGGCCTGCCCGGCACCCTCCCCTCGGGCACCGGCGCCCGCCGGGCCACCCTCCTGGGCAGCATCACCCCCGGACGGTCCCCGCTGCGCCTGCCCGAACCCGCCGAACGGGCGCCACGCCTGCTGCGGATCACCGATCCGGACCGCCCCGCCCGCTGACCAGCCCACCGAGGAGCCATGCCCACCACCGCCGCCCCACCCTCCGCCGCCGGGCACCCCTCCGACCTGGCCGCACTGCTGGCCGGCTGCGTCGGCGACCCGGCCCGCGTGACGGCAGACCTGCCCCGCCGCGTCGCGTCCGCCCACGACGCCTCGCCCTACCTGTTCACGCCCCGGGCCGTCGTGCGCGCCGCGACCGCCGCCGAGGTGGGCGCGCTGATGGCCGGGGCACGCGCCGCGGGACTGCCCCTGACCCTGCGGTCGGGAGGCACCAGCCTGTCCGGGCAGGCGGGCGGCGACGGCGTCCTCGTGGACGTACGCAGCCACTGGCGCTCCGCCGAAGTCCTGGACGACGGTCTGCGCATCAGGCTGCAACCCGGACTGACGGTACGTCAGGCCAACGCGCGGCTCACCCGGTACGGGCGCCGGCTCGGCCCGGACCCCGCGAGCGAGTCGGCCTGCACCATCGGCGGGCTGGTCGCCAACAACTCCAGCGGCATGAACTGCGGCACCCGGGACAACGCCTACCAAACCATGGAGTCCCTGCAGTTCGTCCTGCCCTCCGGCACCGTCGTCGACACCGCGGCCGCCGACGCGGACCAGGCCCTGCGCGCCCGCGAACCCGCGCTGCACGCCGGGCTCCTGCGCCTGCGCGACCGGGTACGCGACTCACCGGCCTCCCGCGCCACGGTCGAGCGGCTCTTCTCCCTGAAGAACACCATGGGCTACGGCCTCAACGCGTTCCTCGACCACACCGCACCGGCCGACATCCTCGCCCACCTGATGATCGGCAGCGAAGGCACCCTCGGCTTCGTCGGGGAGGCCGTCTTCCGCACGGTGCCCCTGCTGCCGCACGCCGCTACCGGCCTGCTGGTGCTGCCGGGCCTCGCCGAGGCCACCGACGCACTGCCCGCGCTGCTGGCCGCCGGCGTCCGCACCGCCGAACTCCTCGACGCCGCCTCCCTGCGCGTGGCGCAGCGCTCCCCGGATCCGGTGGACGCCCTGCGCGGGCTGCGCGTGGAGCGGCACGCGGCACTGCTGGTGGAGTTCGCCGAGGACAGCGCCGCGCTGCTCCAGGAGCGGACGGCGGCCGCGCGGACGGTGCTGGACCGGCTGCCCGCCGTCGGACCCACCACCCTCGTACGCGACCCCGCGGTCCGGGCCCGGCTCTGGCACCTGCGCAAGGGCCTCTACACCGCCGTCGCCGGAGCGCGCCGCCCCGGAACCACCGCGCTGCTGGAGGACATCGCCGTCCCCATGGAACGGCTGACCCGCACCTGCGAGGGCCTGACCGGCCTCTTCGACCGGCACGGCTACCAGGACGCGGTGATCTTCGGCCACGCCCGCGACGGCAACCTCCACTTCATGCTGACGCAGGACTTCGACACCCCCGCGGAGACCGAGCGCTACGCCCGCTTCACCGACGCCATGGTCGACCTCGTCCTCGACGCCGACGGCACCCTGAAGGCCGAGCACGGCACCGGACGGGCCATGGCACCCTTCGTCCGCCGCCAGTACGGCGACGAACTGTACGACGTCATGCGGGAACTGAAACGGCTGTGCGACCCGCACGGGGTACTCAGCCCCGGCGTGCTCCTCGAGGACGACCCCGCCGCCCACCTGCGCAACCTCAAGAGCGTTCCGGAGGTCGATCCGGCCGTCGACGCCTGCGTCGAGTGCGGCTACTGCGAACCGGTCTGCCCCACGGCGGACGCGACCACCACGCCCCGGCAGCGCATCGTTCTCCAGCGCGAGATCGCCCTGGCCGCCGCCGACGGGGACGAGGAGCGCCGGCGTGCCCTGGAAGCCGACTACGGCTACGCCGCCGTCGACAGCTGCGCCGCCGACAGCCTCTGCGTCACCGCCTGCCCGGTCGCCATCGACACCGGGGCCGTCATGAAGCGCCTGCGCGGTGAGCGCCACGGCGCCCTGTCCCGGCGTACCGGGAACGCCGTCGCCCGGCGGTGGGGGAGTGCCGTCAACGGAGTACGGCTGGCGCTGAACACCGCCCACGCCGCGCCCGCGTCCGCCGTGCGCGCCGCCACCGGCGCCGCCCGCCGGCTCGGGGCGGCGGAACTGGTGCCCGCCTGGACCGGCGACATCCCCCGCGGCGGTCCGGCCCGCCCCGCCCCCCGACACCCCGCCGAGGCGCGGGCGGTGTTCTTCGCCGCCTGCATCGGCAGCGTCTTCGCCCCGGAGGCGGCCCCCGACGGCGCGGGCGGTTCGGCGGCGGCCTTCCTGCGGCTGTGCGACCGGGCCGGGGTCCCCGTCGCCGTGCCGCAGGGGCTGGCGGACCTGTGCTGCGGCACGCCCTGGCAGTCCAAGGGGTACACCGCCGGGCACCGCACGATGGCCGCCCGCACCCTGGAGGTCCTGTGGCAGGCCACCGGCCGCGGCCGGCTCCCGGTGGTCTGCGACGCCTCCTCGTGCACCCACGGTCTGTCCCAACTCGCGGACGCACTGGGCGAGTCCGAGCGTGCCCGCTTCGCGTCCCTGCGCTTCGTCGACAGCGTCGTCTTCACCGCCGAGCACCTGCTTCCCGCACTGCCCGCACCCCGCCGGATCGGGAGCCTCGCCCTGCATCCGACCTGCTCCACCGTGCACCTGGGCATCGACGACGCCCTGCGCACCGTGGCCGCCGCCGTCAGCGACGAGGTCACCGTGCCCGACTCCTGGGGCTGTTGCGCGTTCGCCGGTGACCGAGGTCTGCTGCACCCGGAGATCACGGCCGCCGCGACCGCGGCCCAGGCGGCCGAGATCAACGGGCGCGGCCACGACGCCTACGCGTCCTGCAACCGCACCTGCGAGATGGGGATGACCCGCGCCACCGGGCGTCCCTATCGGCACGTGCTCGAGATCCTCGACGCGGCGACCTCGTGAACGGCCCGGGGACACGCGCGTGCCCGTCGGGCGTCGTCGCGCGTGTCCCGCCCCGCACGGCCGGGGCTCAGCAGCCGCCGCAGTTGTAGTAGGTGACGTCCCAGTGGTTGCCCTCGTCGGCGTAGACGTTGCCGGAGCCGGACCGCCACTGCGCGGCGCCGTCGCCCCGCAGGCCGATGTAGGTGAAGGTGTTCTTGATGTAGGAGCCGACGCAGGTGTACTTGCTGAAGTCCAGCTTGTAGCCGTTCCAGTGCGAGTAGGTGCCGGAGGCATGTCCGGTCTCGGTCCCGCCCGTGATGTTCAGCGCGCACCCGCTGGCCCGCTTGAGGGTCTGGGCACCCTGGGCGGTGGTCAGGTTGAGCTGGTCGAAGGACGTACAGGTCGAGTTGTTGCGGTTGGAGCAGTTGCCGGAGGACGACCAGGTGATCCCGACGTCGCGGAACATCGACGTCGCGGTGGCGTGACTGATCTTGGTCACGGCGAACGCGTCACCGGCGCTGCCGACGACGACGGCGCCGGGCGCGGCCACGAGGGCGAGAGCCGTGACGACCGACCGGATGCGTGTGCCTCTCGTGCGCGGTGTTCTCCTCGCCGCCGCGGGAGTACGGGTGGGGACCGTCGGAGACTTCATGAAGGAACCTCCATGCAGAGCGTCATGCTGCCTGTGGGGTGGTTGAGCACGCGGTGCACGACGATGGTGCCCGAGGTCTACGCGCGTACGCCAGAGGGCGTCGTGGTCCAGCAGAATGACCTCATGGCTCCGACCTCCCGCACCCGTGCCCGCCCCGGCGGCGATCCGGTCCGCGCACGGCTTGCGGCGGCGGTGGCCGCGGCGTTGACCGTCGGTGCCGGGACGGGGCTCCGGGCGGTGTCGGAGGGAGCGGTGGCCAAGTACGGCGGTGACGCCCTCTACACCCTGCTCGTCTTCACCCTCGTCGTCCTGGTCGCGCCGCGGGTGACACCGTGGAAGGCCGGCGGGATCGCCCTGGCCGTGAGTTGGGGCGTCGAGTTCCTCCAGCTCACCGACCTGCCGGCGGCGCTCTCCCGGCAGAGCACGCCGGCCCGCCTGGTCCTCGGTTCCACCTTCAACGCACCGGACCTGCTCTGGTACGCGGTCGGAGCGGCGGCCGGATGCCTCGTCACGGCCCGGATACGCGGTGCCGGGCCCGCGACGGGGCCGGCGTCAAGCCGTCGCCTCTGAGCTCATGGCTCCACCGGCGTGGGTGCCGGGCCCGGGCCTCGCGACGAACTCGCGTGCGGATGCGTGGTGTTCTCTGCGAGCATGCGTCTCTGTGGAGATCAACGACTTCGTCGTCCGCCGTGCGGCCGACTCCGACGCCGCCGCGGTGGCCGACGTCTGGCTGCGTTCCTTCGCGGCGGCACTTCCCGGCGTGCGCCGGGCCCATTCGGACGACCGGGTCCGGTCCTGGTTCCGGGAGGTGGTCGTGCCCGAGCAGGAGACATGGGTGGCGACGGTGGACGACTCGGTGGTCGCGATGATGGTGCTGGACGGCGAGGAGCTGGACCAGCTCTATCTCGATCCGCCCTGGCGGGGCCGGGGCATCGGCGACCGCCTCGTGGACCTGGCGAAGCGGCGTCGGCCGGCGGGGCTGGTGCTGTGGACGTTCCAGGTCAACGGGCCGGCGCGTCGCTTCTACGAGAGGCACGGCTTCGTCGCCGCCGAGTGCACCGACGGCCGGCGCAACGAGGAACGGGAGCCGGACGTCCGGTACGTGTGGTGCCCCGGGAAGCGGATGCCCTGAGGGACGCCGAGCCGCCCGGGCGAGCGGTCGCGGGTCACAGCCAGCCCGAGCGCTGGGCCTGCAGGCCCATCTGGAAGCGGTTCGCGGCGCCGAGCCGGGTCATCAGGATCTGGAGGCGGCGGAACAACGTGCGGCGGCTGATACCCAGTTCGCGGGCGATCACCTCGTCCGTCGCCCCGCCGGCCAGCAGGCGCAGCAGACGGCGGTCGGCCGGCGGGAGCCCGGCGGGGCGGGCCGTGCGGCCGTGGACGGGCAGGGCGCTGTGCCAGGCCTGCTCGAACAGGGCCGTCAGCGCGGACAGCAGGCCGCAGGGCTGCACCACCAGCATGGTGTTGTGCACGTCCGCTTCCTTGATCGACAACGACACCAGCGCGTACGCCTCGTCGATGATCAGGAGCTTCACCGGCACCGACGGCAGGACTCTGGCCTCCTCGCCCGCCTCGATGCAGGGTTCGACCACGTTCTTCAGATGGCCGGGGTACTCCAGCGACTCCCGCGAGTAGACGACGCGCTGCTTCACCCCGCGCGCCAGCGTGGCCAGCGCGTCGTCGGTCACCGTGGCCAGGGGCACGTACGGAGGGGACTCGAACTGGCGGATCTGCTCACGGGCGCTCGCCCACGCATGACGCATCCGCGGAGCGATGTCCTCCCCGGTGACGACCTCGACGAGGTTGTCGTTGTAGGCGGCGAGCCGGCGGCGCCGGAACGACTCGAACGCGCCCCCGACCGCGATCCGGGACTCCTCCAGCTCGGCCGCCCGGTGCCGGGCGAGGATCTCCAGGCCCGCCGCGGGCGGCACCGGGGCCACCACGTCCCCGTCCCCGGCCGAGGCACTGGCCAGGCCGGCGTCCACCAGTCCGCCGTACGCCGCGGCGAGGTCCGCCCCGCCCAGCCCGGCCGCCGCGCCCACCGCGTCCAGCGGAGCGGGGGCCACCTCCAGCAGGGCCAGGTAGACCCGGCACGTCGTGTCGTCGAGCCCCATCATCCGCAGCGCATCGCCGAGTCTCGCGTTCGTCATGGGGCGATTATCCGTGCCCACGGCCCTTCCGTGGCCGATCAGTGCCACTGGCACGCCCGGGCACCGACGGCCGCCGCGGGCCGGTACCGTCCGGATGCCGCCCCTCGGCCGAGGGGGGGTGACGAACCTCGTGGCAGCCCCATGGACGCCCAACGGAAGGTGCATGACGTGGCGAACCGTCGGAAGAACAGCCTCTACCCGGTCATCTCCGCGGAGTTGTCCGCCCTGATGCGGACGGGCTGGGCGGACACGGAACGGCACGACCTCCAGCCGGCCGAGCAGGCCCCGCACGCGGCCCGGCGCCGTGCCGCGCTCTCCGCGCGGTTCCCCGGCGAACGCCTCGTGATCCCCTCGGGCAACCTCAAGGTCCGCTCGAACGACGACACCTACCCCTTCCGGCCGTACACCGGCTACGTGCACATGACCGGCGACCAGGTGCGGGACGGCGCACTCGTCCTCGAACCCCGGGCGGACGGCGGCCACGACGCCTACTGCTACCAGTTGCCGCGCGACAGCAGGGAGGACGACGAGTTCTGGACCGGCGCCCACGCCGAGCTGTGGACCGGCCGGCGCCGCTCGCTCGCCGAGTCGGAGCGCGTCCTCGGCCTGCCGTGCCGCGACGTCCGCACCGCCGCCGCCGGCCTGGCCGCCGCCTCCGGCCCGCGGACCCGGATCGTCCGGGGGATCGACCCCACCCTCGAGGCCGCCGTCACCACCGACGAGGAGCGGGACGCCGAACTGGAGGACGCGCTCGGCGACCTCCGCCTCGTCAAGGACGCCTGGGAGATCGGGGAGCTGCGCAAGGCGGTGGACTCCACCGTGCGCGGCTTCACCGACGTGGTCGGGGAACTCTCCCGGGCGATCGCCTCGTCGGAGCGCTGGATCGAGGGCACCTTCTTCCGCCGCGCGCGCCTCGAGGGCAACGCGGTCGGCTACGGATCCATCTGCGCCGCGGGCGAACACGCCACGATCATGCACTGGACGGACAACGACGGCCCGGTCCGCCCGGGAGACCTGCTGCTGCTCGACGCCGGCGTGGAGACGCACTCCCTCTACACCGCCGACGTCACCCGCACACTGCCGATCAGCGGCACGTTCACGCCCCGGCAGCGCGAGATCTACGACGCGGTGTACGAGGCCCAGGAAGCCGGCATGGCGGCGGTCGAGCCGGGCGCCCCCTACCGCGGCTTCCACGAGGCGGCCCAGCGCCACCTGACGGCACGGCTCGTCGAGTGGGGCTTCATCGAGGGCCCCGTCGACCGGGCCTACGAGCTCGGACTGCAACGCCGCTTCACCATGGCCGGCACCGGTCACATGCTGGGCCTGGACGTCCACGACTGCGCGCGGGCCCGCACGGAGGACTACGTGGACGGCGTGCTGGAGCCCGGCATGTGCCTGACCGTCGAACCGGGCCTGTACTTCCAGGCGGACGACCTGACGGTGCCCGAGGACTGGCGAGGCATCGGCGTCCGGATCGAGGACGACCTCGTCGTCACCGACGACGGCCACGAGAACCTGTCGGCGGGCCTGCCGCGCTCCGCGGACGAGATCGAGGCGTGGATGGCACGCCTCGCCGGCTGACCACCGGCGCCCGCGGCGGCGGCCGAGGTCGGCGAGCCTGCCGGTCCCGCGGCGCGGGACCACTGCGGGGGGTCCCGTACTCGGGTGCGCTCCGGACCCTTGACAGGCGGCTCGGTACGCCCGGCGGACGCCGGTGAGTAGCGGCGGGCGCACGTGCTGAGTACCCGTACTCAGGACCGGCCGCCGGGCGTCGGCGAAGGTGGGAGACCTGTCCACCTACGCTGGGAGACCTCGTGCACAGGAACAGCAGGACCGGCCGGCCCACCGACCGTGCACGGCGCGGCGTCGTCCGCGTCGCGGCCGCCGCCGCTCTCGGGTGCGCCTCGGCGGCTCTGGCGCTCACCGGATGCTCACTGGAGTACCGGGAGGCCGTATGCAGCGACGGCGAGTACCCGGTCACCTCGGTCGGCGGCACCGGCTCCGCGTGCGCCCCGGACGGCGAGCGGCCGCCCCAGGGCTACACGCGCTACCCCGAGGGCAAGGTGCCGAAGCACGTGGACGACAAGTGGGACGTGTACTGGCGCACCCACATGATCGACGAGAGCGGCGCCGTCGTGGACGCCCCCGAGGGCGGCTGAGCCCGCGTTCGCCGGATCGCCCGGCCCGGCCGGTCGCGGCGGGTGGTCAACGCGTTCCGGCAGGGGAGGCCTCCCGCTGGTCCTCGGCGGGCCGGGCGGGGCGGTCCGGGCGCGCGTGGTCCCCGCTGCGGACGACGACCACGGCCGCGAGGCAGACGGCCAGGCCGACGGCGGTCTGCACACCGAATGGCTCACCGAACATGAGGGCGCCCCACACGGCCGTGACCGGGGCCATGAGGAACATGAGGGTGTTGACCGCGGTGATGCCGGACCGGCGCAGGATCAGCCAGTACAGTCCGTACCCGCCGAAGGTGGGCAGCACCACGAGCCAGGCGGTCGCCACCCAGAACGACGAGTCGGCGGGCGGCACGGCCGCCCCGGCGCCTGCCGCCAGGGCGGAGAAGAGGACGGCGCTGGTGGCGCAGTGGAGCGTCAGTGCCGCCCTGGGCGCGACCGGCACGGGGGAGCGGCCCTCCAGGAAGGTGGCCGCCACCAGGGACAGCATGCCGAGGAAGGGGACCGCGTACGCCCACGGGGCGACCTCCGCGCCGGTCGCCGCCGCGTCGGCCAGGGTGACCGTGGCGACTCCGGCCAGCCCCAGCCACAGCCCGGCCCACTGCCGGCGCGACACGTACTGCCGCAGCAGGGGCCCGGCCAGCGCGCCGGCGACGAGGGGCTGGACGCCGTCGATCAGGGCGGTGGTGCCGGTGGAGACACCGAGCTGGATGGCGTAGTAGACGCTGAGCAGATACCCGCTCTGCGACAGCGCGCCGACGGCGACCTGCCGGCCGGCGTCCCGGAGCCGCAGGCCCCGCCACGCCGCGCGCGAGAAGGGCGCGACGGCGACGAGGACCAGCGCGAGCGGCAGGAAGCGCCACATCAGGAGCGTGGTCGCGTCCGCGGTTCCCGCGCCGAGCCGGGCGCCGATGAACCCGGAACTCCAGCTCAGTACGAAGGCGGCCGAGAGCAGGGCGTGCACGTGGACCACATCCCGTGGGCGGATCGAGGTATACAGATCGGTTTACTCGCTCGGGTGCCCACTATACAGACCGGTATACTCATGCCTCATGGAGTCCAGGGAGAAGCCGCACCGCGTCCGCATGACGTCCGGGGCGCTCCGCGTGCTGGAGGCCGCCGAGCGGCTGTTCTACGAGCGCGGCATCCATGCCGTCGGCGTGGACCTCATCGCCGCCGAGGCCGGAGTGACCAAGAAGACGCTGTACGACCGCTTCGGCTCGAAGGAGCAGATCGTCGTGGAGTATCTGGCCGGCCGCGACGACCGCTGGCGGGACCTCCTCGCCGGCCGTCTGGACGCGGTCGCGGGGCGGGAGCCGGCCGTCCGGATCCTGGCCGTCTTCGAGGCCTCGCGCGCATGGGCGGCGGAACACGGGTCCCGGGGGTGCAGCATGATCAACGCCCATGCGGAGATCGGCGACGCGGCGCATCCGGCGTACGCGGTCATCGCCGGGCAGAAGCGGTGGATGCTCGACCTCTTCACCCGCCTCGCCGGGGAGATCGACGAGGCCGGCGCGGACCGGCTGGCCCGGGCGCTGATGCTGTTGCACGAGGGGGCGCTGGTCGCGCACGGGATGGGGGTCTTCCCCGACCCGTTCGGAGAGGCTCAGGACCGCGTGCGGGAACTGCTGCCGGAGGAGGCGGCGACCGGGCCGGACGCGCCGGCCCGGTGAGTCCGGTGCCGCCCGGGAAGGCCGCGCGGTGAGACGTACCCGCGCGGCCTTCCCGGGTGTGACGGTTCAGGCCACGAGCAGGCGGAGGCCGAGCTCCGCCGAGTCGAGGGCGGCGAGGTCGCGGTTGCGTTCGGCCCACCGGCCCGAGGAGAGATCGTCGCGGAGGCCGCGTACGGCCCGCTGCTCGGCCTCCGGCCCGACCCGGGTCCATACCGACACCGCGCGGCGTACGTGCTCCTCCAGATACGCCTCGGGCCGGCGCCAGTAGGCCTCGAGGAAACCGTCCGCGCAGTCCCACGGGATCAGCACGGGCTCCAGACGGGCCCCGACCTCGCGGGCCAGCTCGTCCACCGAGGGGCGGTCGGCGACGAGGCCGGCGACCTCGGGCAGGTAGTCACGGGTCAGCCAGAACCGGAGGCGCCAGCCGGTGTCGCCCGCGTCGTGCGTGAACACCACCACGCGGCGGGCGACGCGGCGCATCTCGCGCAGCCCGGCGATCGGATCGTCCCAGTGGTGCACGGTGCTGAAGGCCATCGCCGCGTCGAAGGACTGGTCCTCGAACGGAAGGCTCTCCGCCGCGGCGGCCACGCACGGCGCCGCGCCCGCGGGCCGCAGCGCCCGCATGACCGCCGACGGTTCCACCGCGGTCACGTCGCGGTCCGGGGGCTCGTAGGAGCCGGTGCCGGCGCCGACGTTCAGCACCGTCCGTGCGTCCCCGAGCGCGTCCCAGACCCTCGCGGCGATCCGCGGCTCGGTGCGCCGCGTCGCCGGATAGGCGGACCCGATCGCCTCGTACAGCCGCGCGCCGAACACCTTCAGCTGCTCCTCGGGTGTCGTCCTGATCCCCATGGCCCGTGCCTCCAGTTCCCTGTCGATGGCCGTCACCATGGCGCCGGCGCGGTCGCGCTGTTCCAGCAGCAGACCGCGCAGGCGGTGCAGGTGCGCGACCGCGTCGGTGGCCGGGTCGTCGACCAGGAGCGCGATGTCGCGCAGCCCGAAGCCCAGCCGCCGGTAGGTGAGCACCTCCCGCAGCCGCTCCACGTCGCCCGCCGAGTAGGTCCGGTAGCCGGCGGCGGTCCGGGCGGACGGACGCACGAGGCCGATCTCGTCGTAGTGATGCAGAGTGCGGACGCTCACGCCGGTCAGCCCGGCCACGCGTCCCACGGTCAGGTGTTCTTCCACACCACCGACCATGCGGCCTCACGCCACGTCAGGGTCAAGCACTTCGCCGCCGGTGCCGCTCCCGGGCCGCGGCACCGGCTCCCGCCCGGGACGCGGACTCAGCCGGCCTGCCCGGCGAACTGCGCCAGCTGGTCCTTCACCCAGGGGTCGTACACCGCGAGCCGATGGGCGGCCGCCGGATCGAACTGGCGCAGCTGGTCCATGACCCACGGGTCGACGCGCCGGTGCGAGGCGGACCTCTGGGCGTGCTGGGGCCCCGCGGTCGCGGTGGCGGGACGGTCGGAATGGCCGCGGTGGTGCGGGGCCGCGGCCGCCGCCGGGCCTCCGCCGGCCAGCAGGGCGCCTCCGATCCCCACGGCGGCGATCCCCGTGGTCACGACGTGCCGCATCGGCTTGTTCACGATGTTCCTCCCGCTTCACGCGACGACTGGCTCACAACCGGAATCATGTGATCCGGTTGTGGCGCCTACCCGGCCCGACGCGCGATACACGGGCCGTGTCCCCGAGAGCCGCGCGGCCGGAATCCCGAAGTGGTGGCGGGGAGGCGTCGTCGCGGGGGAGGATGCGTGCCATGACGGGAGAGCGTTCCTCCATCAACCGGGCCGAACCCAGCATCGCCCGCGTCTACGACTACCTGCTCGGCGGCAAGGACAACTACGCCGTGGACCGGGAGATCGGAGACGTGTTCAAACGCGACCTCCCCGGTTCGGTGGCGATCGCCTTCGCCAACCGTGCCGCCCTGACGCGGGCGGTGCGGGAGATCGTGACGACCACCGGGGTACGGCAGTTCATCGACCTCGGCAGCGGCCTCCCGACCGCCGACAACGTGCACCAGGTCGCGCAGCGGCACGCCCCCGAGTCCCGCGTGGTGTACGTCGACACCGATCCGCAGGTACTGGTGCACGGCCGGGCCCTGTTGGAGGAGAACGACCGGACGCGGGTCGTCCCGGTCGACGTGCGTGATCCGCAGGGCATACGCACCCACCCGGACACCCTCGCCCTGATCGACTTCGACCGTCCCGTCGCCGTCGTCCTCAGCGCCGTTCTCCACCATGTGAACGACGAGGAGGACCCCGCCGGAATCGTTCGCCACTGGCGCGATCACGTGGCGTCCGGAAGCCACTTCTTCGTCAGCCACTTCCGTTCCGGCAACAACCCGGAGACCGCGGAGGCCGAGAAAGTACTCCAGAAGACGTTCGGCCGGGGCCGGTGGCGGACCGACGAGGAGATCGAGTCCCTCCTGGACGGCCTGGACATCCTGGATCCGGGAGTCGTTCCGGCGCCCGTCTGGCGCCCCGACGCTGGTGGCGGAGCCCGGGGCGGGGACGGTGAGCGGGAGCTCACGGTCTGGGAGCGCCTGATCGTCGCGGGACTGGCCCGCAAGGCGTAGCCGCCTACGCGGTGAAGCGCACGGGCAGACGCCGGGGACCGCGGATCATCAGCCCCGGACGCCAGGCCACGGCAGCCGGGTGGATGTCCAGTTCCAGGTTCTCGCAGCGCTCCAGGAGCGTCCTGATGGCGATGCGTGCCTCCAGACGCGCCAGCGGTGCGCCCAGGCAGTAGTGGATGCCGTGGCCGAACGCCACGTGGCCGCGGGCGTCACGGGTGATGTCGAAGCGCTCGGGAGCGGGGAAGCGCGCCGGGTCGCGGTCGGCGTCGGCCATGGCCACCAGGACGAGCTCGCCGCCTCCGGGAACGACCGTGTCGCCGATGGTCAGCGGCTCGGTGGTGAACCGGTACGTGGGGGTCTCCACGGGACCGTCGTAGCGGAGCATCTCCTCGACGGCGGAGTCGATGAGCGTCAGGTCCGCGCGCAGCGCCGCCAGTTGTTCGGGGTGGGTGAGCAGGGCGAGCACCCCGTTGGAGATGAGGTTCACGGTGGTCTCGTGGCCCGCCACCAGCAACAGCCAGGCCATGCCCAGGAGTTCGTCGGCAGCGAGCCGGTCGCCGTCCCCGTCCGCACCGTGGATCAGCGCGCTCATGAGGTCGTCGCCGGGCTGCCGGCGCTTGTCCGCGAGCAGTTCCTCCAGGTACCGCGCCATGGACGCCGCGGCCGCGGTACGGGCTTCGGGGTCGGTGGCGCCGAGGGCGTCGTTCGACCAGGTGCGGAAGGAGTCCCGGTCGAGGTCCGGAACGCCGAGGAGTTCGCAGATGACGGAGATGGGCAGCGGGAAGGACAGGGACTCGACGAGGTCGGCGCGACCGTCGGGCGCGGCGAGCATCCGGTCCAGGAGCGCGTCGGTGGTCTTCTGGATGCGCGGGGCGAGAGCCTCCACCCGGCGGGCGGTGAACTCCCGGGCGACCAGCCTGCGCAGCCGCGTGTGGTCCGGTGGGTCGGCCCTGAGCATGTGGGGGCCGGAGGAGATGGCACCGAGCGGGAACGAGGGGGACGCCTTGCTCCAGTCCTTCGAGAGCGTCGGCTCCGCGAGCGCGGCGCGCCCGGCCTCGTAGCCGACGACCAGCCAGGCCTCCGCGTTCCCCTCCGGCATCCGGATGCGGTGCACGGGCCCCTGCGCCCGTAAGCGCGCGTACACGGGGTACGGATCGCGTGTGAAGGAGTCACCGAGTGCGGCCAGGTCGACGACGCTCATGGGCTACCACCTCTACGACGGCTCACGGTTCACGACGGTGGCCGACGGGGCATGACGCACGGCTCCCGCGAGGAGCCGCCGCCCCGCCGACGGGCAACCACTGCCCGCCGACTGTAACGCCCGCAGTCACCGCACCCACCCGCTTTTCGGCCAACGAAGAGGCATGCCCACCGGGACTCAGACGGTGGCCCCGGGTCGCTCCCGGTCGAGGTGGAGCACCCGGGTCCGGTCGGCGTGCGGGGCGAGCAGCCCGTGCAGTTCTTCGGCCGCCGCCTTGAGGAGATGGCCGTCCTGGGCGGCGCGCAGGGTCTCCAGGACGAACGCGACACGGACGGAGTCCTCGGTGACGCGGGTGCGGTGGGCGTCGCGGTGATTCCAGTGACGGGTGAGGACGCCGGTGGTGTCGGCGTAGATGACCTCGCCCGGCCTCGGGCTCTCGACGGTGTCGGGTTCGCCGAGGGGAGTGAACTCCTCGGTTCCGTCCGCGTACCGGATCTCGACGTCGCCGGCGACGTGCTCGAGGTCGAAGGCGCCGGCGGGCAGGCCGTGGCGCACGGAGACGGCGTTGTACGAGTCGACCGCCGGGTTGATGCGCGGCAGGGCGCTCTTCTTGGCCATGCGGCGGCCCAGCGCGTCGACGCTGGGGCGGACGCGACGGGGATTGGTGCCGAACGAGCGGTACGCGGTGTGCCAGGCCTCGATGCGGGGGTCGGTCTCGTCGGCCGGCTGCCAGGCGCCGTCGGCGAGCTGCTGCTCCAGTGCCTCCAGGGCGGCGGTGGTGTCGGGCCAGGGTTCGCGGCCGCGCAGACCGTCGGCGGTGACCACGGCGACGAGGGTGCCGGGGAAGGCGTCGGCGACGGCGGGGGAGATGCGGAAGGTGGTCATGGCAGGCGTTCCTTCGTGCAGGCGTGCGGGTCGGTGGTCAGGACGTCCAAGGGCCGACGCGGCCCAGGCGGCGGCGCTGCTGGGCAGCGGTGGCGAGGTCGAGGCCCTGGCCGCGTTCCGTGAGGTGATCGGCGACGGCGGCGCGCTGTTCGACGGGCTTGTGGTCGTCGTACTTGAACTTCGCCCGGACGTCGGTCACTTCGAGGCGCAGCCCGCGGATGCCGGACAGCATCCGGCCGTACGGGGGCCGCCCGACGGCCAGGGGGGCGTGGTCGCCGTCGGGCTGGAAGTGGGCCATCTGGCGTCGCAGCAGCTCGGCCTTGGCCTCGGGGTCGTCGACGACCGTGGCGCGGCAGGTGAACTGGACGGCGGTGTAGTAGCTGGTGGGGACGCCGTCGGTGGGTGGCGTGTCCGGCTTGGCACGCCAGGGGCCGGGGACGAAGGCGTAGTCGCCGAAGACGGTGAACAGGACGTTCGGGTCGTTCTCGATCGCCTTCCAGGCGGGATTCGGCCGGGCGAGGTGGATCAGCAGGTGACCGGGGCCACCGGTGAAGTGCGTGGGGACGGCGACGGGAGGCTCGCCGGGCAGGCCGTTGACGGTGAGGACGCCGAAGTCGTGTCCGTCGGCGATCCAGGTCTGCCACTCGGCTTCGTCCAGGCCGGCGTCCCAGGGCTGGATGAACATGCGGTACTCCTTGCGCGGCGGCGGTGAGGGCGCGGGTCAGGTGAGGGCGAGGAGGCCGACGGCCACGGCGGCGGTGCCCAAACCGACGAACTGGCCACGGTGGACACGTTCGGCGAGGACGCCGCGGGCGAGCAGCACGGTGCCGGCCGGGTAGAGCGCGGTGACGACGGCGACGACGGCGAGGTCCCCGCCGCGGGCGGCGAGCAGGAACAGCAGGTTCGCCACCGAGTCCAGCACGCCCGCGGCGGCCGACACCCCGTACGCGGGCTTTGCCGGGCCGAGTCTGCGGAACATCAGTCCGGCCGCGGCCAGGGTGACGGCCGAGGAGACGGCACGGCCGATGATCAGCGGTGCGACGCCGCTGTCGGACGGCGCCTGATGCAGGAAGACGAGCTGCAGCGCGATCGCGGCGCCCGCGCCGAGGGCCAGAACCAGAGCGGTGCGCGACGGCCGGGCCGCCCCGGCGCCGTGTCCCGCACTGACCAGCACCACGGCGACCAGCGCGAGCGGCAGGCCCAGCAGCCCGGCGAGGCCGAGGCGCTCGCCCTGCAGGAGGCCGACGCCGACCGGGAGGATGGCGGAGACCAGTGCGGTGACCGGCGAGAGGACGTTCATCGGGCCGATCGCCAGGGTTCGGTAGAGCAGGGCGAAGGCCGCGGCCGAGGCGACGCCGGACGCGGCCCCCCAGGCGAGTGCCCCGGTGCCGAACGAGGCGCCCAGGACGGGCCAGAGCAGCAGCTCGACCACGAGGGAGGCGGGCGCCGCCACGACGACGGTGCGCAGGACGTGGGCCCTGCGGGCGCCGAGGCCGCCGAGGAAGTCGGCGCAGCCGTAGGCGAGGGAGCTGCCCAGGGCCAGCAGCAGAGCGATCACGGACGTACATCCCTAACTGATTCGGTGGAACGACCAGACCGTACAATGAAACGACCGTCCCTTGTCAACCAAACGACCGGACGGTGCAATGGAATGGTCCACTCACCGGGAGGGGAATCGGATGGCCGAAACAGAGGCGGCTCTCCGCGCGCTCGCGCACAACGTCAGGGTCGCCCGCACCCGTGCCGGCCTGTCCCTGGACGAACTCGGCAGGCGCGCCAAGGTCAGCAAGGGGGCTCTGGTCGGCCTGGAGAGGGCCCAGGGCAATCCGAACTTCGCCACCCTGGTCCGGCTGGCCGACACCCTCGGCGTCTCGGTGTCCGCCCTGATGGAGGGGCCGGCCGAAGGGCGTGTCCGTGTGGTGTCCGCCGACGCCGTGATGCCGCTGTGGGCCGGGGAGCGGGGAAGCGAGGCCCGGCTGATGCTGACGACGTCGGGCCCCGCCCCGGTCGAGGTCTGGCGCTGGCGCCTCCAGCCGGGCGAGGAGTACCCCAGCCATCCCCACCAGGCCGGAGTCGTCGAAACGGTCAGTGTGACCTCGGGGCGGATGATCCTTGTCGTCGACGGCGCCGAGCACCCTGTCCGGGCCGGACAGACCGCCACCTTCGACGGTGACGCCCCCCACACCTACCGCGGCGCGGGCGACGAGGCCTGCCATCTGATCATGACCGTGCACCTGCCGCCCGGGCCCGCCTCCTAGCCGTCGATGTCGAGTGCGGTCCCGTACAGCCGGTCCACCTTCAGCCGGACGACCACCCGGCGCTCGGCGACGAGCTGTTCGAGGAACGCCTCCTCGTCCTCGGGCCTCGCGTCCTCCGGGATCATCCCGAGCAGTTCCCGTCCCACCGCGTCACCGGGTGCCGTCGTGATCCCGGAGACCTCGGCCTCGCCCTCGGCGACGGCGAACGACCACACGTCGCCGCCCTGCACGTGCAGGGCCACCCGGGGATTGCGCCGCAGGTGCCCGACCTTGACCCGGTCGGCCGTCGTGGAGAACCGTACGATCCGGACTTCGGGGTCCCAGCTGTACACCATGGTGGTCAGATGGGGGTGGCCACTGCGCTTGACCGTGGCGAGCGTGCCGAACCGCTGCCTGCCGAGCAGGGCCGAGAGCGCTTCGTCGGACAAGGGGCGGGGTGCGGGTCCTTGAGTCATGACGATCTCAACGTCCTTGGCCGCCAGGTAATTTCGGCGACGTCGTGCACCAAGTGGCCCTGAGGGCACGGCCCGTCGTTACGCTCCTCGGCGTGACCAGCAGCGACGAATTCATAGGCGTACAGCGGGCGTGGAAGCGGATCGAGGCGTGGATGAGCCGCCACGCTCCCGCTTCGCACGCCATGCTCAACCCACCCGCCGGGCCGGACCGGATCGAGCGCTGGGAGGCCACCATGGGCTTCTCCCTCCCCCCGGCCCTCGCGGCGCTCCACCTGCTGCACGACGGCAGCCGGGGGTACGACCAGGACCGCTTCGGGGAGCATCCGCACGCCCAGGGCCCGCTGCCCGCACCGGACGACGACGCCTCCCGCGCCTGGGAGGCGCGGTGGGCCGCCGCGCTCTTCCTGCCCGGCCCCGGCATCCACACCGGCTTCGCCTGGTTCCCCCTCGACGAGGTGACGATGCAGTATCCGGTGCATCAGGGCATCGAGGAGGAGTTCGACCGGCTCATCCCCTTCGCCGCCGACACCCTCGACGCCTCCATGTCCGGCTTCTTCCTCGATCCACGGGACGGGCAGATCGGGGCATGGGGCGACGCGGGGCACGTGGAGTTCGGGTTCGGCACCCTGGTCGACTACGTCGAGCAGATCGCGTCCGCGCTCGACAGCGGCGGCACGGTGTTCGGTTACCGGCCCGCCCTGCACGCCTGCGGCGCGCTCGGCTGGCCGGACGAGGACGTCGCTCCCCTCGACGAATGGGGTGACGCCTGGACGTGGGTACCCGAAGGGGGCCTCGTCCGACCCGCGTGAGCCCGGAGGATCAGGCCGTGGACCGGATCGCGGAGATGTCGAACTGGAGCCGGACCTTCTCGCTCACCATCGTGCCGCCCGCCTTCAGACGCTGGTTGTAGACCAGGCCCCACTCGGTGCGGTCGATGGTGGTGGTGCCGTCGAACCCGACCCGTTCGAAACCGAACGGGTCCACCACGGAGCCCAGGTAGTCGAGTTGGAGGTCGACGGGCCGGGTGACACCACGGATGGTCAGGTCTCCCGTCATCAGGAAGGTCTCTCCGCCCTCGTGAGTGGTGGAGGTGCTGTGGAACACCATCTCCGGGTAGCGGCGTGCGTCGAAGAAGTCGGTACCCACGAGGTGCGCGTCCCGCTGTTCCACGCCCGTGTCGACACTGCCGACCCGGATGACGAGGTCGGCCCGTGACTCGGAGGGCCGGGCCCCGTCGAAGTACAGGGTGCTGTCGAAGTCGGTGAAGGCCCCGCGCACCGTCGTGACCATGGCGTGCCGTACGGAGAATCCGATGCGGCTGTGCGGGCGGTCGATGGTCCAGTGCCCGGTCAGGGACCGCAGCGCCGGGTCGAGCGCGACACCCGTGGGCCCGCCCTCCGCGACGTGCGCACCGGAGCGGACGGTCGGCACGGGTTCGACCATGGTGGACTGCCGACGGTTGAAGATACCCATGAGATCGTAGGCCCCTCTCGGAAGTGATCACTTGGTGCTATCACGGAGTCGCCGGAGATCACGTGGAGAGATGGGAGGCCTTGTCCGGCCTCCATGGTGTCGGCTGCAAAGGTACACAGAATCGACATGATCGCATCACAGGTGGCCGGCCCTCAGCGGGGGCGGGCCGGGGCGTCGAGGACCTGTTCGCGCAGGATGTCCGCGTGGCCGCAGTGCTGGGCCACCTCGCGCAGCAGATGCAGGTAGATCCAGCGCAGCGGCAGCGAGCCTCGGCGGTTGCCGTGTGCGAGGTCGTCCAGCGTCAGCTCCGCCGTGGCGCGCCGGGACGCCGCACACGCCTCTCGGTAGGCGTGCTGGACGGAGGCGATCGTGTCGTCGTCGTGAAGATCGAACGACTCGTCAGGCGTCTCCGGGATGCCGATCTCGCTGCGGGGCCGGCATGTGATCGCCTCGTCGAACCAGACCTTCTCCACGAACGTGGCGTGCTTGACGAGGCCCAGCAGTGTGGTCTTGGAGGTGACCAGCGACCGGCGCGCCTGCTCCTCCGTCAGGCCGTTCAGCGTGTCGTGCAGCGCGGTCCGGTGCTCATCGAGGAACGTCTCGAACTGCTCGCGGAACGCGGCGTGGAAGACGGTCGGTTCAGTCGTCGAGTCGAAGGCCATGACGGTAACGATAGGCCGCTCGGTGCCTCTCCCGCCGTACCGGCCGGGCCCCGAAGCCGCAACCGGCAGGGGCGCCGGTCGCGGCTTGGGGAAGGCGCTTCGCCGATCAGGGGTCAGGGCATGGCCGGCACACCGTCAGAGCGGGGCCAGACGGGCCTTGAGCAGGCAGAACTCGTTGCCCTCGGGATCGGCCAGGACGTGCCACTGCTCCTCGCCCGTCTGACCGATGTCGGCCGGGCGCGCGCCCAGCTTCAACAGGCGTTCCAGCTCGGCGTCCTGGTCGCGGTCGGTGGCGTTGACGTCGATGTGCAGCCGGGACTTCCCCTTCTCGGGCTCGTCCCGGCGGCTCAGGATGATCGTCGGCTGCGGACCGCCGAACCCCTCGCGCGGACCGATCTCGAACATGTCGTCGCCCTCGCGGTCCAGCACGACGAAGTCCAGGACCTCGCACCAGAACCGCGCCAGCAGCTCCGGATCCCGGCAACCGAGGACGAGCTCACTGATACGACACGACATGACGAAACCTGCTTTCGGTCGGACAGCCGGCGGGGAGGCCACACGTACGGGTCACGGGCTCCCAGCGGTCGAGACAATTCCGCGACCGTACCGGACGGGGCGAGCCCGGGTGAAGTGGTTTCGGTCGGGGCGCAGCGGTGTCGCGGCGGCTCAGCCGGTGAGGACGGGACCGGCGGGGGAGAAGGCCTCGTCGGCCGGTCCCGGGGGCGCCGGCTCCTCCTGGGCCTGCGCCCGGTCCAGGCGGAGCATGTTCGCCTCGTCCGGTGTTCCGGGTGCCGCCTGGTAGACCACCATCCGCTGACCGCCCGTGCGGGCCAGCTGCATGACCTCGTAGGTCAGGGTCATCGCCCCCGCCTTCGGGTGCCGGAACGACTTCTGCCCGCCGCCTCGTTCGCAGACGTCGTACCGTTCCCAGAGTTTCGCGAACTCAGGCGACTTCAGCACCAGTTCGCCGGCCAGTGCCGTCAGTTCGGGGTCGTCCGGGGCTGTTCCGGCCACTGCCCGCAGATGGGCGACCGAGCGGGCGACGGTGTCCTCCCAGGGGTCGTAGAGGATCCGCCCGACCGGGTGGAGGAAGAGATAGCGCGTCAGGTTCCGCTGCTCCTCCGGCCAGTCCCAGAGCCCCGGCAACAGCCGCCGCCCGGGCGGATTCGCGGCCAGCACGCGGTTGTAGCGGCTCACCACGTAGGCGGGCAGCGGGCGCACCGACTCCAGCATGCGCAGGACCGAGTCGCGGACACCGTGGTCGGAGGACGCGGGCAGCTCGGAGGGACGGCCGGAGGCCAGCTCCGCCAGCTCGTGCAGACGCTCGTAACCGTCGCCGCGCAGTCTCAGCGCGCGGCCGAGGGCGTCCACGACCGCGGGGGAGGGGTTGGTCTCCCGGCCGCGCTCCAGACGGATGTAGTAGTCGACGCTCACCCCCGCCAGCGCGGCCAGTTCCTCGCGGCGCAGCCCGGGAGTACGGCGCAGTCCCGCACCGGCCGGCAGTCCGACGTCCTCCGGGCGCACCTGTGCCCTGCGGGCCTTCAGATAGCGACCCAGTTCGGTGCCGCGCGTGTCCCCTGTCGCTGCCATCCGCCCATTGTGGCAGGCCGTCGCCGAGCGTGAGGGGCCCTGCCAGGACCTGGAACGCCGCACCCCGGGCACGGCGCGGTCTGCCCGACCGGGCCGCGCCCGGGCAGAGTCGGTGACGGAGCGGGCGGCCCGGCCGCCGGGACCCAGGGGGCGCACGACGCCGGACCGCGGCCCGGCGGAACGGGACCGCCCGCTCACCCGCCCCCTGGGGGGAGCGGGTCCGTCGCCTGTTCCAGGAGCCCGCCGTGCCTCTCACCTCGTCACCGTCCGCCACCCCGTCCGAGGCCGCTGCGCCCAGCGGCGCGGGGGAGCCGTCGCCGCGCGCACGCCGGCGACGACGGCCCGCCCGGAGCAGGCCGACCGAGGCGCCCGCGAACGGCTCCGCCGCGCCGAGGCGGAACGCGACGGCGCTCGTCGCGGCGCTGCTCGGCTTCACGGTGATCACCGTCGACGTCTCGGCCGTCAACATCGCGCTGCCCGCGATCCGGAGCTCCCTCAGCGGAGGAATGGCCGGACTGCAGTGGGTGGTCGACGCGTACACCCTGATGTTCGCGGCCCTGATGCTCTCCGCCGGCGCCTTCGCCGACCGGGCCGGCGCCCGCCGCGCCTACGCCTGGGGCGTCGCCCTGTTCACCCTCTCCTCCCTCGGCTGCGCCCTCGCGCCCGGCATCGGCGTGCTGATCGGTGCGCGCGTGGTCCAGGGCGTCGCCGCCGCGGTGGTGATGCCGGCCTCGCTGGCGCTGATCCGACACGCCTACGAGGACGCCCGGGCGCGTGCTCGCGCCATCGCGCTGTGGACGGTCGGCGGATCGGTGGCTATGGCCGCGGGTCCGGTGCTGGGCGGGCTGCTCACCGAAGGGGCCGGCTGGCGGTCGGTGTTCCTGCTCAACCTGCCCGTGGGTGCGGTGATCCTCGGTCTGCTGGTGCGGGTGGAGCGCTCCCCGCGGCGGCCCGCCCCGCTGGACGGCGCCGGCCAGCTCACCGCCGTACTGGCGCTGGCCGCCCTCGTCTTCGCCGCGATCGAGGGCGGTCACCTCGGCTGGACCAGCGCACCGGTCCTGGCCGCCGCCGCGCTCGCGGCCGTCTCCGCGTACGCCTTCCACCGGGTGGAGGCCCGGCACGAGCACCCCATGGTTCCGCTGGGCATGCTGCGCGACCGCCGGGTGGCGCCCGCTCTGGCGGTCGGCTTCGCCCTCAACGCCGCCTTCTACGGCGGGATCTTCGTCCTCGGGCTGTACTACCAGCAGCTGCGCGGCATGTCGGGGATCGCCGCCGGTCTGATGTTCGTCCCGATGTCGGCGCTGGTGACGGCGACCAACCTGGTGTCACCGCGGCTCGCGGAGCGCATCGGCCGGCGGGCGGTGATCGTCACCGGGCAGGTGCTGTTCGGCGTGGCCATGGTCGCCATGCTGCCGCTGGCCGCGGACACGCCCCTGTGGCTGGTGCTGGTCCTGCTGGTGCCGCTGAGCGTGGGCGGGGCGCTCGCGGTGCCGGCGCTGACGGCGCAGCTGATGGAGGCCGTGCCGAGCCGGCGCGCGGGGATCGCGTCGGGGCTGCTCAACGCCTCCCGCCAGGCCGGCGGTGCGCTCGCCGTCGCTCTGTTCGGCAGCGCGCTCGCCGGCTCCGACGGAGGCTTCTCCCTGCCGGGCATGCGCCTGGGCCTGCTGGCCGTCGCCGCCCTGCTCCTGGTCACCGCCGGCGTCGCCCGCGTCCTGCTCCCGCGCGGGTGACGCCCCGGGCCGGGCCGCCCCCTGGGCGGCGCCGGCCGGCCCGCCTTTCAGGGACGGCGCCCTGGGTCAGATGCCGCAGGTGGGAGCCGACCAGTAGGGCGACGGGTCGAAGGCCACGTGGGTGTGGTCGTTGTGGCCGGGGTAGCCCGGGCCGAGGATCTCCGAGAAGCCGTGTGTCCTGGCCTGCTGGGCGAGCCGGCACAGGGACGGCGAGCCGACGAGGTCGGCCGCGTCGCCGTAGAGGTGACGGCTGGTGGTGGAGCCGCCGACCGCGCTGTTGCAGGCGCGGGAGCGGAAGCCGCTGGAGATGCTGATCGGGACGTCGCCGAGGGCGTGCCGCATCGCCTCCAGCTTCCACATGGTCCTGAGCGCGTTCGACTTGGCGGTGGCCGCGGAGACCGCGCCGCCGGACCAGTCGGAGTTGCACTTGTTGAGTTCGGCGTAGCTGAAGTGGACGGGCGTGCAGTCGGCGTCCTGGAGGGCGTAGATCTTGCTGAAGGTCGCGGGCCCCGCCACCCCGTCCGCGCTCAGGCCGTACGCGGCCTGGAACTTCTTGACGGCGGCGGCGGTCCGGGCGCCGTACTGACCGTCGTAGGAGAGCCGCTCGCCGGACGACACCCAGCCGGCGACCCGGATCTGGAGCTGGGTCACGTCGCTGCCCGAGGACCCCTGGGAGAGGGTGCGGTTCCAGGTGTAGCAGGAGTCGGCGTGCGCGGTGCCGGCGGTGGCGCCCACCCCGATCGCCAAACCAGTCATGAGCATGACAAGCGAGAGAAGCAGGCGTGACGCGCGTCTGAACATCCGGGCCTCCCGACCGTTGAGCCGACAACAACCGAAGCCCAGCGTGCGGCAACGGGCTACGCGCGTCAATGGTCACCCGGGGGAGTGAAGTCGGCGTCCCCGCTCGCGGCGGGGATCGCGCATGCCGCGCTGCTCAGAGCGTGTCCGGTTCTCGCCAATCCGCGGTAAATGCCTGGACCGTGAACCTCGCCCGACGGGAGACTTCCGACTTCCGAACCTCCGGGAGCGTGATGGGAACAACAGATACGCGAGGGCCGACGCCGGGCAGGAGCGCGGTCGTCCTGGCCCTGCGCCGCTACGGCCGGGAACTGCTGCGACTCAGACTGCTGGCCCTGCCCGCGCTGCTGCTGCCGGCCGTGGGCAACATCGGCATCCGCTACGTCGCCCCGCTGCTGATCGCCAAACTGGCCGGACAGGCCGCCGACGACAGCGGTCTCACCCTCACCTCGGCGCTGCCCTACGTACTGGGCTTCGGCGTGACCCTGCTGCTCGCCGAGGCCGTGTGGCGGGTCGGGCAGCACTGCCTCAACCGCGTGGACGCCCTCGGCATGGAGCACCTGTACGTGGAGGGCATGGACGAACTCCTCGCCAAGGACGCGGCGTTCTTCCACGACAACTTCGCCGGTTCCCTGACCAAACGGGTGCTCAGCTTCGGCAAGCGCTTCGAGGACTTCGTCGACACGCTGACGTACCGGATCGTGGGCAGCCTCGTCCCCCTGGTGTTCGGTGCCGCGGTGCTGTGGAGCTACGAGCCGATGCTCGTGGTCGGACTTCTCGTGATGATCGCGCTGACCGTGTTCGCCGCGACGCCTCTGATCCGTCGCCGGCAGAGGCTCGTCAACGACCGGGAAGCGGCGATCGCCCGCGTCTCCGGCCACGTCGCCGACAGCCTGGCGAACATGGAGACCATCCGGGCGTTCGCGGCCGAGCGGCGGGAGGCCGACGAACACCGCAGCCGCGTCGCGGACTCCCGGCGCCTGACGCTCAGATCCTGGGACTACGGCAATCTGCGCGTCGACATCCTCATCGCCCCCATGTCCGTGCTGACCAACGTGCTGGGCCTGCTGGTCGCCATCGCCTTCGGCGGCCCGGGCCAAGGGGTGGAGGAGGTCGTCGTCGCCTTCACCTACTACTCCAACGCGACCCAGATCATGTTCGAGTTCAACCAGATCTACCGGCGTCTGGAAAGCTCGATGACCGAGGCCGCGCAGTTCACGGAGCTGCTGCTGGATCCGCCCACCGTGCTCGACCCGAAGGCACCCGAACCCCTCCTGCCGCGGGACACCGGCATCCGCTTCGAGGCCGTGACCTTCGCCCACGCCGGTGCGCAGCCCATCTTCGAGAAACTCGACCTGGACGTGCCCGCGGGCGCACGGGTCGGTCTGGTCGGCCGGTCCGGCGGCGGCAAGACCACGCTCACCCGGCTTCTGCTGCGGATGTCGGACATCGACGACGGACGCATCCTGATCGGTGGCCAGGACATCCGCCGGCTGCGCCAGGCGGACCTGCGCTCACTGATCGCCTACGTCCCGCAGGAACCCGCCATGTTCCACCGCAGCCTGCGGGACAACATCGCCTTCGCCCGGCCCGGCGCCACCGACAACGAGATCCACGCGGCGGCCGCGGCCGCGCACGTCACGGAGTTCGCCGCCCAACTCCCCGACGGATTCGCCACCTTGGTGGGGGAGCGGGGCATCAAGCTCTCGGGCGGTCAGCGCCAGCGCGTCGCCCTGGCCAGGGCCATCCTGCGCGACGCCCCGATCCTCCTGCTCGACGAGGCGACCAGCGCACTGGACTCGGAGAGCGAACTCCTCGTCCAGGACGCCCTGTGGCGGTTGATGGACGGACGTACGGCCCTCGTGGTCGCCCACCGGCTCAGCACCGTGGCCGGCATGGACCGGCTCGTCGTACTCGACCGCGGACGTGTCGTCGAACAGGGCACCCACCGGGAGCTGCTCGCGGGGGACGGTGCCTACGCCAAGCTGTGGCAGCACCAGTCGGGCGGCTTCCTCGGCGAGAGCGCCGAGCCGGCCACCGGACCGGTTGCGGGAGCCGGTCCCGGGGGGCTGCCCGGGCCGGCCGGCCCGGCGGCTCGGGCCTCCGAGGTCGGCGGATAGGGAACACGGCGCCCCCGCGGCGGCCGGCCGGCCGGCCTCGCCGCCATGCGGGGGCGTCCGATCCGGCCTAGCGTGGAGACGAGGGGCAGCTCGCATCGTCGCGCCCGGGAGAGGTGAAGTCCCATGCCGAGCGAGCAGACGACGGCACGTGAACAGGCCCTGACCGAGCGGCTCCGGTCAGCGCTGCGCGGCGAGGTGATCGACCGCGGCCACCCCGCCTACGACGAAGCCCGGGCCGTGTGGAACGGGCTGATCGACCGCCATCCCGCGGTGATCGCGCGGTGCGCCGGGACGGCCGACGTCGTCGATGCGGTGGCGGCCGCGCGCGAGCACCGGCCGGTCGTGAGCATCCGCGGCGGCGGCCACCAGGTCGCGGGGAGCGGCGTCTGCGACGACGGCCTGGTGATCGACCTGTCGCACATGAAGGGAGTGCACGTCGACCCCGAGGCCCGCACCGCGCGCGCCCAGGCGGGCGTCACCTGGGGCGAACTGGACCGTGAGACCCAGCTGCACGGGCTCGTCACGCCGGGTGGGGAGATCTCGGCGACCGGGATCGCGGGACTCACGCTCGGCGGCGGCTTCGGGTTCGTGATGCGGACCTTCGGACTGAGCTGCGACAGCGTCCGCTCGCTGGAGATCGTCACCGCGGACGGCATGGTGCGCACGGCGAGCCGGGACGAGGAGTCCGACCTCTTCTGGGCGGCGCGCGGAGGGGGCCGGGGCCTGGGCGTCGTCACCTCCTTCGAGTTCGGCCTGCATCCGCTCGGCCCGGAGGTGGCCGGGGTGCTGGTCCTGCACCCGTACGAACGTGCCGAGGACGTGCTGCGGGCCTGGCGGGACGCGACGTACACCGCGCCGGACACGGTCACGCCGGAGCTCCTGCTCTGGAGCGTCCCCGCCGATCCCGCGGTCCCGAAGGAACTGCACCGGGCGAAGTGCGTGATGGTCGGCGCCGTGTACGGCGGCCCGCCGGGCGACGAGGCCACCGCCGCGCTGGCGCCGCAGCGCGACCTGGGTCCGCCGCTCATGGACCTGAGCGGAACCGTGCCGTACGTCGCCCTGCAGAGCGCGAACACCTGGCGGTTCCCCGACGGGGAGCGCTACTTCATGAAGTCGCACTTCATGGAGGAGCTGACGGACGAGGCCATCCGGACCCTGCTGGACTGGGACTCCCGGCGGCCGACTCCGGAGAGCCTGATCGTCGTCCGCACCCTGGGCGGCGCGGTGGCACGCGTGGGCCCGGACGACAGCGCGTTCGCGCACCGGTCCGCGCGCTACAACGTGAGCATCGACGCGGGCTGGCGGGACCCGGCGCTGGACGAGACCGCGATCGCCTGGGCGCGCTCGGCATGGGACGCGATGAAGCCGTTCTCGAGCGGGGGGACGTACGTCAACTTCGCCGGGCTCGGCGAGGACGCGGGCGAGCTGCGGGGCGCGGTCTTCGGCTCGCACGAGGAGCGGCTCGAGCGCACCCGCGCCGCCTACGACCCGGAGGGCCTGTTCGCACCGGCCGCGCGCAGGCCGTGACCCGGCCGGGCGAGTCTGTGCCGGCGTCCCCGCATGCGTGAAGGGGTGTGGCCCCCCGGCAGTAACCGGGGGGCCCCCCCCTCACCCCGCCCGCACGGGGGTGGGGGGGGCCCGGACGGGGGGGCGACCGCGGTGTGGGGGTCGGCCGCCCCCATAAG
>NZ_JBHXFL010000019.1:0-117772 GCF_042724095.1 Streptomyces sp. NPDC127100
CCCGGTACGCACGCTCGCCGCGTTGCCGGACCGCCCACGTGGCTCCGCCACGAGGGCGCTCCGGCGCCTTGCGATCGCACGCACCGGACGCCGCTCCTTCTCCCGCGCTCATTTGTCAGACACCCCCTAGCAGGCGGCGGCCTCCTCCACCGTCGCCCGCACCTTCAGCACCGTGTCGAGCGCGGTGAGCTCCAGGAGCCGCCGCACCTGCTGCGTCGGCGCGGCGATGCGCAGGTCCGCCGCATGGTGGGTGAGGACCAGCAGGTTCACCAGCGCAGAGTCCGCGAAGGTGATGCCGGAGGCGTCCAGAACCACCCTCCGACACTCCCTGGCCGCGGCGTCCAGCGCGTCCGCCAGGGGCGGCACCGAGTACATGTCGTAGGAACCCCGTGCGCCGACGACCCGGGCGCCGCACCGCTCGTACTGCACCACCACGGTCTGGTCCGGAGCCTGCGCCCGGCTCCCGCGGGCTCCGCCGGAGCACCTCGCGACCGCTTCGTCCAAAGACACCCTCGGGTCCCTCCTGTGCCGCTCCACCGGATCCTGTCATCCGTTGCACGAAAAATATGTCAGGTAACCAGTGTCAGGCAAGTGCGGTCCGTAGAATGCTGTGCATGGTTGAAGTGCCTGAATCTCACACCGGATGGACGTTCGTCACCAACCACGCGCGTGTACTGGCGGCCATCGCCGACAATCCGAACGTCCGGATCCGCGACATCGCCGCCCACTGCCGGCTCACCGAGCGCGCCGTCCAGCGGATCATCTCCGACCTCGAGCAGGACGGATACCTCTCGCACACGCGCGACGGACGTACGAACACCTACCGCATCGAGCCGGACAAGGTGCTGCGGCACCCGGCGGAGGCGGGACTGTCGGTCGCCGCGCTGCTCTCCCTGCTCGTCCAGGACGAGACCGACCGCGCGCGGCCCGGCACCCTGTCGCCCCGCCTGGCCGGTGCCGGCGGTACCCGGTAGCGGGCGCTCAGTGCGAGGGGACGGCCGGGGAGGCGGTCCCGCCGGCGTGGCGCGGCGCCAGGGAAAGGTGAGCGGTGATCAGCTTGCCCGTGGCGCGGAAGGCGACGGCGACCCCGGCGCTGACGGTGTGCACCAGATGCAGCCCGTGCCCGCCGATGCGGCGCGGGTCGGCCTTCCGGGCCGCCGGCGCGCCGGTGGAGCTGTCCCACACGGTGATCGTCAGCAGGTCGCCGGACAGGCGCAGGTTCATGCCGCAGGGGCCCGGGGCGTGCCGGAGGGCGTTGGTGACCAGTTCGCTGGTGGCGAGTTCCGCGTCCATCGCCACGTCGGCCGGCACGGCCGCGCCGCCCGCGTCCGGGGCGTGGTCGAGGAAGACGCGCAGGGCCCGCCGGGCGTCGGCGGCGCGGGCCGCGCCCTGCCCCCAGGCCTCGCCGTAGCACAGCGGGACGTGCTCGTCGGTGCTCATGTCGGCTGCCTCCTGCAGGGCTCGGCGGGGTGGCCGCGCGAGGCCTCCTTGCCGCACTCGCCACTTTCGCCGCTTTCGGACTGTTTCGTCGTCCGGTTACCCGACGGGCGGCCGTCCACTCCAGGAACGCCGCCCGTGCCCTCGCCGCCCGTGCCATCGCCGGCCGGGCCGACGGCCGCGGGCGCCGGCCCCGCCCCCGAGGTGCCCCGGGCGGGTCCCCGGCGTTAGGCTGGCCGGCACAGCCGCGCCGGTGCGCGCGGCGCGGCGGTGGGGCCCGCCGTACCCGAACCGCGGCACAGCGGCCGCCAACGGTCCCTACTTGCGAACGGGGGCACCCCCATGCCCGGCGAGTAGGAGACGTACGACCATGACAGCCCCGGAGACGGACCGCCTCGGCCGGACGCGCCCCGCCCCGCCACCACGACGCCGGCGTGTACGGGCACAGGCACCGGTCGTCGGGGTCGTGGCGCTCGGCGGCGGCATCGGCGCCGTCGCCCGCTACGCGGTCTCGCTGGGATGGCCCGTCCACCCCGGCGGCTTCCCCTGGGCGACGTTCTGGGTCAACGTCACCGGCTGCGCCGTGATCGGCGTGTTCATGGTCGTGATCACCGACGTGTGGGCCGCCCACCGCCTCGTCCGGCCGTTCTTCGGCACCGGCGTGCTCGGCGGCTTCACCACCTTCTCCACCTACGCCGTCGACAGCAGGCAGCTGTTCGCCACCGGCCACGCCGGCACGGGCCTGGCCTACCTCGCCGCGACCCCGGTCGCGGCCCTCACGGCGGTGGGCCTCGCCGCATGGGCGACCCGCCGCGTCCTGGAGCGGAGGCAGCCATGACACGGCTCACCGGCAACGCCCTGCGCATGACCGTCCTCGTCGGCGAGAACGACACCTGGCACCACCGGCCCCTGTACACGGAGATCGTCCACCGGGCCCACCGGGCGGGCCTCGCCGGCGCGAGCGTCTTCCGGGGCGTCGAGGGCTTCGGCGCCTCGTCGCTGATCCACACCACCCGGCTGCTGTCCCTGAGCGAGGACCTGCCGGTGGCCGTCGTCGTCGTGGACACCGAGGAGCGCGTACGCGCCTTCCTGCCGCAGCTCGACGAGCTCGTCACCGAGGGCCTGGTGATCCTCGACGACTGCGAGGTCGTCCGGTACACCGGCCGCGGACAGGCGCCCGATGGGCCGGACGGGTCGGACACGAAGGGTGAGAAGTCGTTGTGAACTGGCTGCTGGTCGTCGCGGGTGCCATGGTCGGCGCTCCGCTCCGCTACCTCACCGACCGCGCGGTGCAGTCCCGGCACGACTCGGTCTTCCCCTGGGGCACCTTCACGGTGAACGTCGCCGGATCCCTCGTCCTCGGCGTGCTGACCGGCGCGGTGCTGGCGGGGGCCGCCGGTTCCCGCCTCCAGCTGCTGATCGGCACCGGCCTGTGCGGCGCCCTGACGACGTACTCGACCTTCTCCTACGAGACGCTGCGGCTGACCGGGACGGGAGCGCGCCTGCACGCCGCCGTCAACGTGGCGGCGAGTGTGGCGGCCGGCCTCGGCGCGGCCTTCGCGGGGGTGACGCTGGCCGACGCGCTCTGGGCGTAAGACGTGGCGTTGACCTGCGTGTAGTAGGACTGGCCCGTCCGCGACTGTCGCCCCGCGCCCGCCCCGAGCAGAACTGGATCCCATGAGCGTCATCAGCATCGGTCAGGCCGTCGTCCTCGGAGCCGTCGAGGGGGTGACCGAGTTCCTGCCCGTCTCCTCCACCGGTCACCTCAAGATCGTCGAGGGACTGATGGGCATTCCCGTCGACGACGACGCCGTCGTGGGTTTCTCGGCCGTCATCCAGGTCGGTGCCATCGCCGCCGTGCTCGTCTACTTCTCCAAGGACATCCTGCGGATCGTCTCCGCCTGGCTGCGCGGCCTGCGCGACCGCGAGGAGCGCTACCACCACGACTACCAGTTCGCCTGGTGGGTCATCCTCGCGACCGTCCCGATCGTCGTCGTCGGCCTGGCGGCCAAGCCCCTGATCCAAGGCCCGCTCGCCTCGCTGTGGGTGGTCGCGGGCTCGCTGATCGCCGGCAGCGGCGTCATGTGGGTGGCGGACCGGACCGGCCGGCACAAGCGGGGCGAGGACGACACCTCGTTCAAGGACGCCATGCTGGTCGGCGGCTCCCAGATCCTCGCCCTGCTCTTCCCCGGCTTCTCCCGCTCCGGCGCCACCATGTCCACCGCGCTGATGCTCGACCTCGACCGGGTGGCCGCCACCCGGCTCTCCTTCTTCCTCGGCATCCCCGCCCTGACGGGCGCCGGTCTGTACGAGCTGAAGGACGCCCTCGGCACCGGAGCGGGCGCGGCCCCGCTGGCCGTCGGCACGCTCGTGTCCTTCGGCGTGGCCTACGCCTCCATCGCCTGGCTGCTGAGATTCGTCGCCAAGCACTCCTTCGACGCCTTCGTCGTCTACCGGATCGTGGTCGGCGTCCTGCTGTTCGGGCTGCTCGGTACGGGCGTGCTGCACAGCTGACCGCCGCGCGCAGGGTCCCCGACGGCCGGGTGCCTCAGCGGGCGTCGCGCAACGGCTCGCCGACGCTGCGCATGTGACGCAGCGCCTCCCGGTGCGAGGCGAGCAGCCCCGTCTGGTGGTACGGGACGCCCAGCTCGGCGCAGTACCGCTCGGTGAGGACCTGGGCCTCGGCGAGGGCGGGCGTGGGCATGCTGGGGAACAGGTGGTGCTCGATCTGGTAGTTGAGACCGCCCATGAAGGCGTCGACGAAGGCGCCGCCCCGCACGTTGCGGGAGGTGAGTACCTGCCGGCGCAGGAAGTCGAGCCGCGTGCCCTCCTCGATCATCGGCATGCCCTTGTGGTTGGGCGCGAAGACCGAACCGAGGTAGATCCCGAACAGGCCCTGGTGCACGGCGACGAAGGCGAGCGCCCGGCCGGGGGAGAGGACCGTGAAGAGGCCGCCGAAGTAGAGGACGAAATGGGCGACGAGCAGCGTCCCCTCCAGCACCGGCCGTTTCATCGACGGGCTGCGCAACGCCTTGAAACTGTTGAAACTCAGGTTCAGGCCCTCCAGCGTCAGCAGCGGGAAGAACAGGGCCGCCTGATGCCTTCCGACGAAACGCGGAAGCCCCGTGGCCCTGCTCGCCTGACGCCGTGACCAGACCAGGATGTCGGGGGAGACGTCCGGGTCCTTCTCCTCGTGATTGGGATGGGCGTGGTGACGGGTGTGCTTGTTCATCCACCAGCCGTAGCTCATGCCCAGCAACAGGTTGGCCACCAGCAGACCGCCCGCCTCGCTCGGACGCCGGCGCGAGAAGACCTGCCGGTGGGCGAGGTCGTGGGCGGCGAGTCCGAGCTGACCGAAGACGACGGCGGAGAACGCGGCGACGGCCAGCTGGCTCCAGCTGTCACCCAGGACGGCGAAGGCCGCGACGACGCCGGCGAGCGCGAGGGCGACGGTACCGAAACGCACCGTGTAATACAGCGGGCGCCGCCGCAGCAGCCCCGCGCCGGCTATGCGCCGTGACAGTTCGGCGAAGTCGCTTCCCTTCTCCCGTCGCTCCTCTTTCTCGCGGGGGTCTGACGTCTCGATGAGCATCGTTGGATTGGCCATGCGCCTCAGTATGTGAAGGCGCGGCCGCCCGCAGAATGACGTCTGCCCCCGAAGGGACGGTGTGGCTGACCCCACCTCCCGGACGCCGGGTCGCACCCGGAGGGAAGATGGTGACCATGAGCACGCCGACGACCTTCCAGCCGATCCTGGAGCGCATCGCCGAGGAGATCGAGCGCACCCCGGGCAGCGGCCGGCCCGCCGACTACATCCCGGCGCTCGCCGCCTGCGACCCCCGCCGCTTCGGCATGGCCGTCGCCGAGCCGGACGGCACGGTGTACGGCGTGGGGGAGTGGCGGGAGCCGTTCTCCGCGCAGTCCATCACCAAGGTCTTCACCCTCGCCCTCGACCTGTCCCGCGAGGGCGACGCGCTGTGGGAGCACGTCGGCCGCGAACCGTCCGGCAACCCGTTCAACTCGCTGGTGCAGCTGGAGTACGAGAACGGCATCCCGCGCAACCCGTTCATCAACGCGGGTGCGCTGGTCGTCACCGACCGGCTGCACACCCGTACCGGCGACGCGGCGGGCGAGCTCCTCGCCTTCCTGCGCGCCGAGAGCGGCAACCCGGAGCTGACCTTCGACGAGGAGGTCGCCGCGTCCGAGACGGCCCACGGCGACCGGAACGCCGCCCTCGGCCACTTCATGGCGTCCTACGGCAACATCGACAACCCCGTACCGGTGCTGCTGGAGCAGTACTTCCGCCAGTGCTCCGTCGCCGCCTCCTGCGCCGACCTCGCCCTCGCCACCGGGTTCCTCGCCCGGCACGGGGTCCGCGCCGACGGCTCCCGGCTGCTGAGCCGCAGCCAGGCCAAGCAGGTCAACGCGGTGATGCTGACCTGCGGGACGTACGACGCGGCCGGCGACTTCGCCTACCGGGTGGGCCTGCCGGGCAAGAGCGGGGTCGGCGGCGGCATCATCGCGGTCGTACCGGGACGCTGCACGCTGTGCGTGTGGAGCCCCGGTCTGGACGAGCGGGGCAACTCGGTCGCCGGGGTGGCGGCCCTGGACCGCTTCACGACGCTGACGGGACTGTCGGTGTTCTGACCCGGCCCGGCGGCCGGCCGGTCAGTCCCGCTCCAGCCGGCCGAACCTGAGCCACAGGGCCAGTGCCAGGGCGCCGGCGCCGAGCCCCGCCGTGCCCAGCAGCACGCCGGTGTCCGGCCGGCCCGGCTCGCCCGGGGCCGGTTGCGCGCTCGCCGTCGTGGGCGCGGACTCGGGGCCCGGCCGCGGCCGGATGCCGCCGGGTTCCAGCGAACCGACCGGGTCGACCCGTCCGGTGGCGCCGAACCCCCAGTCGAGCAGCGAGCGGGTCTCCTCGTACACGGCGAGGCCGCCGCCCTCCTGAGGGTTCATCACGGTCACCACCAGGGTGAGCCCGCTCCGCCGGGCCGCGGCGACGAGCGTGTTGCCGGCGCTCCTGGTGTAGCCGTTCTTGATGCCGATCAGCCCCGGGTAGGCCTCCACCCCGTCCGCGCCCGTGAGCAGCCGGTTGGTGTTCATGATCCCGTACGAGTCCCCGTCGCCGTCCGGGAACATCGCGTCGATCCTGGCGCAGTACCGCGCGAAGTCCGGGTTGCGCAGCCCCGCGCGCCCGAAGACCGCCAGGTCGTACGCCGAGGAGACCTGGCCCGGCGCGTCGTAGCCGTCGGGGGAAAGGACGTGCGTGTCGCGGGCCCCGAGGGCACGGGCCTCGGCCTGCATCCGGGCGGCGGTGGCGCTCCAGCCGCCGACGAGCGAGGCGAGGACGCGGACGGCGTCGTTGCCGGAGTTGAGGAACACGCCGTTCCAGAGGTCGGAGACCTGGTACGTGCGGCCCTCCACGACGCCGACCAGACTGCTGCCGGGGCCGATGTCCGACAGCTCCTCGGTACTCACCCGGTGGCTGAGGCCGCCCGGCAGGACCGGGAGCACCGTGAGCGCGAACAGGGTCTTCAGGGTGCTGGCCGGCGGCAGCTTGCGGTGCGCGTCGTGCGCGGCCAGCACGTCGCCGCTGCCGGCGTCCGCCACCACCCAGGCCAGCGCGGAGACATCGGGGACCGCCGGCGCGCCGGGGTGGAGCCGGACCTGTGTACCGGGGCGGTCGAGCAGGGACGGCTGCGGTGCCGCGGCCCTCGGCCCACCGGGCGCACCGGGCGCACCGGCGTCCGGCCGCACCGGACGGGCGGCCGCGGCGGCGGGCGCCAGCGTCAGCAGACCCGCGACGCAGAGCACGCAGGTGGACCGAGTCGCCCGTGATGAAAAGCCGATAGTCATACCGCAAACGTAGGAATGTGCCCTCACGACGCCACGCTGCCCGGGCCGAGCCGCGCCCGCGAGCACCCGGATGGCCCTGCCGGCCGCGGCCTGCGCTGCCCGCCGTGCCGTCAGTCGGCCGGCAGCGTCGGCCGGACCAGCCGCAGGAACGTGGCGTTGTCCGGCGTCTGGCGCATCCGTTCGAGCAGCGCCTCCGGGCCGGACTGCCCGTCCCGGGACTGCAGGGCCCGCCGCAGCCCCCGTACGGTCGTCGACTCGGCGGTGGTGAGCAGGAGCTCCTCGCGGCGGGTGCCGGAGCCGGCCAGGTCCACGGCCGGGAAGACGCGCCGGGAGGCGAGCTCCCGGCTGAGCCGCAGCTCCATGTTGCCGGTGCTCTTGAGCTCCTCGAAGTAGAAGTCGTCCGCGCGCGAGCCCGTCTCCACCAGTGCGGTGGCGAGCACGGTGAGCGACCCGCCCTCCTCCGCCTTCCGGGCGGCCCCGAAGAACCGCTTCGGCCCGAGCAGCGCCCCGGCGTCGACACCGCCGCTGAGCGTGCGGCCGCCCGAGGCGGCGGCGTTGTTGTGCGCCCGGCACAGCCGGGTGAGGGAGTCGAGGAGGATCACGACGTCCTCGCCGGCCTCGACCAGCCGCTTGGCCCGCTCGATCACCAGCTCGGCGAGCGCGATGTGCTGCCTTGCGCCCAGGTCGAAGGTCGAGGCGTACACCTCGCCCCGGACGGAGCGCCGCATGTCGGTGACCTCCTCGGGCCGTTCGTCGAGCAGCACCACCATCAGGTGGGCCTCGGGATGGTTGCCGGCGACGGCGGCGGCGATCTGCTGGAGCAGGACGGTCTTGCCGGTCTTGGGCGGGGCGACGATCAGGCCGCGCTGGCCCTTGCCGACCGGGGCGATCAGGTCGGTGAGGCGTCCGGTCAGGCCGGAGGCGGGGTGTTCCAGGAGCAGCCGCTCGTGCGGGTGCAGCGGGGTCAGGTCCCGGAAGTGCCGTCGGCCGTCCTGTCCCGCGGGCGTGCGCCCGTTGACCCGGACGACGTCGGTCAGGGCGCGGCGGTCGCCGCGTACGCCCTCGACCAGGTCCCCCTTGCGCAGGCCGTGACGGCGGATCAGCGCCGGGGAGAGCGCGAGGTCGGACGGCTCGGGCAGCAGGTCTCCGGTACGCAGGCGCCCCTTGCCTGCCGCGTCGATGTCGAGGACGCCGGAGGCGATGTCGGCCGGGGACTGCTGCGCAGGGGGGCGTTCGAGTGTGGTGGTCATGGTGGTCCTTTCGCGGACGCGGGCACGAGGCATACGGAGGAGGAGGGGAAAGCCGTGCGTGGGGTCGGACGACGCCCTGGGGACGGCGGGGAACGGCACCTCGGACCTCGAGGGGAGAACCCTGCTCACGAGGTGGTGCCGGGAAGCGGACGCGCCGGTCGCATCAGGACGGGCGGGTCGGCGAACCGAAGGGAGAATCGCACCGGCGCCCGGAGAAACCCTTAGAGGGAGGGGCGTGCACAAGTGCTCCTCGCACTGTACCACCATGGGTGGCGCAGTGGTGGGAGGGCGGGACGGCCGGACCGTCGCACCCGGGGAACGCGGCCGGTGCCGCGCGTGTTCCGTGCCGCACGGGCCGAAGCCCCGCCGGGGCGCGGCGCCCGGCGGGGCCCTGGACGGTGCGCGACCGTCAGGCGCCGCCGGCCTCCTCGGCGATCCGCTCGAACTGTGCGGCCATGGCGGCCTGCAGCGCCTGAGCGCCCGACAGCGGCCGCACCATCACGGTCAGTTCGTCGATGCGGCCGGCCTCGTCGAGGTGCAGGAAGTCGCAGCCGCCGATCTCCCGGTCGCCGACCCGCGCGCTGAACACCAGTGCGTGGTCGGGGCCGTCCGCCTCGCCGATGACCCGCTCGTACCGGAAGTCCTCGAAGACGCGCTCGACCGCGCGCAGGATCGCCGCCGTGATCGCCCTGCCGCGGTACGGCTTGAACACGACCGGGCTGGTGAAGACCACGTCCTCGGCCAGCAGCGCCTCGACGGCGTCCATGTCGTGCGCCTCGACGGCCGCGCGGAATGCCCGCATCGTTCCTCCCTATTAAACTATTTGAATAAGTGCGGAGTAGGGTAGCCAGTTCTTGCTAGCGTGTCGACATGTCTCTCAAGTACGCCGTCCTGGCCGCCCTGCTGGAGGGCGAGGCATCGGGTTACGAGCTGTCCAAGGTCTTCGACGTCTCGCTCGCCAACTTCTGGCCCGCGACCCCCCAGCAGCTCTACCGGGAGCTGGACCGCCTCGCCGCCGAGGGGCTGATCGAGTCCCGGACGGTGCCGCAGGAGCGGCGGCCCACCAAGCGCCTGTTCTCGCTGACGCGGGCCGGCCGGGAGCGGCTGAACGCCTTCGCCGCCGCGCCGACCAGGCGTCCCACCGCCGTCCGCGACGAGTTCCTGATCAAGATCCAGGCCATGGACGGCGTCGACCCCGCGGAGGTCCGTGCGCTGGTCGAGGAGCGCAGGTCCTGGGCCCTGGGCAAGCTCGCCCGCTACGAACGCGTCCGCGAGCGCCTCCTCGGCGGCCGCACGGAGGAGGAGCACCTGCGTGACGCGGACCGCGTGGGCCCCTACCTCACCCTGGCCGCCGGAATCACCTTCGAGCAGGAGAACGTCCGCTGGTGCGAGCGCGTCCTCGCGGTGCTGGAACGGCGCGCTCCCGCGGGGTCGGCGCGACAGCCCCTAGGCTGACCGGATGTTCAGCCCCGAAGGCCCCACCCTGCGCGAACTCGCCGTCCAGGCGCTGTCGTCGGTCGAGCACGGCTACGACCTGCTCGCCCCGAAGTTCGACCACACCCCGTACCGCACACCGGACCGGGTGCTGGACGCCGTGGCGTCGGCGCTGGAGCCGATGGGGCCGTTCGGCACCGGGCTCGACCTGTGCTGCGGCACGGGCGCCGGCATGGGCGTCCTCGGCCGGGTGTGCCGGGAGCGCGTCACGGGCGTCGACTTCAGCGCGGGCATGCTGGCCGCCGCGCGCGGGCGCCCGCTGCCCGAGGGCCCCGAGGTCTCCTGGGTGCGCGGGGACGCCCGTGCCCTGCCGTTCGGGCCCGTGTTCGACCTCGTGGTGAGCTTCGGGGCGTTCGGGCACTTCCTGCCCCGCGAACTGCCGGGCCTGTTCACCCAGGTGCGCTCCGTCCTGCGGCCGGGCGGCTGTTTCGCCTTCCCCGTGGGTGCCCCGTCCCGCCCCGGTTCCCGGGCGTACTGGACGCTGCTGGGCTTCGACGCGGCGATGCGCGTGCGCAACGCGCTGTGGAAGCCGCCGTTCGTCATGTACTACCGGACGTTCCGGCTCGGCGACGTGGGCCGCGAGCTGGCACGCGCCGGATTCCGGGCCGACCTGCACGCCCTGCCCGCCTTCGGGGTGCGGCCCGACGGGAGCCCCCGTGCCCGGCTGGTCACGGCCCGCCGGCTGCCGTGAGGGCCACGGTCCGTATCAGCCCGCCGCCGGCAGGACGAACTCGTAGACGAGCGCGTCCTGCCGGGCGTCCACCACCAGATCGGTGATCTCCAGGGGGCGCGCGTACTGGTCGTGCACCCGCCTGGTGACCCGGACCGCCGGGGTGTCCGCGAGCCGGGTGATCGTGTCGCGGTGGTGCAGGGCCAGCCCCGCCCCGCGCATCCAGTCGTAGGCCCGGCGCAGCTGCGCGCAGGCGCGGCCGTCGGCGCGGCCGCGATAGCGGGCCAGCTCCTCGACCTCGGCCAGTGCCACGGCGGAGAACGAGGTCACGGCCGTCCGCCGGCCGTTCCCGTCCGGGGCCGCGGACACGTAGCGGTGCACCAGGGTCGGCCGGCCGGGCGCCAGCCCCAGCGCCGCGGCGTGCTCCGGCGGCGGGACCTCCCAGGCGACGCCGGCCCGGTCGCCGCTGCACGGCTCGGCCGCCCGGGAGCCGACCGGGAAGGCGAGGGCCGCCGGGCTCCCGGCGGGCGGCCCCGGCAGGGTGACATGGGTGCCGCGCCGGTCGGTGACGACCAGGCCGTCCCGGCGCAGCACCTCCAGTGCCTGGCGCACCGTCTCCCGGCTGACCCCGAACCGCTCGGCCAGCCGCCGCTCGCCGGGCAGCCGTCCGCCGGGCGTGGCGGACCGCAGTTCGTCGAGCAGCCGTCCGGCGACCTGCCGGTACAGGGGTGACGGCGCGTGGGGGAGAGAGTGGTCGTGCGGGGTGGTGCGGGCCATGCCGAGCCCTCCTGTGGGTGACGTACGGTAGCCGTGCCGGCTCGGTGCGCCACCAGAAGTACCATTGGTCTAAACCAGTAGGGAAGTGCGGCCCGCCGGTTCGGCCGGAACCGGCCGCCCGCACGGCACGCCGTCCGGGTGCGCCACCGTGCCGCCCGCCCCTCCCCGGCCGCTCACAGGGCGCCGTACAGGGCCTCCACCAGCGCCATCTTCCGGGGGTCGTCGGCGATGTGCGGCCCCATGCGGTTCATCGCGTAGCCCAGTGAGACCCCGGCCTCGGGATCCGCCAGACCGCAGGACCCGCCGAAGCCGTCATGTCCGAAAGCGCGCGGGTTGGGCCCGTAGGAGCCGTTCGGGCCGCTGAGCCACAGTCCGAGCCCGATCTCCGTCTCGTGTGCGAAACCGGCACCGAGCACCAGGTCGCGGCAGGCGCCCTGCCCCTCGCGCACCCGCTCGGCGGCCTCCGGGGACAGCACCCGGCGGCCCCCGTACTCGCCCCGCCCCGCGAAGATCCCGTACAGCGCGGCCACCGCGCGCGCCGTACCGTGCCCGTTGGCCGCCGGGATCTCGGCGGCCCGCCACGCGGCCGTGTTGGCCTCCGCCGCACCCACCGGGGGATTGGCCAGCGCGGCGAGGGCCGCCGGAGCCAACTGGGAGAGGACCGCTGCCTGTTCGCTGCCGGCCGCGGCGCGCGGATGCACCAGCTCGGCCGCCCGGCCCGCCTCCCGCTCGGGCAGTCCGACGCTGAAGTCGATCCCGAGCGGTCCGGTCACCTCGCGCTCGAGGAACGCGCCGGGCAGCAGCCCCGACACCCGCCGCACGACCTCGCCGACCAGGAAACCGTAGGTGACCGCGTGGTAGCCGGACCGGGTGCCCGGCTCCCACCAGGGCTCCATGGCCGCCAGGCGCGCGGTGGTCGCCGCCCAGTCGTACAGCTCGGCCACCGAATGCGGCTCCCGCAGGCCGGACAGTCCGGCGCGGTGCGACAGCAGATGCCGTACGAGCACCTTCTCCTTGCCCGAGGCGGCGAACTCGGGCCAGTAGGCGGCCACCGGCGCGTCGAGGTCGAGCAGTCCGCGGTCGGCGAGGATGTGGGCGCACAGGGCGGTCGGGCCCTTGGAGGTCGACCACAGGTTCACCAGGGTGTCGCGCTCCCAGGGACGGCTGCGGGCCTCGTCGGCCCAGCCGCCCCACAGGTCCACCACCGTCGCGCCGTCGACGGTGACGGTCACGGCGGCGCCCAGCTCCCCCCGCTCCCGGAAGTTCTCCTCGAACGCGGTGCGCACCGCCGCGAAGCGGGCGTCGCAGCGGCCGTGAACCGGTGCCTCGTGCTCTGCCATGGGCCCTCCGTCGTACGCCGGGAACCGGACCGCCGTGTCACGGTCCGGGCCCGAAGAACGTACCGACTGGTCGGACCGGGCGGAAGCCCGCGAACACCGCCCGCCCGGGATCAGGCGTACGAGCGCAGCCAGCGGAGCTTCGCGGCCTCCTGGTAGGGACCGCCGCCCTCGTGGTCGTTGAAGTCGTAGACCTCGATCGCCTTGTCCTCCTGCGCCCACGCGTTGAAGGCCGCGAAGACGGTCGACGGCGGGCAGGTCTGGTCCTCCAGGGCCGCCGAGAACAGGGCGGGAGCCCGGCCGCGCGCCGCGAAGTGCACGCCGTCGAAGTAGGACAGCGTGCGCAGGGCGTCCTCGGTACGGCCGCGGTGCGTCTTCAGGTACAGGCCGACCTCCCGGTACGGGTGGCGGTCGGTGAGCGTCACCGCGCGGGGGAAGTCGCAGAGGAACGGCACGTCGGGCGCGACGGCCGCCAGGTCCGGCACCAGGCCGCCGACCGCGATCGCGATGCCGCCGCCCTGGCTGCTGCCGAGCGCGACGGTCCGCGCCGGGTCGGTCAGCGGGTGCGAGCGGGCCGCCTCGACCGCGCGCACCGCGTCGGTGAAGACACGGCGGTAGTAGTAGTTCTCCGGGGCGTCGAGGCCGCGGGTCATGAAGCCCGGGTACGCGGGCGTGCCCCCGACCGGGTCCGCGGTCCCGCCACCGCCGCCCCACGCGCTGCCCTGGCCGCGGGTGTCCATCACGAAGTGGGCCCGGCCCGTGGACGCCCACAGCAGATGCTCGTGCGGCAGCCCGCGCCCGCCGCCGTACCCGACGAACTCCACGACCAGCGGCAGCGGCTCCTCGGCCGCGGCGGGCAGGATCAGCCAGCCCTTCACCGGGTGACCGCCGAAGCCCGCGAACGTCACGTCGTGCACCCGTACCGTGGACAGTCCCGTGTCGACCGGTTCGAAGCGGGCGTCGAGGTCGTGTGCGCGTGCCTCCTGGAGCGTCTTGCCCCAGAACGCGTCGAAGTCCCCGGGTTCAGCGGACTCGCTGCGGTACGCGCGCAGTTCCTCGCGCGAGAGGTCGAACAGGGCCATCGAGAACCGCCTTTGCGGGGAGACAGTGCCGGACCGTACTGATGATCACACCGTACGTGAATGGTCGGACGACTGACCAGGTCCTGCCGGACCCGGCTCCGCCCCGGGCGCGGTGCAGCGACCGAGTGACCCCGCGACGTCACTGGTCACAGGGGTGCGCCGGTTCCGGGAGCGGTCACGACGTGGCCGGGCGCCCGGCCGGGCCGGGCCAGGTCGTCGGGTCACCCGCGCCGGAAGCCGGCCCCGAGGCGTGCGGGCGGCGGCGCCGGCGTCATGCCCGGCGGTGCGTCCACCGCGGTTCCGTGCGCGCCCAGTCGCGCTCCCACTCGGCCATCCGGCGCCGGAGCGCCGTCCGGTGCACGACGCAGTTGCCGAGCAGGACCGTGAGGGCGGCACCCAGCGCCGTGAACGCGCCGACGGTGACGGTGTGCTCCCAGACCGCGGACTCGCCCGCCGGCGGCGGCACGTTCCGGCCGCGGGCGTCGAGCCACAGGGCGACCACGTCGCCCTGCCGGGCACCGGCCGGGACCTGGCTCGTGGTGGTCCGCGCGTCACCGCCCGGCGCGGTCCAGCGCACGGTCGCGTGGTACGTCTGCTGCCCGCCGCCCTCCACCGACGACAGGGTCTCGGGGAGGCGTTCGACCACCGTGGCCTGGACCCGGTGGCGCTCGGCGCGCTGCTGCGCCGCGACCGCCTGCGCCGTTCCCTGGGCCCACCGGGCCGCGACCGCCCCCAGCAGCGGGGCACCGACGACCAGCAGGACGGCGACGACCAGAGCGGTCCACGCCTCGACGACGTCCGACCGGCGCCGCAGCGGATTGCGCCGCCAGCGCCAGCCGCGCACCCCTGTTCGCATGTCGACCTCCTCGCGATCACCGCGACCGGAGGACCGGACAAGTGGCCGTGCGTGGGCCGCCGTCGTCCCCGTCGCGTCACGCGTGCGAGTGTCCGCACAGGTTGGATGCCCGTCCGGCAGGTACCGCTCACCGTCCGACGCGTCGCTCGCGCCGCGTCGCCGGACGGCCGTGCCGCCGCCCAAGTGCCCCACCGGAGAGCCGGGGAAACACGGCCCGCCGCGGGGTCAGCCGAAGCGCTCGATGCGGATCCGGTCCACCGGCTGTCCCGCCGCCACCAGCAGCCGCGAGGCGTGCTCCGCAAAGGAGTTCGAGCCGCAGACGTACGCCTCCCAGCCCCCGGCGGGCGGGTCGGCGAGCAGGGGCGCCAGGTGCGTGGCCGCCAGCCGCCCCACCGGCGTCCCCTCGGGAGCGCTCCGGGTGAACAGGGGCGTCGTCTCCGCGCCGAACTCCCGCGCGTAGATCAGCTCCTCCGGACTGCGCGCCGACACCAGCAGCCGCACCGGCACCCGCAGTCCCCGTGCCCGCCGGTGGCGCACCATCGACATGAGCGGCACCACGCCGGAGCCGGCGCCGAGCAGCAGTGCGGGACGGTCGCCGGGCCAGGCGAAGAAGCCGCTCAGCGGGCCCCGCACCTCGATCCGGTCACCGGGCCGGGCCACCGTGTGGAACCAGCCCGACACCTCGCCGTCCGCCACGTGGTCGAGGGTCAGCTCGATGTGCCCCGAGTCGTCGGGTGCGGACGCCAGGGAGTAGTGGCGCTGGGCCACGTACCCGTCGGGCGCCGTCAGCCGCAGCATCAGGTGCTGGCCGGGCAGGTGGCCCGCCCAGCCGGGCACCGCCAGCCGGAAGGTGGCCGCGCGTGGCGTCTCGCGGCGGATCTCCGTCAGCGTGGCCGTCTGCCACGTCCCGGCCGCCCCGCCGTCCACCTCGATGCGCCCGGGCACGGCGAACCGCGTCGGTGGGGTGAAGGCGGGTGCCCTGTGTGTCGTCACCGTCTCAGTCACCGGAGTACCGCTGCTCCTCCCAGGGATTGCCGCGTGCGTGGTAGCCGTTCTGCTCCCAGAAACCCGGCTCGTCGTGGTCGAGGAGTTCCAGGCCCGCGATCCACTTGACGCTCTTCCAGAAGTACAGGTGCGGCACCACCAGCCGCGCCGGACCGCCGTGCTCGGGGGCCAGCGGCCGCCCGTCGTACTCCCGCACGATCCAGGCGCGCCCGCCGGTCAGGTCCGCCAGCGGCAGGTTCGCGGTGTAGCCGGTGTGGGCGTAGGCGACGGCGTGCGTGGCGGCCGGCAGCGGACCGGCCGCGTCCAGGAAGGTGTCCAGGGACACGCCCGCGAACCGCACGCCGAACTTCGACCAGCCGGTCACGCAGTGGATGTCGCCCGCGTAGGCCGAGGGGGGCAGGGCGTCGAGATCGGCCCACTTCCAGGTGCGGGGCCCGGCCACCAGCCCGCCGACGCGGAAGGACCAGTCGTCGGGGGCCAGGTCGGGCGTGACCTCGGCGGACAGTACGGGCCAGTCGTCGCCCGCGTCGTACTGGCCGGGCGGAAGCCCGGGCCGGGCGGAGCGCGCGCGCCCGGTGAAGCCTCGGGTGGTGTTCATGCGGCGGGGCCTTTCGGCCGACGGGGAGGAGGGCCCGCGGTCGGCGTGATCGGTGCGTACGCGGTCAACGGTACGTGCCCGCGACGGCAGCTCGGTCCCGGTCCTCGCCGGGCCCGGCCTGCTGCCACGCGTTGTAGCGCTCCAGGTACGCGGCGAAGCGGGTCAGGTCCTCGGCGGACCAGTCCGCGAGCCGTTCCCGGAAGGCGGTCCTGCGGCTCTCGGTGACCTGCGCCAGGATGCTGCGGCCGGCGTCCGTCAGGTGCAGGACCTGGACGCGGTGGTCGTCCGGGTCGACGCGCCGCTCGACCAGGCCGATGCGCTCCAGGGCGGCCACCTGGCGGCTCACGGTGGACTTGTCCAGGGCGTAGTGGGCGGCCAGGTCCGTGGCCCGGCAGCCGTCCCGCTCCTCCAGGTGCCCCAGCAGCGTGTACGACACCAGCGACAGCTCGGGGTGCATGCGCCCCGCCGAGGCGCGGGCACGGCGGGCGAAGGCCGTCATCTCCCGCTGGATGGTCTCCACGGCCGCGTCCGCCGCACGGGCGCCGGGGGTGGCGGTCGTCTCGTCGGGCCTGTCGGCTGCCGTCACGGATCCTCCCTCGCAGTGTTGGTTGTATAGTACAACTTGAAGATGAGTTGTATAAGCCAACCTTTGGAGGTCGCGGGCCGATGAGGTCGCACGCCCTGCGCCACGTGCTCACACACCTGATCACTCCGCTGCTGATGTGCATCGGGATGGGGCTCGCCTACATGGGGGCCTTCGTCACCCCCGAGCCGAACCACCTGCCGGTCGCCGTCGTCGGCTCCGGCCCCGAGGCCAAGGTGCTCGCCCAGACGGTCAAGGACGAAGGCGGCGACGCGCTCGACGTACGGACCGTCCCGACCCGGGCCGACGCCGTCGACCTGCTCCGGCACCGTGCCATCACCGGCGTCTACGTGCCCGGCGGGAAGGCGCCCGAGGCCGTCGTGGCCACCGCCGCCTCCGACATGGGCGCCCTGGCCGCGGAGAAGGTCTTCACCCCGCTCGCCGAGCGGCAGGGTGTCCCGCTGAAGGTCACCGACGTCGCCGTCCCGGTCGACGACGACCCCACCGGACAGGGCCTGTTCTTCCTGCTGATCGCGGTGAGCATCGGCTCCTACGCCTCCGTGGCCGCGCTCGGCGCCGCCGGGTCGGCGCTGCCGATGCGGATCCGCGCCCTGCTGACGCTCGGCGTCTCGGCCGTGGTCGCCGGCATCGGCGCCCTGCTCGCCGGGCCCGTCTTCCACCTCGCGCACCACGACCTGGCCGGCCTGTGGGGCATGGCCTGGCTCTACGCCGCGGGCATCCTGTTCATCGGCGTGGGTCTGCACACCTTCCTCAAGCGGTGGACCACCCTCGCCATGATGGTGCTGTTCGTGATGCTCAACTTCACCTCCTCCGGCGGCCTGTTCCGGCCCGAGCTGCAGAACGGCTTCTTCGGCACCCTGCACGCCTTCTGGAACGGCGCCGGCTTCGTCGAGGGCATCCGCAGCCTGCTGTACTTCGACGGCGACGGACTGGGCCGCAGCGTCTGGACGCTGGTCGCCTGGCTGCTGCTCGGCCTCGTGGTGACCGGTGTCGCCGCCCTCCGCGAGCGGGCCGTCGCCCCGGACCGTCCGGAGCACGCGCGGCCGGACGGGGAGCAGGCGGAAGCGGCAGCCGGCGGGAAGGCCGGGGAAGAGGAGCGGGAGGAGGCGGAGGAAGAGGCCGAGGAGACCGTCGGCGTCTGATCGTTGGGGTAGTGTGACCGACGGCCGCGGACCGTCCCGGCCGCCGGACACCTGGGAGGTGAGACCCATTACCGCTGTGTCGGCCCGGGTGCTCTCACCTCTCGGCAGCGCGGTCACCGGCAACGGGTGACCGGGAGAGCGCCCTTCGGTTCTCGAAAGGCTCCCGGCTTCCATGCCTCCACTCTTCTCCGCGTCCTCCTCCGACTCCGCCTTCCCCTCCCGTGACTCCGTCGTGGCCGCGCTCCGCGCCGCGGGGTGCGTCTTCGCCGAGGACGAGGCGGAGCTGATCATCGACGCCGCCCGCACCCCCGGCGAACTCGCCGGCCTGGTCGACCGCCGCGTCTCCGGCCTGCCTCTCGAACTGGTCCTCGGCTGGGCCGGGTTCCGCGGACTGCGCATCGCCGTGGCCCCCGGCGTCTTCGTCCCACGGCGCCGTACCGAGTTCCTGGTGGCCGAGGCCCTCGCCCACGCGCCCGACGCGGGCGTCGTGGTGGACCTGTGCTGCGGCTCGGGCGCCGTCGGAGCGGCCCTGGCCGCCGCCCTCGACCGGCCCGAGGTGCACGCCGCGGACGTCGACCCGGCCGCGGTGCGCTGCGCCCGCGGCAACCTCGCCGCCGCCGGCGGCCACGTGCACACCGGCGACCTGTTCGAGGCGCTGCCCGTCGCGCTGCGCGGCCGAGTCGACATACTCGCCGCCAATGTGCCCTACGTCCCCACCGGTGAGGTCGCCCTGCTGCCCGCCGAGGCCCGCGACCACGAGCCGCTGGTCGCCCTCGACGGCGGCTCCGACGGTCTCGACGTGCTCCGCCGGGTCGCCGCCGAGGCGTCCGGCTGGCTCGCGCCCGGCGGCTGCCTGCTGGTCGAGACGAGTGAACGCCAGGCTCAGGCCGCCGTCGAGGCCTTCACCCGCGCCGGCCTGACCACCCGCCTCGCCGTCAGCGACGAGCTCTACGCCCATGTGGTGGTCGGCGTCGGGCGGTAACGGGGCGCGGGTCTACTCCGGCGGCGTGGCCCGTGCGATCAGCAGGGCCACGTCGTCGGAGTTCCGCGGCTCGGGCAGCGTGCGCAGGAGCAGGTCGCAGACCTCCTCCAGAGGACGGTCCGGGCCCTCCAGCACGGCCAGCAGCGCGGCCAGCCGCTCGTCGATCGGCTGCTGCCGCGTCTCGACGAGTCCGTCGGTGTAGAGCACCAGCCGGTCGCCGGGGTCCAGATCGACCGTGGTGGTGCGGAAGGCGACGCCGCCCACCCCGAGCGGCACCCCGGTGGGCAGGTCCAGCAGCTCCGGAGGGCGGCCGGCGCGCACCCGCACCGGCGGCAGGTGCCCGGCGTTGGCGATGCGGCACTGCCGGGCGTGCGGGTCGTGGACGGCGTAGAGGCAGGTCGCGATGGCATGGTCGAGACCGGCCGTGGTCCGGTCGAGGTGTTCGAGCAGCAGCGCCGGGTCCAGGTCCAGGGCGGCCAGCGTGTTCGTCGCGGTGCGCAGCCTCCCCATGGACGCCGCCGCCGCGATGCCGCTGCCCATCACGTCGCCCACGACGAGCGCCGTCTTGCGGTCCTCCAGCGGGATCACGTCGAACCAGTCGCCGCCGACCTCGCTGGTGGCCTCGGCGGGCTGGTAGCGGGAGGCGACCTCCAGACCGCCCGTCTCCCGCGGGTGGCTCGGCAGCATGCTGCGCTGCAGGGTGAGGGCGGCGTCGCGGGCGTTCTGGTACCAACGGGCGTTGTCGATCTGCACCGCCGCCCGCGACGCCAGTTCCCGGGCCAGCAGCAGGTCGTCCTCGTCGAACGGCAGCGGATTGCCGATCCGCTTCAGGTCCAGGGCGCCGAGCACCTCGCCGCGCGCGATCAGCGGCACGGCCAGGTACGAGTGCACGCCGGCCCGGCGCAGCATCCCGGTCGCCTCGGGGGAGCGGGCGATACGGCCCAGGTCCTCGTCCGTCACCCGTGCCACCAGCACGGGCCGGGCGGTGCGCACGCACTCGGTGACCAGGCGGTCCGGCCCGTACCTGGCGACCTGTCCGGGTGGGTCGGCCGCCCGCAGCGCATCGGGGGCGTCGTCCGCCTGGACGGCCAGGGCCCTGATCACCGCCGGCTCGGCCGGGCTCAGGGTGCTGCGCCGGCCCTTGACCACGGCCTCCAGCAGATCCACCGCCGCTATGTCGGCGAGGTCCGGCACGGCCACTTCGGCGAGTTCACGGGCCGTGCGGTCCAGCTCCAGGGTGGTGCCGATCCTGGCGGAGGCGTCGGCGACGGCGGCGAGCCGGCGCCGCGCGGCCTCGGCCTCCACGCCCGCCCGGTACTGCTCGGTGACGTCCACGATCGAGACGGCCACGCCCAGCACCGCACCGAAGGCGTCCTCCAGCCGGTACAGCGACACCGACCAGGCGTGGTCCTCGTCCGGGTCGGCCGGGGTCCGGCCGGTCGCGGACCGGTCGATGACCGGCCGCCCGGTCTCCAGCACCCTGCGTGCCGCGCCCTCCAGCGCGTCGGTGTCGACCTGCGGCAGCACCTCCCGGACCGTCCGGCCGATGTGGGCCTCCGCGGGGACACCGTTGATCCGCTCCAGCGCCGGGTTGACTGACACGTACCGCAGCTCCGTGTCCAGGACGGCCAGCCCGATCGGGGACTGCGTGATCACCCGGGCGGACAGTGCCACGTCGCGCTCCAGCCGGCGCACGGTCGACCGGTCGGCGGCGAGCCCGAGCGCGTAGACGTCGCCCCGGTCGTCGAGCAGCCGCATGTTCCGGAACTCCACCAGCCGGGTGCCGCCGTCCTTGCGGCGGACGGGAAAGGCTCCGGCCCAGCTCCGGCCGGTCCGCATCACCTCGGTGAACAGCTTCACGGCGAGGTCGACGTGCTCCTCGTGGACCATGATCCGGGCGGCGTACTCGCCCAGTGCCTCCTGGGCGGAGTAACCGAACAACTCCTCGGCCTGCGGGCTCCACAGGACGATCCTGCCCTCGGTGTCCAGCACCACCGAGGCCACGTTCAGCACGTCGAGCAGTCCGCTGGGGCGCATCGGTCCGCGCGGTGGCACGGCGCCCTCGATTCCGGCAGACCCGGTCGCATTCATCCCACGCCCCGCCTTCGCCGTTCCACGCGGCACGTCCTACCGGTACCGACTCCCCGTTCTACCGCGTTCCACCGCACACGGAGCCCCCTCTCCGAGGCATCCGCCGTTCCTTCCAGCATCTCCCCGCGCGGCGGCGACCGCTCCACGGGACGTCCGCATCCGGTGCGTTTTGGTCTGTACATGACTGTGGGGGGCCGGTCACACTGTGCGCCGAGTGCGTGCCGCCCACCCCCCCCCACCGAGGAGCCGACCCATGCCTCTGCGCGCCCGGCTGCGCCGTCATGCCGTCCTGACCGGACTCGCCGCCCTCGCCCTCTTCCTCGCCGCTCCGCCCGCCACGGCAGCCGCCCCCGCCGCCGGCACCTGGACGGAGGCCGGCTCGGACCGGGCCGATCCGCTCACCGAGAGCCAGGGGCTGGCCTCGGTGGAAGTGCCGGCGGGCAGTCCCAACCGCTACACCGGGATCGGCACCGTCGACTGGGGTCTCGCCGGCCGGGGCTGGAACCACGTCGGCGATCCCGACGCGTCCTACGACGGGTACTACGTCGAGCCGTACCAGCGCGACGACGGCAACGCGAAGCTGTTCCGCGTGCAGGCGCCGGACGGGCGCTGGTCGGAGTACGTGCACACGCTGAGCGCGGGCGAGGCGCTGAACAACTCCTGGGTCGCGATCTCGCCGGACGGCCGGTGGATGCTCTCCGGCGAGTGGGGCACCATGGACCGGCTGCTGGTCTTCCCGACGCCCGGCGTCAACCCGGACACCTCGCCCTCGGCGAACCTGCCGCAGGCGGCCACCGTCCGCCTGGACCACGCCGTGCGCGACGTCCAGGGCTGCGACTTCCTCGACGCGACCACCCTGCTGTGCTCCTCCGACGACCCCGAGGGCACGCTCTTCGGCCTCACCAAGCCGCTGCTGAGGATCGACCTCTCGGCCGCGCCGACCGGCGCCGCCGACGTCACGGGCCACGTCACCGCCCTGCGGCAGCTGCCGCTGCGCAGCTCCTGCTCCGGCAGCTTCGAGGCGGAGGGCATCGACTACGACCGCCGCACCGGCACCCTGCGCGTGATCGTCGTCTCCCCGGGCTTCTGCGTGCTGACCGACAGCAAGACGTACCGGTTCACGCGCGGCTGAGCCGGCCGCCGGCCCGCGCCGGTAGTGCTCCGCCCCGGGTGGTGCTTTTCTGGGGGTACGGGTGCGGTCTCCGTGGGGCGTCCACGCCGTGGAGCGGCCCGCGGCACCGCACCGCGGCCAGGAGAGGAGCGATCACGATGGACGGCGAGCGAATGCATCCGGAGTCCGTCTCGGTGGAGCTGAGCGGGTGCGACAAGGAGGACGCCTGCACCGTGTTCGACGCCCTGTGCGCGTGCTTCTCGTCCGACCGGCACGCGGGCGACGTGACCCGGGAGTACGACGAGGTGCGCCCGACCGTGTGGCTCGGCACCTTCGACGTGGCCGACACCCACCAGGGCGAGTGCGGTCCGACCCGGCTCCACGCGTCGGTGGAGGCCGACGTGCAGGGAGGCTACTGGGCGATCGAACGGTTCCGCACCACCCTCGACTCCCTGTTCACCGTGCAGGACATGAGCACGGCCTCCGGTGACCAGGAGCGCGAACTGCACGTACGGCTGGAGAGCCGCTGACCGAGGCCCGCCGGACGCGGCGGTGTGGCGTGCGCCGCCTCTTTGTGCAACTAGTTGCACAAAGAGGCGGCCGTCCTCTACAACAGAGGCACCACACCGCGCACGGAGGGCCCGATGAGCCGTTACCCCCACCTGCTGAGCCCGCTCGACCTGGGCTTCACCACCTTGCCCAACCGGGTCCTCATGGGCTCCATGCACGTGGGCCTGGAGGAGGCCGAGCGGGGCTTCGAGCGCATGGCCGCCTTCTACGCCGCCCGGGCCCGCGGTGGGGTGGGCCTCATCGTCACCGGCGGCATCGCCCCCAACGACGAGGGCCGGCCCTACGAGGGCGGCGCCAAGCTCACCACCGAAGGGGAGGCCGCGCGGCACCGGGTCGTCACCGAGGCCGTGCACCGTGAGGGCGGCCGGATCGCGATGCAGATCCTGCACTTCGGCCGCTACGCCTACCACGCCGACCTGGTCGCGCCGAGCGCGCTCCAGGCGCCGATCAGCCCGCACGTGCCCCGCGAGCTGACCGACGACGAGGTCGAGCGCACGATCGACGACTACGTCCGCGCCGCCCGCCTCGCCCGCGAGGCCGGTTACGACGGCGTCGAGATCATGGGCTCCGAGGGCTACCTGATCAACGAGTTCATCGCCGAGCGCACCAACCGGCGCACCGACCGCTGGGGCGGCTCCTACGAGAACCGCACGCGCTTCCCCGTCGAGATCGTCCGCCGGGTGCGCGCGGCGGTCGGCGAGGACTTCATCCTCGTCTACCGGCTGTCCATGCTCGACCTGGTCCCCGGCGGCTCGACGCTGGAGGAGGTCGTCACGCTCGCCAAGGCCGTCGAGGCCGCCGGAGCGACCATCATCAACACCGGCATCGGCTGGCACGAGGCCCGCATCCCCACCATCGCCACCTCCGTGCCGCGCGGCGCGTACACCTGGGTGACCAAGCGGCTGATGGGCGAGGTGTCAGTGCCACTGGTCACCACCAACCGCATCAACACCCCCGAGGTGGCCGAGCGGTTGCTCGCCGAGGGCACCGCGGACATGGTGTCGATGGCCCGCCCGATGCTCGCCGACCCCGACTTCGTCGCCAAGGCCGAGGCCGGCCGGCCCGAGGCCATCAACACCTGCATCGGCTGCAACCAGGCCTGCCTGGACCACACGTTCAGCGGGCAGATCACCTCCTGCCTGGTCAACCCGCGCGCCTGCCACGAGACCGAACTGGTCCTCTCCCCGACCCGGAGGCGCAAGCGCGTCGCGGTCGTCGGCGCCGGACCCGCCGGGCTGGCCTGCGCCGTGAGCGCGGCCGAACGCGGCCACATGGTCACCCTGTTCGACGCCGCGAGCGAGATCGGCGGGCAGCTGAACGTCGCCCGCAAGGTCCCCGGCAAGCAGGAGTTCGACGAGACGCTGCGCTACTTCCGTACCCAGCTCGACGCGCACGGCGTAGACGTACGGCTGAACACCCGGGTCGGAGTCGACGACCTCACCGGCCACGACGAGGTCGTCGTCGCCACCGGCGTCACCCCGCGCACGCCGGACATCCCCGGCGTCGACCACCCCTGTGTCGTCGGCTACCTGGACGTCCTGCGCGACGGCGCCCCCGTCGGCGACCGGGTCGCGATCCTCGGCGCCGGCGGCATCGGCTTCGACGTCGCCGAGTTCCTCACCGACGGCGGCGACAAGGCGCACGAGGACCCCGAGACGTACTTCCGCCTGTGGGGCGTCGACACCGAGTACCGCGCGCCCGGCGGCCTCGCCGCACCCGAGCGCCCGGCCCCGCCGCGCACCGTCCACCTGCTCCAGCGCAAGACCTCCAAGGTCGGCGCCGGACTCGGCAGAACCACCGGCTGGATCCACCGCACCGAGCTCAGGCACCGCGGCGTCACCATGGTCCCGGGCGTCCGCTACGACCGCATCGACGACGCCGGCCTGCACGTCACGATCGGCGACGAGTCCACGGTGCTCGAGGTCGACACGGTCGTCCTGTGCACCGGACAGGAGCCGCGCCGCGGCCTGTACGAGGAGCTGGTCGCCGCCGGGCGCAGCGCCCATCTCGTCGGCGGCGCCGACGTGGCCGCCGAACTGGACGCCAAGCGCGCCATCAAGCAGGGCACCGAGGTGGCGGCGGCGCTGTAGGAGGCGCGGGGGAGCGGCGTGGGCCGTCCCTAGGATGAGCCCATGTCACTCCCGCACGCGATCCTCACCGCCCTGGTCGAAAAGCCGTCGTCGGGGCTGGAGCTGACCCGCCGGTTCGACAAGTCGATCGGCTACTTCTGGTCGGCGACGCACCAGCAGATCTACCGCGAGCTGGGAAGGCTGGAGGCCCAGGGGCTGATCCGCGCACTGCCCGCGCAGGCGCCCGCGCGCGGACAGAAGAAGAGCTACGAGGTCCTGCCCGCGGGCCGGGACGAACTGGCCCGGTGGACCGCCGCCCCGCAGGACCCGCGCCCCATGCGGGACACCATGCTGCTGCGGCTGCGGGCGGCCGCAGTGGTCGGCACCAGCGGCATCGAGGCGGACCTGCGTCGCCATCTGGAGCTGCACGAGAGGCAGTTGTCGGAGTACGAGGAGATCGAGAAGCGCGACTTCCCGCCCGGGAAGGACAGCGCCGAGGACCGGCTGCGGCACCTGGTGCTGCGCGCCGGCATCGACCTCGAGACCTTCTGGACCCAGTGGCTCCGGCACGCGCTGGCGGAACTGACCGGACTGCCGGGCGACGGCCCGTCCTGACGCCCGCCGGACGCGCTCAGAACCGGTACGGCTTCGAGCGGCGGCGCAGGAACCAGGCCGCCGCGATGACCCCGCTCCCCACCAGCGCGCCGCCCGTCACCAGGGTGGCCGTGCCGTGGTCCTGGACGGCCCCGCCGAGACCGCCGAGGACTCCGCGCGAGGCGGACGGCGAGGGGGAGGCGGGCCGGCCGGGGGAGGCGGAGGGCGAGGGCGCCGAGGACACGATGACCGTCTGGGTGCCGGCGGTGCTGTTGTTCGAGCACACCACGACGACCGTGTAGGTGCCCGGTGCGATGCCCGACCACGCGGCGGACTGGCCCGCGGCGCTCCCCGAAAGCGCGACCTGACGGCCCTCGGCGAAGCTGCCCTGGCCGCCGGTGAGCAGCGAGGCCGTGCCCCAGCTTCCGTTCAGCTGTGCGCAGGCGGTGGTCGTGACCGAGACCGTGCTCCCGGTGGTGCTCACCGAGATCCCCGGACCCGCGGCGGCCGGCCCGGTGGCCAGGGCGATGGGCACCGCGGCGGCCGCGACGGTCAGGCCGGAGCGGAGAAGTGGTGACGGGATGCGCATGTGGACTGCCCTCCGGCGGCACGGTCGGGACATGCCTTGCGCCGCCCGATCGGATCGCCCGTGCCCCTCAGAGGCAGCCAACAGGGCGGCGGCCGGGCCCGCATGCGGAACGGGACCGGCCAGGTGACGCGCCCGCCGGCCGTGCGGGCGGCCGGCGGGACGTCACCGCTGCCCGCCCGTCGTCACCGTCCGCTCCGCCGAGAAACCGCCCCAGGTGCCGTCGGGCAGCCTGGCGCGGAGCCGCACCCGGTGCGAGACGCCGGCCTCCTGCCCGGCGTAGAAGCTGTACTCGGCCCGGTCGCGCGGCGCGTCGCCGCCGTACACGAGCGAGGTGGCCCGGCTGCCGTCCAGGTGGATCTCGTACTCGGTGACCACACCGTCCGTCCGTGGCGGCACCCAGCCGAGGTCGATGTAGTAGGCCCCGTCGGCGCGGTGGGTCGCCGCGCGCAGGCCGGTGGGCGCGGTGGCGCGGCCGTCGTCCGAGCCCGGGGTGGCGAGGCGGACCGCGGCGCTGGCGGGGGAGACGTTGTCGGCGGCGTCCCGCGCCCGGACGGTGAACGCGTAGCGGGTGCCCGGGCGCAGTCCGGTGACGACGGCCGCGGTCTGGGCGCCGCCGACGCTGTGGACCTTCGCGCCGCCCTGGTAGACGTCGTACGAGACGACGCCCCGGTCGTCCGTCGCGGCGGACCAGGTGAGCTGGACCGCCCGGCTGCCCGCCGCCCGGCCGTGCGCACCCGTCGGAACCGTGGGAGCGGTGCGGTCCGCCGCCGCGGCCGCCGGGGTCGTCGCCCGGACCTCCGTGCTGCTCGGCCCGAGCCGCCCGCCGGCGTCGCGCGCCCGCACGGTGAAGACGTAGGCGGTCGACGGGCGGAGCCGGGTGACGTCGGTCATGCGGTCGGCGGCCGGCACCTCCTTCACCTTGGTGGAGCCGCGGTACACCTCGTACGTCTCGGCCTCGCCGACGGCGTTCCACATCACGTGCACGCTCGTCGCGCTGCCCGCCGCGGCGGTGACGCCCGTCGGTGCCCCGGGCGGACGGTCGCCCCCGCTGTCTCCGCCCGTGCCCCAGCCGCAGGACGAGACGAGCGCGAGGGCGCCGCAGAGCAGGAGACCGCGGCGCAGGACGGAGCCGGGCGGGACGTGGTGGACGGCGGGAACGGGAACGCCTCGCATGGCTCTGCCTCCCGGGGCGGCCAGACGGCAATGGTCCGGACCAATATGCCGTCGTGACGCGATCACATCAAGAGGGTGGTCCCGAGCGATCACCCGGAGGGGTTACGTATCCTGAACCCACTGACGGCCCGACTGCCCGCGAGGACACGGGAGTTGCGGCCGGCGGCGCGGGCCGCTGTCGTCGCTGATCCCGCGCCGGCACGGGCGGCCGGGCGGGCCGTGACCGGCACCCGAGCCGGCCCGCCCGCCGCCCGACGCGTCCCGGGTGTGCACCGTCTGGCCCTGTCCTGGTGGTCCGCGCGCCCGATCCGGGGACAGATGGGGCCGAGTGTCCGTCCATGTCCCCCAGGAGAGGCCCCAACGTGCGTGTCCAGTCGCTGACACTGGTCGCGGCCAGCGCCGCCCTGCTCGCCCCCACGGCGTTCCCCGCCGCACCCCTGCCGTCCCGGCCGGGGCCGCACGCGCAGACCCGGCCCACGCCGGAGGCCGGCCCCCGGCCCCGGGCGGCGTCCGTGCCCGAGGTCCTCTCCCGCCTCAGGCCGGAGCGCGGGGCCGGCTCCCGCTCCGCTGTCCGGCCGGTACCGCGCCGCGACGCCGGTCCCCGGCCGGCGGACGGCGCGTCCGAGGAGCCCGTCCGCGCCGCCGACCTGCTGGCCAGGACCCGGGACTGCACGCCCGTCTCCCGCGGCCGCTACCGCAGCGACGCGGGCACCCCGGCGGACATCCCGGTCTGCGGCACCCGGGACGCCGTGTTCTGGCAGGCCGACCTGGACATCGACTGCGACGGCCGGCGCGGCAAGCACTGCAACGCCCGCACCGACCCGCACTTCACCGACGCCACGGCCTGGACCCGGTCCGACGGCGGCCCGCTGGACGCGGAGAAGCTGCCCTACGTCGTCGTGCCCCAGCCCAGCGGCATCTGGGACCACCGGGCGGACGGGGTGCAGGGCGGCTCGGTCGTGGCCCTCGTCCACGGGGACCGGGTGGGCTACGCGGTCGTCGGCGACGTCGGCCCGCGCGACATCATCGGCGAGGCGTCCTACGCGGCCGCCGAGGCCCTCGGCGTGCCCGCCGACCCGAGCACCGGCGGCGTCGCCTCCGGGGTGACGTACATCGTCTTCAAGGACACCGGGACCGGGCCCATCGAGGACACGGCCGCCACCCGGCGCACGGGGGAGCGGCTGGCCCGCCACTTCGTCGACGGAGACTGAGCGGCCGGGGCGACGACCTCCCGCCCCGGCGCGCTACACCTTCCGGTAGGAGTACGCCTCCGCGGCCGCCGCCTCCACCGCCGCGACGTCCGCGCCCGTCGCCGCCGTCACGACCGCGGCCACCGCGCCCTCGACGAACGGGGCGTCCACCAGGCGGGTGTTGTCCGGCAGCTCGTCCCCCTCGGCCAGCAGGGCCTTCACGGTGAGCACCGCGCTGCCCAGATCGGCCAGCACGGCGACGCCCGCACCCCGGTCCACGGACGCGGCGGCGGCGGACACCAGCTCGGAACTGGTACCGAACCCGCCGGCCGCGGTGCCGCCCGCCGGCGCCACCGGCACCGCCACGCCACCACCCGACAGCGCCTTCGCCAGCTCGGCCACCGACGCGGCGACCTCGGCGCTGTGCGACACCAGCACGATCCCGACCAGCCTCTCGTCACTCACCGGACGCCTCCTGAAGTCCCGCGATCAGCAGCGCCGCGGACGTGGCACCGGGATCCTGGTGCCCGATGCTGCGCTCGCCCAGATAACTCGCCCTGCCCTTGCGCGCCAGCATGGGAGTGGTCGCCACGGCACCCTCCTCGGCGGCGGCGGTGGCCGCGGCGAAGGAGTCACCGAGGGCCTCCACGGCCGGCACCAGGGCATCGATCATCGTCTTGTCGCCCGGCGCCGCGCCCCCGAGGGTCCGGACCGCGTCCACCCCCGTCCGCAGGGCGTCGGCCAGCTGCTCCGTGCTCACCTCGGCGGCGTCGCCGAGCGCCTTGCCGGTGCGGCGCAGCAGCGTGCCGTACAGGGGTCCCGAGGCGCCGCCGACCGTCGAGATGAGCTGCCGCCCGGCGAGTGTCAGGACCGCACCGGGCGTGCCGGGGGCCTCCTTCTCCAGCGTGGCCGTCACGGCCCTGAACCCGCGTTGCAGATTGCTGCCGTGGTCGGCGTCGCCGATGGGCGAGTCGAGGGCGGTGAGCCGCTCCGCCTCGCGGTCGACCGACGCGGCGGTCGCCGTCATCCAGCGGCGGAAGAAGTCGGCGTCGAGCACTGGGTCTCCTTGCCTCGTAGGTACGTGAGGATCCTTTCCCCGTCCACCGTCACATGCCCCACCTCAGCCCGGGCGTGCTCACCGGCGCGTCCCAGAGCCCGAGCAGCTCCTCGTCGATCTCGCACAGGGTGACCGAGGCACCCGCCATGTCGAGGGACGTCACGTAGTTGCCGACGAGGGTACGGGCGACGGCGACGCCGCGCTCGGCGAGCACCCGCTGCACCTCGGCGTTGAAGCCGTACAGCTCCAGCAGCGGCGTCGCGCCCATGCCGTTCACGAGGACCAGCACGGGACCGCGGGGGGCGAGGTCGGTCAGGACCGCCTCCACGGCGGCCTCGGCGATCTCGCCCGAGGTCATCATCGGCCGCCGCTCCCGGCCGGGCTCGCCGTGGATGCCGATGCCGAGCTCCAGCTCACCGGCGGGCAGGTCGAAGGTGGGGCTGCCCTTGGCCGGCGTGGTGCAGGCACTGAGCGCGACGCCGAAGCTCCGGGAGGACTCGTTGACCCGGCGGGCGATCTCCTCCACCTGCTCCAGCGGGCGGCCCTCCTGCGCCGCGGCGCCCGCGATCTTCTCCACGAACAGCGTGGCGCCCGTGCCGCGCCGCCCCGCCGTGTACAGGCTGTCCGTCACCGCCACGTCGTCGTTGACCAGTACCTTCGCGACCCGGATGCCCTCGTCCTCGGCCAGCTCGGCGGCCATGTCGAAGTTGAGCACGTCACCGGTGTAGTTCTTCACGACGAACAGCACCCCGGCCCCGCTGTCCACGGCGGCCGCGGCCCGCACCATCTGGTCGGGGACCGGCGAGGTGAACACCTCGCCCGGACAGGCCGCCGACAGCATCCCCGGGCCCACGAACCCGCCGTGCAGCGGCTCATGCCCCGATCCGCCGCCGGACACCAGGGCGACCTTCCCGTCCACGGGGGCGTCCCGCCGCACGATCACCCGGTTCTCGACATCCACGGTCAGCTCGGGATGGGCGGCGGCCATACCCCGCAGCGCGTCCGCGACAACGGTCTCGTGGACGTTGATGAGCATCTTCACGGGTACCTCCTGGGAAGTCTTCGTGCTGGTCGGAGCGGTCACGGACAGTCGTGCTCCCGGCGTGCGCGACGGCGGGAACGGATTCCGGCGGTCGGACGGACGGGCGGGTCCCGGCTGGGGTGCCGCTCTCGGCAGTATCGGTCTTGCGGCAGCGAAGGTCACGCGCGGGAACGCCATGGGCGCGCCCCGGCCGCCGGACCGGCGCCACGGTTCGCGGGCGTCCTGCGGGGCACTGGGGCTGTGAGCAGAGAGGGCGGTGCGGTGGCGAACGACGGCAAGGTGAGCACGGGGACCGGCGGGTCCGACGACGGTACGACGGAGTCGGAGCTGCTGGACGGGCTGCGCGTGGACGACCGGCGGCCGGAGCGGCCGCTCCTGCTGAACGCCGACGGCAGTCCCGTCGAGACGTGGCGGGAGAACTACCCCTACGACCGCAAGATGCGCAGGAGCGAGTACGAGCGGACCAAGCGCGTGCTCCAGATCGAACTGCTGAAGATGCAGCGCTGGGTGAAGGAGACCGGACGGCGTGTCGTCGTGGTGTGCGAGGGCCGGGACGCGGCCGGCAAGGGCGGCACCATCCAGCGCTTCACCGAACGTTTGAACCCTCGCGGCGCCAGGGTGGTGGCCCTGGAGAAGCCCACCGAGCGCGAGGCCGGGCAGTGGTACTTCCAGCGGTACGTCTCCCATCTGCCGGCCCGCGGGGAGATCGTCTTCTTCGACCGCTCCTGGTACAACCGGGCCGGCGTGGAACGCGTCATGGACTTCTGCACGGACGCCGAGTACCGCCACTTCCTGGCTCAGGCGCCGATGTTCGAGCAACTGCTGACCGACGACGGCATCATGCTGGTCAAGTTCTGGTTCTCCGTCTCCCGCGCCGAGCAGCGCACCCGCTTCGCCATCCGGCAGGTCGACCCGGTGCGCCGCTGGAAGCTCTCACCGACCGACCTGGCCTCGCTGGACCGCTGGGACGACTACACGGCCGCCAAGGTCGACATGTTCCGCGCCACGGACACCGTGCACGCGCCGTGGACGGTGGTGAAGAACAACGACAAGCGCCGCGGACGGCTCGAGGCCATGCGGAGCCTGCTCTACCGCTGCGACTATCCGGCCAAGGACCTGGACGTCGTCGGCAAGCCCGATCCGCTGATCGTCGGTGCGGCGGACACCCTGCTGGAGCCCGGCGAGGAGCAGACGGCCCTGTCCCCGACCCCGCTCACCGGCCACGGAGACGGCCCGGGACTGCATCCGGAGCAGAACTGAGCCGGGCCGGTCCCGACGGGCACTCCGCCCGGACCCGGACACCTGTTTGACCGGCGGGGCAACGGTTATCCGCATGGGGGACGCTGCCCGCCGGGCAGCCGAGAGCCGTGGGGCGCCCGCGGCCGCGGCCGCCTCCCGCGCGCGGCGGACCGGGAGGCCGGCAGGCCGCCGAGGCGGACCCACACCATCTGGGGAAGGGACTGGTCGCGGTGACCACAGTGGCGCGGCAGGGCGGCGGGGGCGGCTCCAGCGGCCTCTACGACGTGCTGGAACTGATTCTCGACCGGGGTCTGGTGATCGACGCCTTCGTACGGGTCTCCCTCGTCGGCATCGAGATCCTGAAGATCGACATACGCATCGTGGTGGCCAGCGTCGACACCTACCTGCGCTTCGCCGAGGCCTGCAACCGGCTCGACCTGGAGGCAGGACCGCGCAAGCCGGCCGGGCTGGCGGAGCTGCCGGGCCGCATGAAGGAGTCGGGAGCCCACGGCGCGACCAAGGGAATCCTGTCCGGGGCCGCGGAGACCATCTCGGACGCCTTCCAGCAGGCCCGCAAGGAGCGCGGCACGCGGTGACGCCCGGCGCTCCCCGCCGGCCCCCGCCCCCGGCCGGCACGGCCGCCGCCGCTCCCTCGCCACCCCGGCCCTTCCCGCACCCCCGCCTCCACCGACCCGACCGGACCGGGCACAGGATGTCGGGTCCGCCCCCGCGAGCGCTCTGTAGCGTGAGCGGGTCCGAAGGGAAGGAGGCCGGGGTGCTGGAGCGGCTGAACCAGGCCATGGAGCACATCGAGTCGCATCTCGACCGGCAGGTCGACGCGGCGGAACTGGCGCGTATCGCGTGGACGTCGGAGTACCACTTCCGGCGCATGTTCTCCGCGCTGTCCGGCATGCCGTTGTCGGAGTACGTCCGGCGCAGGCGGCTGACGGTGGCAGGGGCCGAGGTGCTCGCCGGTGAGCGGACGCTGCTGGAGGTGGCGGTCCGTCACGGCTACGGCTCGGGCGAGGCCTTCGCGCGGGCGTTCCGCGCCATGCACGGTGTCGGACCCGGCGAGGCCCGGCGGACCGGTGCGGCGCTGCGCTCCCAGCCCCGGATGTCCTTCCGGATCGTCGTGGAAGGGAGCAGCAGCATCCGGTACCGGATCCTCGACAAGAAGGAGTTCCGGGTCGTCGGCAGGAAGGCCCGGGTGCCGCTGGTCCACGAGGGGGTCAATCCGGCGATCGCCGAGTTCGTCCGGGGCGTCGGCCCCGAGACGCTGCGGCGCCTGGAGGAACTGTCCGACCAGGAACCGGAGGGCGTCGTGGGGGTGAGCGACCGGCTCGACCCGAGCCGGGCCGAGGGGACGGAACTCGACTACTACCACGCGGTGGTGACCGGGGCCGAGGCCCCCGGGGACATGGACGTCCTCGAGGTGCCCGCGGGGACGTGGGCGGTCTTCGACAGCTCCGGCCCGTTCCCGCTGGCCCTCCAGTACCTGTGGCGTGACGTGTACACGCAGTGGTTCCCCTCGAACCCGTACCGGAGCAGACCGGGCCCCGAGATCCTCCGTGTCCGTGTGTCCGGGGACGGGGCCCAGGCGGAGGCGGAGGCGGAGGCGGAGGTGTGGATCCCGGTGGAGCGGACCGCCGGCTGAGCGGGCGCCCGGCCGGCGGCCCGGGTCGGTCAGGGCGCCACCGCGGTGCCGCCGAAGGTCACGACGAGGCGGCCGTCCGAGGCGAAGGACCACTTCAGGGCACCGCCGTAGGCGGAGCACCGGGAGCCGTTCGAGCCGGTCCAGAACTGGTTCGTGCCGTCGGCGTCGCCCACGGTCTTGTCGTTCGAACCGTCGTCGCCGCGGCACGAGGTGTTGCCGCGGAACACCGATGTGCCCTTGTCGAACGAGAAGTTGCGCTGGGCGTTGTCGATGCTGACGTTGTCCGACACCGTCATCGAGCCCGGGTTGCTGTTGTAGGTGAACCCGTGCTTGCCGTTGGCGTAGGCGATGCTGCGCCGGACGACGTGGTCGACCTCGATGTCCTCGCCGCCGAGCTTGTAGCCGTTGCGGTCACCGCTGGAGTTCTGGGTGCCGTCGGAGAGGGTGCCGTTCCTGTAGGCGAGGGAGTCCTCGATGGTCACCGGGCCGATGGGGCCGGTGACCATCTTGGTGTAGAGGTCCCAGCCGTCGTCGATGTTGTTGTGGGACACGGCGTAGCGGAAGACGTTGCCCGGCCCGACGGTGAGCTTCGCGGCGAAGCCGTCGGCGTCCTCGCCGTCGGAGTCGGCGTTGTCGTGCGACTCCGCGCTCAGGATCAGGTTGTTCGACGGCCACTGGTCGCGGGGCGTCGTGGAGGCCGTCCGGGAGAGCTGGAGGCCGGTGTCGCGGTTGAAGCGGGTGACCGTGCGCTCGATGACGTTGCCGCTGCCGCCGACGAAGATGCCGTTGTCCCCGGCGTGTTCGACGACGAGGCCCTTGATGTGCCAGTACGAGGCGTTCAGGGCGAGGCCGCGGTTGGCCGGGTCCTCACTCTGCGCGGAGAAGTTCAGCACCGGGGTCTCGCCCGGGTAGGCGGACAGTTCCGTGCGGTCGGCGGAGGTGCCGTCGTCGCCCTGCGGGATGGTGACGGTCTGTGCGTAGCGGTAGGTCCCGCCGCGCAGGTGGATCGTGCCGCCGGGGGCGACGCGGCCGATCGCGGCGGTGAGCGTCGTGGGGTCGGACAGCGTGCCGGCCGCGCCGTCGCTGCCGGTGGGCGACACGTACAGCGCGGAACCGGCGGGCGGCGGTGTCGTGCCGTCGCCCACCACCTCGGCGTCGAGGTAGTCGACGTTGGGCAGGCCGGCGGAGGTGGTGGGGCTGAGCCGTACGGTGTTGCCGCCCGCCCTCACCGGCACGGTGAGCGTCTTCGTCGTCCACGCCGTCCAGGTGCCGGTGGTCTCGAAGGCGGCCGAGGCGACGGTGGTGCCGTTCACGATGATGTCCGCGGCCCGTGTTCCGGTGGTGCCGTTGGCGAAGCGGACCTTCAGCGTCGCCGTGCCCGCGGCGGCGGCGTCGACCGTGAACTGGGCGTAGGCGCCGGTCTTGTTGGTGCCGTTGCAGAATCCGCTGCCGGAGTAGCCGGTCCAGTCGGAGTCGATGGTGCCGGTACAGACCGCCGGGGAGCTCTCGGCCTCCTGGCGGACGGACGCGGCCTGCGCCGTGGGTCCGGACAGGGCGACGAGGGTGCCGGCCAGCAGGCCGGCGCATGCGGCCAGGGGTCTCACGTGCATCGTGTCTCCAGGTGGGTCGGGGCACACCAGGACTCGGTGAGCGGGAACAGTGGGGGGAGAGCGCTTTCAAGCGGGACCGTAAGGGCTTGCCGTGAACGCGTCAATGGATGTGTACATGATTCCTGTTCATCACCATGAACGTTGAGGGGGGTGCCGCAACGCCCCGGCGTGTCGTGTCGTCCCCGCTGGGCGCTGAGGGACGATGGACGTTCCCCGGGCAGACAAACGGGACCGGCCGGACAGGGAGGGCACGTGGACCAGCGGGCCGTACGGGAGGCAGCCGCGCCGCGACGCGGGCCGGCCCCGGCCCGCACTCGGGGCGGCGGGGCGCCGGACGCCCGGCGGCGCATCCCCCGCACCGACACCGTGCTGCGGGACCCGAGGCTCGCGGAGGCGGTGCGCCGGCTCGGCCCCGAGGCGGTGGGATCGGCCGTCCGGCAGGCCCAGGAGCAGGCCAGGGCGGGAACGGTCCCGCCCGAGGAGGTGACGGACACGGCCCTAGGACTCCTGCCGCCCACGGCCGGCGGACTGCGGCCGGTGATCAACGCGACCGGGGTGCTGCTGCACACCAACCTCGGCCGTGCCCCGCTGTCCGAGGCGGCCCTCCGCGCCGTGCGGGACGCCGCCGGTCCGACGGACGTGGAACTCGACCTGGGCACCGGCGTACGCGCCCGCCGGGGACGCACCGCACTCGCCGCCCTGCGGGCCCGGGTGCCCTCGGCCGGTGCCGCGCACGTCGTCAACAACGGTGCCGCCGCACTGGTGCTGGCGGCGACCGCGCTCGCCGCGGGCCGCGAGATCGTCATCAGCCGGGGGGAGATGGTGGAGATCGGCGACGGCTTCCGCCTGCCCGACCTGCTGGTGTCGACCGGCGCCCGGCTGCGCGAGGTCGGCACCACCAACCGCACCTCCGTCGACGACTACGCCGACGCCCTCGGCCCGGAGACGGGCTTCGTCCTGAAGGTGCACCCCTCGAACTTCCGCATCAGCGGATTCACCCGCGCCGCCGGCACCGCCGAACTGGCCGTGCTGGGCGTCCCGGTCGTCGTCGACATCGGCTCCGGACTGCTCGCGCCCCACCCGGTGCTGCGCGAGGAACCGGACGCCGAGAGCCATCTGCGGGCCGGTGCCTCCCTGGTGACGGCCAGCGGCGACAAACTGCTCGGCGGACCCCAGTGCGGACTGCTGCTCGGCGACGAGGACCTCGTGCGGACGGTGTCCCGGCATCCCCTCGCCCGTGCTCTGCGGGTGGACAAGCTGACCCTGGCCGCGCTGCAGGCCACCCTGACCGGACCCGCCACCCCGACCGCCGGCGCCCTCGCCGCCGACCCGGCGCGGCTCGCGCGGCGCGCCGAGCGGCTGGCCGCCGCGCTGGGCGCCGACGGGGTCGACGCGCGGGCCGTGCCGAGCGACGCGACGGTGGGCGGCGGCGGTGCCCCCGGTGTGACGCTGCCCAGCGCCGCGCTGTCCCTGCCCGAGGCGTACGCCGCCGCGCTGCGCACCGGGCGGACCCCCGTGGTCGGGCGGCTGGAGGGCGGCCGCTGCCTGCTCGACCTGCGCGCCGTACCGGCCGAGGACGACGAGCGGCTGGCCGAGGCCGTGCGCGCCGCGGCGGAGAGGTGAGCGCCATGCAGGTGGTGGCCACCGCCGGTCACGTCGACCACGGCAAGTCCGCTCTGGTGCGGGCGCTGACCGGCATGGAGCCCGACCGCCACGAGGAGGAGCGCCGGCGCGGACTCACCCTGGACCTGGGATTCGTCTGGACCCGTACGGAAGACGACGGGGACCTCGCCTTCGTCGACGTGCCCGGACACGAGCGGTTCGTCGCCACCATGCTGGCGGGCGTCGGACCGGTGCCCGCCGTGCTCTTCGTGGTCGCCGCCGACCAGGGCTGGCAGCAGCAGACACAGGAACACCTGGCGATCATCGACGCCCTCGGCGTACGGCACGCGGTCCTGGCGGTGACCCGCAGCGACCTCGCCGACCCCGGACCCGCACGGGCCGACGCGGTCGAACGCCTCGCCGCCACCTCGCTCGGCAAGGTGCCTTCCGTCGCGGTGAGTTCGGTCACCGGTACCGGACTCGACGAGCTGCGCGGCGAGTTGGGGCGGATGGCCCGTTCGCTGCCCGTCCCGCCGGCCGACGCGGACGTCAGGCTGTGGCTGGACCGGGCCTTCACGGTCCGCGGACGCGGCACGGTGGTGACGGGCACGCTCGGGGCGGGCACCCTGCGTGTCGGCGACCGGCTGCTCACGGGGGACGGCACGGGGGAGCTGCGGGTGCGCGGGCTGCAGTGCCTGCACGAGGAACGCACCGCCGTGAGCGGAGTGGCCCGGGTGGCCGTCGACGTGCACGGGGCCGCCGAGGCCGGCCTGCGCCGGGGCCACGTCCTGCTGTCACCGGACCGCTGGCTGCTCACCGCGCTGACCGACGTCCGCGTCACCGGGGAACCGGTCGCCGAACTGCCCCGGAACCCGACGCTGCACATCGGGACGGCCGCGGTGCCGGTGACCGTCCGCCCGCTGGGCGCGGGCACCGCGAGGCTGACGCTGAGCCGCCCGCTGCCCCTGCGCGTCGGTGACCGCGCCGTCCTGCGCGAACCGGGCGGCACCCGCGTCCCCTGCGCGGTGACCGTCCTCGACGTGCGTCCGCCACCGCTGATCCGGCGGGGCGCCGGCCGCGCCCGCGCCGAGGAGCTGGCCGCGACGACCGGATGCCCGGACGGCGCGGCCGAGCTCCGGCGGCGCCGGCTCGTCCGGCGTGCGGAACTGCTCGCGATGGGAGTGCCCCCGCCCGCCGAGCCCGTCGCCGGGGACTGGCTGGCCGACGCCGGCCACTGGGCACGGCTGCGCGCGCGCCTCGTCGAGGAGGTCGAGCGGCACGCCCGGCAGCACCCGATGGAGCCGGGGCTGCCCGCCGAGGCCGCGCGCCGCCTGCTCGGCCTGCCCGACCGGACGCTGATCGACGCCCTCGCCCGGACCTCCGGCCGCCCCGAAGTCCACTGCAGGAACGGGCGGTTGTACGGGTCCGCCACCGGGCCCACCCTGCCGCCGGGCCTGCGCGACGCCGTCGACGCCGTACGCCGGGACCTGGCCCGTGCGCCCTTCCGAGCGCCCGAGGCGGACCGGCTGAGCGAACTCGGCCTCACCCGCAGGGCGCTGGCCGCGGCCGTCACCGCCGGGGCGCTCCTGCGGGTCGGCGACACCGTGCTGTTGCCGGGTGCGGACACCGAGGCCGCCGCCGTCCTGGCCCGGCTGCCCCAGCCGTTCACCCTCAGCGAGGCCCGCCGGGCGCTGGACACGACCCGCCGGGTGGCCGTACCGCTGCTGGAGCACCTGGACGCGCGAGGACTGACGGAGCGGGTGGACGACCAGCGCCGGCGCTGCCGGCCGGCCCCCGCGAACGGCGGGGACGGAGGCGGACGGGAATCGAACCCGCCTGCCCGAGATCCTCGGACACCTCGGTTTTGAAGACCGGGAGGGCCACCAGGCACCCACACGCCTCCACCGCCCGGCCAGGCTACACGGACCCCCGGCCACGGCCCGGCACCACCGCGGCCCGTCACCACCGGGTCCCGTCACCACCGGGTCCCTCACCACCAAGGAGCACCGGCATGACATCGACGCGCGACACGGCCGTCCGCCTGACCCAGTACGCCCACGGCGGCGGCTGCGCCTGCAAGATCCCGCCCGGCGAACTCGAGGACGTACTCGGTCCGCTGGCCCGGACGCGGACCGCCACCGGCGACTTCCCGCTCCTGGTCGGACTGGCCACCGGCGACGACGCCGCCGTCGTCACCCTGCCCGCACCGCCCGGCGGTCCCGCGCGGGCCGTGGTGTCCACGGCCGACTTCTTCACCCCGGTCGTCGACGACCCCTACGACTGGGGGCGCATCGCCGCCGCCAACGCGCTCTCCGACGTCTACGCGATGGGCGGCATCCCGGTCCTCGCGGTCAACCTGCTGGCCTGGCCGCGCGACGTCCTGCCCTTCGAGCTGGCCCGCGAGGTGCTGCGCGGCGGCCTGCACGTCGCCGCCGAGGCCGGCTGCCACGTGGGCGGCGGCCACAGCGTCGACGACCCCGAACCCAAGTACGGCATGGCCGTCACCGGCCTCGCCGACCCCGGCCGGCTGCTGCGCAACGACGCCGGCCGGCCCGGCGTACCGCTGTCGCTGACCAAACCGCTCGGCCTGGGGGTGCTGAACAACCGTCACAAGGCGACCGGTGAGCGGTTCGAGCAGGCGGTCGCCACGATGGTCGCCCTCAACCGGGACGCCGCCGCGGCGGCCCTGGACGCCGGAGCGGTCTGCGCCACCGACGTCACCGGTTTTGGTCTCCTCGGCCATCTGCACAAGCTGGCCCGGGCCTCCGGCGTGACCGCCGTGCTCGACACCGCGGCCGTGCCCTTCCTGGACGGCGCCCGGGAGGCGGTGCGGGACGGTTACGTCAGCGGTGGCACCCGGCGCAACCTGGAGTGGGTCGCGCCGTTCACCGACTTCGGGGAGACCGACGCCGACACCCGCCTGCTGCTGGCCGACGCCCAGACCTCCGGCGGACTGCTCGTGGCCGGCGAGGTGCCGGGGGCGCCGGTGATCGGCGAACTGGTCGCCCGCGGGTCGCACTCGGTCGTCCTGCGCTGACCGGTGCGCGCCCGCCGGACGCGCCTCACAGCTCCGTGCCGGTGTGCTCGTCGATGCCCGCACGGGCCCGGTACTCCCGCACCAGTTCCGGGGCCGCCGGTCCCCTCGGGCGCCGTCCCGGCCGGATGTCCACGGCGAGCGCCTTGGTCTCCTGGATGTGCGTGTTCGGATCGAGGGACAGGTGCACCAGCTCGTTGGCCGCGTCGCCCGTGCTGTAGCCGTTCGGACCCCAGTGGTAGGGCAGCCCCACCTGGTGCAGGGTCCGGCCGTGCACGGTCAGCGGAGCCATGCGGTCGGTGACCAGGACCCGCGCCTCGATCACGCCCCGGGCGCTGACGATCGTCGCCCAGCCGGTGTGCTCCAGGGCGCGTTCGGCGGCCAGCTCCGGGGAGACCTCGCAGAAGAACTCCGGTTGCAGCTCCGCGAGATACGGCTGCCAGCGCGACATGCCGCCCGCTGTGTGGTGCTCGGTGAGCCGGTACGTGGTGGCGACGTACGGGAACACCTCGGTGCCGGGCGCGCCCGCACTCGGCTGGTAGCGGTTGTCGGGGTGAGGTGGCAGCAAGTGCCGTACGGGGTTGCGCTGCTGCCCGTACAGCAGGTTGGGGAAGGGGGAGTCCTGCGGCTCGTAGTGCGCGGGCAGCGGGCCGTCGGTGAGCCCGGTGGGCGCGTACAGCCACGCCTTGCCGTCGGCCTGCATGACGAACGCGTCCGTGCCGGAGAGGGCCTCGGGCCCCGTCGCGTCCGGTGGGGGCACGTAGTGGGGCGACTTGCCGGGCGAGAAGTCCGGGACGTCGTGCCCGACCCACTTCTCCTGGCCCTCGTCCCACCACACCAGCGCCTTGCGCTCGCTCCACGGCCTGCCGTCGGGATCGGCCGAGGCGCGGTTGTACAGCACACGGCGGTTGGCGGGCCACGCCCAGCCCCACTCGCTCGCCACCCAGTCCTGCTGCTCACCCGGTTTGCGGCGGGCGGCCTGGTTGACGCCGTCGGCGTGGACACCGCAGTAGATCCAGCAGCCGCACACCGTGGAACCGTCGCCGCTCAGCTGCTCGTAGGAGGACAGGGGACCGCCGTCGGCGTCGTAGCCGTTGATCTCGGCCAGCACCGCCTCCGCGTCCGGCTCGGACAGCTCACCCTTCACCGGATAGTCCCAGGCCAGGTCGATCAGCGGCCGGTCCATGGGGTCGGTCGACTCGGCGAGCTTGTGGCGGATGATCCGCCCCAGGTGGTACGTGAACCACAGGTCGCTGCGCGCCTCGCCCGGCGGCGGGACCGCCTGGTGGTGCCACTGCAGCAGCCGCTGGGTGTTGGTGAAGCTGCCGTCCTTCTCGGTGTGGGCGGCGGCCGGGAGGAAGAACACCTCGGTGCCGATGTCCTCCGTGCGCATCTCGCCGGTCTCGATCTCCGGGCCGTCCTTCCACCAGGTCGCCGACTCGATGAGCGAGAAGTCCCGCACCACCAGCCAGTCCAGGTTCGCCATGCCGAGCCGCTGCATCTTGGCGTTGGCCGAGCCGACCGCCGGGTTCTCGCCCATCAGGAAGTAGCCCTTGCAGGTCCCCCGCATCTGCTCCACGACCGTCTCGTACGTGGAGTGGGAGCCCGTCAGCCGCGGCAGGTAGTCGAAGCAGAAGTCGTTCTCGGCCGTCGCCGCGTCGCCCCAGTAGGCCTTGAGCAGGCTCACCAGGTAGGCGCGCATGTTGCCCCAGTAGCCCTTTCGGGCCGCCTCGGCGCGCACGAACGCGTCCAGGTCCTCCCGCTGGTGCGCGTGCGGCATCGGGATGTAGCCGGGCAGCAGGTTGAACAGGGTCGGGATGTCCGTGGACCCCTGGATGGAGGCGTGTCCGCGCAGGGCCAGGATGCCGCCGCCGGGCCGGCCGATGTTGCCGAGAAGGCTCTGCAGCACGGAGGCCGCGCGGATGTACTGCACGCCCACCGTGTGCTGCGTCCAGCCGACCGCGTAGGCGAAGGCGGTGGTCCGGTCGCGGCCCGAGTTCTCCGTGACCAGATCGCACACCTGCCGGAACAGGTCCTGCGGCACCCCGCAGACACGCTCGACCATCTCGGGTGTGTAGCGGGCGTAGTGCCGCTTCAGCACCTGGAAGACGCAGCGCGGGTGCGTCATGGTCTCGTCCCGTTCGATCTCCCCCTCGCCGATGTCGGCGCCGCCCGAGCCGTGGGACTCGCCGCGCGCCGCCTCCGTGACCGAGGAGCCGCCGCCGGCGCGCTTGCCGTACTGCAGGTCCCGTTCACCGGACGCGGCCTGCATCTCCGTGCCCTCGTACTGCCAGCTGCCGTTGTCGTAGCTACGGCTGTCGGGGTCGAGGCCGGAGAAGACGCCGTCGAGGTCCTCGGTGTCGCGGAAGTCCTCGCGCAGCACCACGGGGCCGTTGGTGTAGGCCACCACGTAGTCGCGGAAGTACGCGTCCCGGGAGAGGACGTGGTTGACGATCCCGCCGAGGAAGGCGATGTCCGAGCCCGCGCGCAGCGGCACGTGCACGTCGGCCAGGGCGCTGGTGCGGGTGAACCGCGGGTCGACGTGGATCACCTTCGCGCCGCGTGCCTTGGCCTCCATCACCCACTGGAACCCGACCGGATGGCACTCGGCCATGTTCGAGCCCTGGATGACGATGCAGTCCGAGTTCTGCAGGTCCTGCTGGAAGGTGGTCGCGCCGCCGCGGCCGAACGAGGTTCCCAGACCGGGAACGGTGGAGGAGTGTCAAACACGCGCCTGATTCTCGATCTGCACCGCGCCCAGCGCGGTGAACAGCTTCTTGATCAGGTAGTTCTCCTCGTTGTCCAGGGTCGCCCCGCCGAGGCTCGCGATGCCCAGGGTGCGGCGGGTACGGGTCTCGTCGACCTCCCACTGCCAGCCCGCGCGCCGTGCCTCGATCACCCGGTCGGCGATCATGTCCATCGCCGTGTCCAGGTCCAGGCGCTCCCAGTCGGTGCCGTGCGGGCGCCGGTACAGGACGTGGTGCTCGCGTGCACCGCCGGTCGTGAGCTGGAGGCTGGCCGAGCCCTTGGGGCACAGCCGGCCGCGCGAGATGGGGGAGTCGGGGTCGCCCTCGATCTGGGTGACGCGCCCGTCCTCGACGTACACGTTCTGGCCGCAGCCCACGGCGCAGTACGGGCAGACGGACTTGACCACCCGGTCGGCCGAGGCCACCCGGGGAGTGAGCCGTGCCGTGGCCGCGCTCCTGGCGGCGGCTCCGCGGCCCAGGGGATCGGTTCCCTTGAGCTGGCGGTAGACCGGCCAGGAGTCGATCCAGGTCCGTACGCCCATGCCGTCCCTCCGCCCTCTCGCGGTGTGTTCTGCCGGCCCCGGGTGTCCCGGTTCCGGCGGTCCAGTCTCATGCTCCTGTCGTCCGGCGGACCGCGGCCCGCGCGGACCGGTCAGTCCGTGCGGGCCTCCAGCCGCTCCCGCTGCGGAACGACGGTGTACTTCGGATCCCGGGCGGAAGCCACGCCCGCGTGGAACACCCCGAACCGCAGGGCCGCCGAACCCGCCAGCAGCGCGATCCCGGCCGGCGCGGCCGCGCCGCGGCGCCGGCCCGCCACGACGGCGAGGACCGCGCCGCCCGCCGTCAGCGCCTCCGCCCCGCGCAGCAGCCGGCCCGCCCTGCCCCGCTCGAGGGGCTCGGCCACCAGTCCCATCCGCCGCTTCATCAGCCGGAACGCCCCCAGCTCCAGGGCCGCCCCCAGCACCGCCGTGCGGCGCGCGGGCCCCGTCTGCGCCGACGGCACGGAGGTCAGCGCCAGCCCCGCCGCCGCGGTCGCCGCGGAACCGGCGAAGACGAACGGCAGCTCCCGGTAGCCGCCGTGCCAGGAGGGCACCGCGGTGTCCGACAGCAGCACGGCGGTGTACGTGGCGACCGCCGGGCCGAGCACGGAGGCCGCCGCAGTGGCGACGGCCCCGGCGGGCCGGAAGCGGCCCGTCACGTCGGCGGCCGCGGCGGCCAGGGCGAGCGGTGCGTATCCGGCCAGCAGCCAGGACCCCACGTTCATCGGCGAGGTGGGCTTGAACACGCGGAGCATGTTGAGGAAACGGGCGGGCCTGCCCAGGTCGTGGACCAGCGCGGCCAGCGACAGCGAGACGGCGCCCGCCGCTCCCAGCTTCGCCGTCCGCGCCAGGGCGGGACGCCCCGTGGCGTGCGCGCCGGCCGCCAGCGGCGACGAGGCGCCCGCGAGCCCGCCCAGCCAGAGGTAGCCCGCGATGTCCAGGGCCGCCCAGCTCGGCTCGTTCAGCACCGGTCTGCCGTAGTACGAGGAGAACTCGGCGTCCGGCACCACCGGTTGCTCGCCGCGCCCACGGCGGCGCCGGCGGCGTCCGGCGTGCGCTCCCGTCGGGGCGTCCCGGCCGGGCCGCGCGCCCCTGACCCCGTCGCGCGTGACGTCCGAACCGCTCATCGGGACCTCCCGGCGAAACCGGCGGCGGCGAGCGCGGCGAGCGAGGCGGCGGCCACCGCCGCGTGCCGCCACATCGAGGGCAGGTCCCGGGTGGTGACCACCGGGTCGGGCGGCAGCCCGTACACCTCCGGCTCGTCCAGCAGCAGGAAGAAGGCGCCGTCGCCACCGACCCCGTCGTCCGGACTCTCCCCGTACAGCCGGGCGTCGGTCACGCCGGCCGCGTGCAGTCGCGCTACCCGCGACGCCGCCCGCTCCCGCAGTTCGTCCAGCGGGCCGAACTGGATGGAGTCGGTCGGGCACGCCTTGGCGCAGGCCGGTTCCATGCCCACGCCGAGCCGGTCGTAGCACAGCGTGCACTTCCAGGCCCGTCCGTCGTCCCGGCGCTGGTCGATGACGCCGTAGGGGCAGGCGGGGACGCAGTAGCCGCAGCCGTTGCAGATGTCCTCCTGCACGACGACCGTGCCGAACTCGGTGCGGAACAGGGACCCGGTGGGGCACACGTCCAGGCACGCGGCGTGGGTGCAGTGCTTGCACACGTCGGAGGCCATGAGCCAGCGCAGCTCGGTGCGCCCGTCCGGTGCCACGGGCGGGGCGGTCACCGTCGCCGCCTCGGGGGGCCCGAGACTCCGCGCGGCCTCGAAGACGTCCACGCTCCCGTGACCGATCCCCGGCTCCTGGCCGCCGAGCGGCTTGCGCTGTTCGACGAAGGCGACGTGCCGCCAGGTGTCGGCGCCGAGCCCCTGCGTGTTGTCGTAGGACATGCCGGTGAACAGCAGGCCGTCCTCGGGGACGGCGTTCCACTCCTTGCAGGCCACCTCGCAGGCCTTGCAGCCGATGCACACGGACGTGTCGGTGAAGAAGCCGACGCGGGGCGGGGGGTCCGGATGACCGGCCGCGGCCGCCACGTCGGGCTCCGGCCCGGAGAGCCGGTGGGCGTGCTTCGTACGGCCGCCGGCGCCGGCGCTCTGTTCGGTCATGCCCGTACCTCCACGCCCCTGTCGCCCGTGACGTCCGGTTCCCCGGCCGGGGGACCCGTCCTCATCCGGAGCCTGCCACGGGTGCCCGCGGGGCGCGCGCCCGAAGCGGCCGGCGGTGGCTCGCGCGGGCCGGCGGGGGACGTCGACTCAGCCGACGCCGGGGCCGGTGACCGGCCTGCCGGCCTCGTCGTAGGGCCAGACGTTGGTGGTGCAGCCGTGCAGCCCCTTGATCTGCTGCATCATCACCGGGGCGGGCCGCCCGGGGCCGGGGCACCCCTCGTGGCCGTGGCCCAGGAAGTGCCCGACCTCGTGGTTGACGATGAGCGCCCGGTACGACGTCACGTCGTCCGCGTAGTACTGCGTCGCCAGCAGCCACCGCTTGAGGTTGACCATGACGTCCTGGCCGACGTTGCAGTTGACCTCGCCGCCGGTGTCCAGGCCGTACCTGCCGCAGATGTCGTCCACCGTCCCCGCCGTGGCGAGGCGCACCCGGAAGTCGGACGCGCCGCCGGACACGCGGCGGAAGCCCACCTCGCCGTCGGCCGTCCAGCCCCGGTCGTCGGCGAGGATCCGCTCGACCTCCGCGGCGACGTCCCCCGCCGGCAGCCCGATGCCGTCCTCGACCTGGACCGCGTAGGTCAGCGTGCGCCCGCTCCCGCCGACCCGGTCGCCACCACCCTGTGCGGTGACGAACGTCCCCGGTCCCGACGACGGGATCGGGCCGGGGGTCCCGGAGTCCTCCGGCCGGACCTCTTCCTCCTCCTGCGCCGCCGTGCCCGGCACGGGGCGCCCGGCGGGGGAGGGGGCACCGGCGGGCGGACGGGCCTCGACCGTCGTGACCGGTCCGGCGGCGCCGGCGGGACGCCCGGGGGCGGACGTACCGCCCTTCAGGGCCAGCCCCCCGGCGAGCAGCAGCACGACGGCGGCCGCGAGTCCCGCCCAGAGTGCCGGTGTCTTCCGGCCCCGCCGCCGGCGGGCGCGTCCCGCGCGCCGGCGGCGGCGGGCCCTGTCGGCGGACTGTGAGGGCGTCGATCGGTGCGCGTTCATGATCACGCAGCGTGCCCCGGCCGTGTGATCGCCCGTGGACCGCTTGTGGACCGCTCTGTAACAGCCACCCACCCGTGCGCGAACACCCGTTCGTCCCGACGCATACTGAGACCCATGCCACGGGTCCTGATCATCGAAGACGACCGCGCCGTCCGGGAGGGCGTCCGCCTCGCCCTGCGCCGCCAGGGGCACGAGGTCGCCGCCGCCGCGACCGGCGAGGACGGACTGCGGGAACTGCGGTCGTTCCGGCCCGACGCCGTCGTCCTCGACCTGATGCTGCCCGGCATGTCCGGCCTGGAGGTGTGCCGCCGCATCCGCGACCACCACCAGGTGCCCATCATCATGGCCACCGCCCGCGGCGACGACGCCGACGTCGTCGTCGGCCTCGAGGCCGGAGCGGACGACTACGTGGTCAAGCCCGTCCGCGCACGCGTCCTGGACGCGCGCATCCGGGCGGTGCTGCGCCGCGCCGGCGGCCCGCCGGACGAGCACGGCGGCCCGCGCCCCGAGCAGCACGGCGACCTGACCATCGACCGCGCCGGACTCACCGTCACCCACCAGGGGCGGCCCGTCGCCCTCGCGCCGTCCGAACTGCGGCTGCTGCTCACCCTGTCCGCCTCGCCCGGCCAGGTCTTCAGCCGCCAGCAGCTCCTGGAGGCCGTGTGGGAGCACAACTACCACGGGGACGCGCGGCTCGTGGACGCCTGCGTCAAGCGGCTCAGGTCCAAGATCGGGGAGCCCGCCGACCGGCCGCGTCACATCCACACCGTGCGCGGATTCGGCTACCGCTTCGGTGCCCGGTGAGGACCGTCGGGCTGCTGCGCACGCTGGGCGGACTGCGGGTGCGGCTGGTGGTGGCCTTCGCCTTCGTCGCCGCCGCGGCCACGGTCACCACGGGCGCCCTGACCTTCCGCGAGGCGCGGACCGGCATCCTCCAGCAGAGCCAGGACACGGTGATCGAGGACTTCCGGGACCGGGTGAACACCCTGGTGCCCAACTACCGGTTCCCGCCCGACCGGACCGATCTCGAGTCGTTCGCCGCCGACGTGGCGCGCGGCGGCCGGTCCCAGAACTGGCGGGTGCTGGCCGCCTACCGGGCGTCGAGTGCGACCTCCGTCCCCGGCGACGCCTTCGCCGAACTGTCCCCGGGGATGCGCGAGGCCGTCCGGTCGCGCCGCGCCACGGTCTTCCAGCGGGTGACGAGGGACGGCAGGTCCTCCCTGGTCGTCGGCATGCCCGTCACCTTCGCCGGCCCGTACGTCACCTCGAGGCCGGCGTCCGGGCTCGAGGTCTACCTCACGGTGCCCCAGACCGAGGAACAGGGATACGTCGACGCCCTGGTCGCCGCCGCGGAACGCGCCACCGTGCCCGCCCTCGCCCTGGCCGTCGTCCTCGCCCTGCTGGCCGCGCGCGGGGTGCTGCGGCCCGTCAGGGAGCTGCGCCGGGCGACCCGCAGCATCGCCGAGGGACGGCTCGACACCCGCCTCGCGGTGCAGGGCACCGACGAACTCGCCGAGCTCTCCCGCACCTTCAACGAGACCGCCGAGGCGCTGGAGGGGTCGGTGGCGGAACTGCGGCGTATGGAGGCAGGGGCCCGGCGCTTCGCCGCGGACGTCTCGCACGAGCTGCGCACCCCGCTGGCGGCGATGACGGCGGTCACCGACGTGCTGGACGAGGACGCGGCCGCCCTGGACGAGGACACCGCGACGGCCGTGCGCCTCATCAGCGAGGAGACGACCAAGCTCGCCGGCCTGGTGAACGACCTGATGGAGATCTCCCGGTTCGACGCGGGCGCGGCCGCCCTCCACCTCGACGACATCGACCTCGCCGAGTCCGTACGGCGCACCCTCGCCGCCCGCGGCTGGACCCGCACGGTGGAGACCGGCCTGCCGGAACCCGGCGCCCTGCGCGGGCAGGTCGACCCGCGCCGCCTCGACGTCGTCGTCGCCAACCTCGTCGCGAACGCCCTCCGCCACGGGCGTCCCCCGGTGCGCCTCGACCTCCGCGAGGGGAACGATCCCGTGACGGGCCGGCAGGCGGTCGTCGAGGTCCGCGACAGCGGGGACGGCATCCCCGACAGCGTCCTGCCGCACGTCTTCGACCGTTTCTACAAGTCGGACACCGCCCGGGTCCGGAGCGAGGGCAGCGGGCTCGGGCTGGCCATCACCACGGAGAACGTCCGCCTGCACGGCGGCACCGTGCGGGCGGCCAACCATCCGGACGGCGGCGCCGTCTTCACGGTCGTCCTCCCCCTGCGCCAGGACGGCGCGGCGGACGGAACGGGGACCCCGACGAAGGAGGACCGGTGACGAACGTCCGGCGCGCGCTGCCGGCCCTGCTGACGGCGGCCCTCGCCCTGTCCGCCTGCGACATCCCCGCGACCGGCGTGGTCGAGGCGGGCGAGCCCGCCACCGGCATCCTCGAACCGCCGGGCGCCACCCCGGAACCGAGGGAGACCCGGGCCGTGCCGGCCGCCGTGGTGCCGCTGTACTTCGTCTCCGACGGTGCCCTGGTCCCCGTCACCCGCACCCTGCCCGGCGGGGCGGAGCTCGGCAGCACGGTACTGATGCTGTTCAAGGGACCGGACGCGGAGGAACGGAGGAAGGGGCTCACGACCGACCTGCCGCCCACCGCCACCGCCCCCACCATCCGGACCGACGGGGCCACAGTCACCGTCGAACTCCCGCCGGCCGCCGCCGGGCTGAGCGACACCGCCGTCGACCAGCTGGCCTGCACGGTCGCCGGGGCCCGGCTGCACCAGGACCCCGAGCTGGGCAGTGCACAGGTGACCGTGGAGCAGCCCGGCGGCCGGCTGGCCGGCCGCTCCAGCGACGACTGCCCGGGCCTGGAAACCGCCGTTCCCACCGTCGCCGAGCCCGTGGGCTGAGCATGCCGGCCGGCCGGGAGCCGAGGCCGTCGTGGACGCCGGGGTACCCGCCAGGTGGCCCACCCGACCCGTCCCGGGAGGACGATCGGCGCGGCGACCGACGGCGGTGCGGCGTGGCCGGGCATCCGTCGCTCGGCCGCCTGGGTACCCTCCGCCGCATGGCGGTGGACGAAACGACCGAACCGCCGCGCCGGACGCCGACGCGGCAGCGGACCGACCGCACCCTCGGGCGGGCGCTGGCGCGGTGGGCGAGGACGACCGATCACAAGGTGATCGGCAACCTGTACATGACCACGGCGTTCGGCTTCTTCCTCCTCGGCGGCGTGCTGGCCATGCTGATGCGCACCGAACTCGCCCGCCCGGGCCTGCAGCTGTTCTCCGCCGAGCAGTACAACCAGCTCTTCACCGTGCACGGCACCGTCATGATGCTGCTGTTCGCGACCCCGCTGTTCGCCGGCTTCACCAACGCCGTCATGCCGCTGCAGATCGGCGCGCCGGACATGGCGTTCCCCCGGCTGAACGCGCTGTCCTACTGGATGTACCTGTTCGGCGGCCTGATGGTGGTGTCCGGGTTCCTCACCCCGGGAGGGGCGGCCTCCTTCGGATGGTTCGCCTACGCACCGCTGAACAGCGCCACGTTCAGCCCGGGGTCCGGCGGTGACCTGTGGACCATGGGCCTCGTGGTGAGCGGCGTGTCGACCACGCTCAGCGCGGTCAACTTCATCACCACCATCGTGTGTCTGCGTGCCCCCGGCATGACCATGTTCCGGATGCCGATCTTCACCTGGAACGTGCTGTTCACGTCGATCCTGGTGCTGCCCGCCTTCCCCGTGCTCACGGCGGCCCTGTTCGCGCTGGAGGCCGACCGGAAGCTCGGCGCGCACATCTTCGACCCCGCGAACGGCGGGGCGTTGCTGTGGCAGCACCTGTTCTGGTTCTTCGGGCATCCCGAGGTGTACATCGTCGCGCTGCCGTTCTTCGGCATCGTCTCCGAGATCATCCCGGTGTTCAGCCGCAAGCCGATCTTCGGCTACGTCACCCTGATCGGCGCCACCATCGCCATCACGATGCTCTCCGCGGTGGTGTGGGCCCACCACATGTTCGCCACCGGGGCCGTGCTCCTGCCGTTCTTCTCGGTGATGTCGTTCCTCATCGCGGTGCCCACGGGCGTGAAGTTCTTCAACTGGATCGGCACGATGATCCGCGGCTCGCTGTCCTTCGAGACACCCATGCTGTGGTCGGCCGGCTTCCTGGTGACGTTCCTGCTCGGCGGCATGAGCGGCGTCCTCATCGCCTCGCCGCCGCTGGACTTCCAGCTGACGGACTCGTACTTCATCGTCGCCCACCTGCACTACGTGCTGTTCGGCACGGTCGTATTCGCGATGTTCGCCGGCTTCTACTTCTGGTGGCCCAAGTTCACCGGCAAACTCCTCGACGAACGCCTGGGGAAGATCCACTTCTGGACGCTCTTCGTCGGCTTCCAGACCACGTTCCTCGTCCAGCACTGGCTCGGTGAGCGGGGCATGCCGCGCCGCTACGCCGACTACCTGGCCGCGGACGGCTTCACCCTGCTCAACACCGTCAGCTCCGTCGGCGCCTTCCTGCTGGGCCTGTCCACGCTGCCGTTCCTCTACAACGTCTGGCGCACCCACCAGTACGGCGCCCGGGTGGAGCACGACGACCCCTGGGGCTACGGCCGTTCCCTCGAATGGGCCACGTCCTGCCCGCCCCCGCGCCACAACTTCACGGCGCTGCCCCGGGTGCGCTCCGAGTCCCCGGCGTTCGACCTGCACCACCCCGCGATCACCCGACACGACCAGAGGCACGTGAGTTGAGGACCGAAGCCCGTCTGTTCACCGGTGTGGCCGTCTTCTTCGCCGCCACCGCCGTCCTCTACGGCTGGTGGTCGTCCGAGCCGGCCGGCACCGCCGCGCTGACCGTCGCGTTCCTGATGGCCTCGCTCGTCGCCTTCTTCTTCCGCGTGCAGCACCACAAGCGCGGGCCGCGCGCCCAGGACCTCGACGACGCCGAGGTCGCCGACTCCGCGGGCCCGCTGGACTTCTTCCCGCCGCACAGCCCCTGGCCGGTCACGATCGCGCTGGGCGCCGTCGTCCTCGCGCTCGGCATCGTCTTCGGCCTGTGGCTCGCCCTGATCGGCTTCGGCCTGCTCGCCCTCGCCGTCTGCGGGCTGGTGTTCCAGTACGCGGGCCGGGGCGTTCAGCGCTCCGCGTCGCCCGGGCCCGAGGGGGAGGGCTCCCGTTCCGGCTCCTCGACGTCCACCCGGTCGCCGTAGTACCACTCGCTGAGCGTCGCGCGCAGCCGCCCCACGTGCGGCGCCTCGGCGTCGGGCGCGGTCCGCGCGAGCGGCTCGGGTTCCTCGCTCGACCGCAGCACGTACCGCTTTTCGGCGTCGAGCGGCGCGTGGCTCTCGGTGTAACCGCCCGCGAGGGTCTGCCGCAGCTCGCCCGTCTCCTCGCCCTCGGCCAGCAGGACGCGCTCCGACTCCCGCATCGCCAGGCAGACCCGCTTGGTCACCATGAAGGCGGCCGGCGGCAGCACCACCAGGCAGACCCGGAACACCCACGTCAGCACGTTCAGGGACAGGTCGAACGTGTAGGCGATGATGTCGTTGCCGCCCGCGGTGAGCAGCACCGCGTAGAAGACGATCCCGGCGACCCCGAGACCGGTCCGCACCGGCCTGTCCCGGGGCCGGTCGCACAGATGGTGCTCCCGGCGGTCGCCCGTCACCCACTGTTCGGCGAACGGGTACGCGTACAGCACGGCGAAGAACAGGGTCGGCAGCAGCACGGCCGGGACCAGGACGTTCCACATCACGGTGTGACCGGCCACCGTGGTCTCGAAGGGCGGCATCAGGCGCAGCGAGCCCTCCAGGAAGCCGACGTACCAGTCCGGCTGCGAGCCCGTCGAGACGACGTCGGTGCGGTAGGGGCCGTACGCCCAGATGGGGTTGACCTGCGCCACCGCCGCGAGCACCGTCAGGACCCCGGACACCATGAGGAACAGGCCGGTCGAACTCGCCGCGAACTGCGGGAACATCGGCTTGCCGACCGCGTTGCGCTCCGTGCGGCCCCGGCCCGCCCACTGGGTGTGCTTGAGGTAGAAGACCAGGACGAGGTGGAGGGTGACGAGCGCCAGCAGCAGTCCCGGGACCAGCAGGATGTGCACCGAGTACAGACGCGGGATGAAGTCGTGGCCGGGATACTCGCCGCCGAACACGAACATGCTGACGTACGTCCCCACCACGGGGACGGAGAGCATGATGCCCTGCGCGATGCGCAGTCCCGTCCCGGACAGCAGGTCGTCGGGGAGGGAGTAGCCGGCGAAGCCCTCGGCGAGCGCGAGCACGAACAGCGTGACGCCGATCAGCCAGTTGACCTCACGCGGGCGGCGGAACGCGCCCGTGAGGAACACCCGCAGCAGATGCACTCCGATGGCCGACAGGAAGACCAGGGCCGCCCAGTGGTGAAGCTGCCGGATCAGCAGTCCGCCGCGGACGTCGAAACCGATGTCCAGGGTCGAGCGGTACGCCTCCGACATGCGCACCCCGGCCAGCGGCTCGTAGGAGCCGTCGTACACGACCTCCGTCATCGACGGATGGAAGAACAGGGTCAGCCAGACGCCGGTCAGCAGCAGGACCACGAAGCTGTAGAGGGCGATCTCACCCAGCAGGAACGACCAGTGCTCGGGGAAGGCCTTGCGCAGCAGGCCCCCGCCCTCGGACACGGGCAGGCGTCCGTCGGCCCAGTCGGCGGTGCGTTCGGCCGCGATGCGGGCCCGCGCGCCGGCGCGGGCCCTTCTCCTCTTCAACAGCACGGCGCATGGATTCCCCGGTGCCCGCGACGGAAACTAGCCGTGCGTCGCACCATCGTTACGCACAGTCACGCCCTGGTGTGCCGTGCGGGGACACGCCGACGGCCCGTGCACGGTCGGCGAGACCGTGCACGGGCCGTCGGGAGCGGTGTCCGCCCGGAAGCGGAACGGCTGACGGTCAGCGTCCGCCGCCCGGGCCGCCACCGCCGAACGAACCACTGGTGCCCTCGCCCCAGCGCGGCCGGTCCTGGCCGGACGCGGTGCGGCTGCCCTGGTGCCGGAGCTCGTGCGGCAGCGTCCGGTCGTCGGTTCGGGGCATCTCCTCGGGCTCCCGGTTCTCCCGGACCTCCCGGACCGGTCCGCCGTCCGGCATGCGGGGCTGCTCCTCGGGAAGGGGCGGCGGCGGCTCCTTGCGCTTCATGCGGCTTCCGAAGACGAAGGCGCCGATCAGTACCGCCACCACCACGACGGCCGCCACCACCAGCCAGACGCCGGCGGCACCGGAGCCGGCGGCCATGTCCATGCTTGTGCTAGTCATGGACCGCGTGTACCCCCGGCCGACCGGACGAACCAGCTCAGTCCGACCGGGCCGCTCGCGTCCGCGAACGGTTCGCCTTCCGGATCGCGGCGAGCAGTTCCGCCTTGGACATCCGCGACCGCCCCGCCACGTCCAGCCGCTTGGCGACGCCGTAGAGGTGTTCCTTCGACGCCTTCTCGTCCACCCCCTCGCCGCTGCGCCCGCCCTGCTGCCGGGGCCGTCCCGACTGCGGGTCCGAGGGGCCCTTGCGGCCACCCTCCTTGCGCTCCCAGTGGTCGCCGACCTTCTCGTACGTGTGCTTGAGCGCCCCGTACGCCACCCGGTGGGCGCGTTCACCCTCGCCGTACTCCTTCACGGCCGAGTCGTGGGCCTCGATCCACGTGCGCCGGGCGCCCTCGGGGGACCGCTCCAGGGTCGACGGCAGTTCCTGTCGTCCCGGCATGTCATGCACCTCCACGCATCGTCGGGTCTCGCCTGCGGTGCGTCGCCGGGTGCCCGGCGACGCACCGGCGAAAACGGGCCGGATCCCTTGGGAACACGGGCCTCGGCGGGTTTGGCGCCGACCGCGGCGGCAACCCGCGCGGTGTGACATCGACGACGACTTCCCAGCAGGAACTGTTCCGCTTCCTCGAGGACCGCTTTGCGTGTGCACAGGCGTGTACCGAGTGTGCTCGGGCCTGCGCGCTGCGGGCGAGTCTGGTGGACCCGGACGGGGGCGAGCACCAGGAACTCGTACGGCGCAAGGGCATCATGTGCGCGGAGGTGTGCGACGCGACGTGCCGGGTGCTGTCCGAGCAGAACCAGGTGGACGAGGCCGCGATCCGCGTCCAGCTGGAGTGGTGCATGCAGGTGTGCCTGGAGAGCGCGCACGCCTTCGACGGGCAGCCGGGCGCCGAGGACAGCGCCGAGGCGTGCCGCGCCTGCGCCCGGGCCTGCGGAGAGTTCCTCGCCACGCTGCGCTGAGACGGAACCGGCGCCGCGCGGGTGAGCGGCCCGGCCGTGCGTCGTCACGGCCTGGCGCGGCGTGCCTCGACGGGTACCGCCACCGGCCTTCCGCCCCTGGCCGCCCGGGATCACCTCGTGCTACCAAGAGCCATGACCCCACCGCGCACACCGCGCACCTACGACGCCGTCATCGTCGGCGGCGGCCACAACGGACTGGTCGCCGCCGCCTACCTGGCCCGGGCCGGGCGCTCCGTGCTGGTGCTGGAGCGCCTCGCGCACACCGGGGGCGCGGCCGTGTCCACGCGGCCGTTCGCCGGGGTCGACGCGCGGCTGTCCCGGTACTCGTACCTGGTCAGCCTGCTGCCGCGGAAGATCGTGCGGGACCTGGACCTCGACTTCCGGGTGCGCGGCCGCACCGTCTCCTCGTACACGCCGGTGCAGAGGGACGGGCGGCCCACCGGGCTGCTGGTCGGCGGGGGCGAACGGCGCACCCGGGAGTCCTTCGCAGCGCTCACCGGCTCGGAGCGGGAGTACGCGGCCTGGCAGCGGTTCTACGGCATGACCGGCGACGTCGCCCGGCGCGTCTTCCCGACCCTCACCGAGCCGCTGCCCACCCGGGACGAGCTGCGCCGCCGGATCGACGACGAGGACGCCTGGCGGGCCCTGTTCGAGGAGCCCATCGGCGTCGCCGTCGAGGAGTACTTCGACGACGACCTGGTGCGGGGCGTGGCCCTCACCGACGCGCTGATCGGCACCTTCGCCGACGCCCACGACCCCGACCTGAGCCAGAACCGCTGCTTCCTGTACCACGTGATCGGCGGCGGCACCGGCGCCTGGGACGTTCCGGTCGGCGGCATGGGCGCCCTCACCGACGCGCTGGCCGACGCGGCGCGCGCCGCGGGGGCGGTGCTCGCCACCGGGCACGAGGCGGTGCGCGTCGACACGGACGGGAGGGAGGCCGAGGTCACCTACCGGTCGGCCGACGGCGAGGAGGTGGCCGCCGCGCGCCACGTCCTGGTCAACGCCTCCCCGCGGGAGCTCGCGGCGCTGACCGGCCGGGCCGCGCCCCCGCCCGCCGAAGGTGCCCAGCTCAAGGTGAACATGCTGCTCAAGCGCCTGCCGGCGCTGCGCGACCCCGCGGTGGACCCGCGCGAGGCCTTCGCGGGAACCTTCCACATCGCGGAGGGCTACGAGCAGCTGGCCACCGCGTACGCCCGGGCCGCGGCCGGCGACCTGCCCGCCGCCCCACCCTCCGAGATCTACTGCCACTCGCTGACCGACCCCACGATCCTCGCCCCCGATCTCGCCGAGCAGGGCCTGCACACCCTGACCCTGTTCGGGCTGCACACCCCCGCCCGGCTCTTCGCCCGGGACAACGACGCCGTCCGCGAGGAACTGCTGAAGTCGACCCTCGCCCAGCTCGACGCCCACCTGGCCGAGCCCCTCGCGGACTGCCTGGCGACCGACGCCGACGGGCGGCCCTGCATCGAGGCCAGGTCGCCGCTGGACCTGGAGCGCGACCTCCGGCTGCCCGGCGGCCACATCTTCCACCGCGACCTGTCCTGGCCCCACGCGGCCGAGGGCACCGGCCGCTGGGGTGTGGAGACGGCGCAGGCGAACGTCCTGCTGTGCGGGGCGGGGGCGGTGCGCGGGGGAGGGGTCAGCGGGGTGCCGGGACACAACGCCGCGATGGCCGTGCTGGAGCGGACCGGAGGGTGACCGCGCATGCGCCGGGCCGGGCTGGGTACCGCGACATAACGGACATTCCGTACCGACGACCAGGTGACAAGGAGTCTGTCATGGCGGACCTCAGCCCCATCGACCTGCAGAAGGCCCTCAGCGGCATGGACTACCCGGCGGACAAGAAGGCGCTCGTCGACTGCGCCCGCAGGAACAACGCGGACGACAAGGTCGTGAGCCGCCTCGACGGCCTGAAGGAGAACAGCTTCGACGGGCCGAACGAGGTGCAGAAGGCCATGTTCCACGGGTGACGCGTCCGTCCCGGGCCGCCCCTAGTCGGCCGACGGCGTCCACCCCACCGCTTCGATCCGGGCCGCGTCCGCCGGGCGCGCGTCGTCGAACAGGACGCCGCCGGCCGCCTCCGCGCGCAGCCCGTCGACGTACGCCCCGCGGCCCACGTACAGCCGGTCGGTCGTGTACCGCCAGCGCAGGACGAGCCCGCGGGCGGCCGGGAGGTCCGCCGTCAGGCGGTGCCACACACGCCCCGACCAGCCCCCGACCGAGCCCGTCCCGTGGGTCCGCGGGCCCTCACCGCGGCGTGAGGTGGTGAAGGGGACCGGCTGCCAGGTGGTGCCGCCGTCCGTGGTGGCCTCCAGGGCGAGCACGTCCGCACCGGGCTCGGTGTCCCACCACAGCGAGCAGCGCAGCCGCGCGCCCCCGGCGGACGTGTCCAGCGCGGGCAGGGCGAGCGTCGCCGAGGCGGAGTTCGCCGTCCCCGAGAACCAGGCGGTGCGCCCGTGTGCCGGGCGGACGGGCACGGCACGGGCGAGGTTCGTGCCGGCCGCCACCCGGGGGGCCGACCCGGAGCGCCAGTTGCGCACCGGGTGCACGGAGTTGCCCAGGACGACCAGGAACGAGTCGGTCGTCGGGTCGAGCACCAGCGAGGTGCCGGTGAAGCCGGTGTGCCCGGCGGTGCGCGGGGTGGCCATGGCGCCCATGTACCAGTGCTGGTAGAGCTCGAAGCCGAGACCGTGCTCGTCGCCGGGGAAGGCCGTGTTGAAGTCGGTGAACATCAGCTGCACCGACTCGGGTCGCAGAATGCGCGCCCGCCCGTAGGAGCCGCCGTTGAGCAGCGCCCGGCCGAGCACCGCCAGGTCCCAGGCACAGGAGAACACCCCCGCGTGGCCGGCGACCCCGCCCAGGCTGAAGGCGTTCTCGTCGTGCACCTCTCCCCAGACCAGCCCGCGGTCGAGGCCGGACCAGGGCCGGCGGGCGTCCTCCGTGGCCGCGATCTTCGGCCGCCAGGAGGCGGGCGGGTTGTAGCGGGTGCGTTGCAGGCCCAGCGGGGCGGTGATCTCCTCGCGCAGCAGGACGTCCAGGGTGCGCCCCGTGATCCGCTCCAGCACCAGCTGGAGGGAGATCATGTTCAGGTCCGAGTAGAGGTACGCGGTGCCGGGCGGGCTCACCGGCGCCTCGTCGAGGATCAGCCGGACCTTCTCCTCGTGCGTCGGCGCGCTGTACAGCGGGATCCAGGCCCGGAACCCGGAGGTGTGGGTGAGGAGCTGGCGGACGGTCACCTCCTGCTTGCCCGCCCGTCCGAAGTCCGGCAGGTACGAGGCGACCGGCGCCTCCAGTTCCAGCGCCCCCCGCTCCATCTGCTGCACGGCGAGGAGCGAGGTGAACAGCTTGGAGATCGACGCGAGGTCGAACACCGTGTCCTCGGCCATCGGGATCTGCTGCCCGGCCGGGAACTCGACGCCGGTGTCGGTCTTCTCGTCGTACGCCCGGTAGCGCACCGCCATGCCGATCGGCTCGTGCAGGGCCACCGTGCCGCCGCGCCCGGCCAGCAGCACGGCGCCCGCGTACCACGGGTGCTTCGGGGAGGGGCCGAGGAACGCCTCGGCGTCGGTGACCAGTTGCCGCAGATGGCCGCGGAGCAGCCCGGCGTGTTCCGCCGAGCCGCGCCGGAGGGTGGGGCGCGGGGCCCGGTCCGCCACGGCCTCGGCGGGCCCGGCCGCGAACGGGGCGATCGCCAGCGCCCCGCCCAGTGCCAGTACGCCGGCGCCCAGTTGACGCCGTGTGAATCCGCTCGTGCCCTGACCGGCCATCGAAGAGCCTCCCGCCGCCGAAGCTGAAAGTATCTTTCCCGGATCACCGTGCGGAGTGAAACTTTCCTGTCAGGGGCGGGCCGTGTCAATGGGGCGAGCGGGACCCGCGGCCGCGGCCCGCCCGGTGTGCTGCCGGACGGGCCGTGGCGCGCTGCCGCTCAGCGTTCGCGCACCCGGACGATCCGCAGGGCGGGCGACGCCAGGACATCCCGCTCGCAGAAGCGGGACGTCACCCACTTCTCCGCGGAGAACAGCCGTGTCTGGTCCGCGTGGTGGGGCGAGGCCGGGTCGGAGGACTGGGAGTAGGTCAGCAGCGTACGGGCCACCGGGCACGGGCCGCCGTTCCAGCCGACGGCCTGGATGTAGCTGGAGCCGGTGGTCACGTCGGTGTAGTCGCCGCGCGCCGGGTCCCAGACGGGCTCGACCTTGTTCCAGACGCCCAGCGACTCCGTGCCGCCGCCGACCGGGATGCGCGCGCCGCCGCGGACGACGTACTGGTGCTCCCCGAGCGGCCCGTCGAGCGGGACGCCCGCGGCGCGCAGCTCGCCGACCGCGTCCGCGAGGGCGGTGGCGACGCCCTTCGCGCCGGTGTTCAGCGTGTTGGGGGTGCGGACGGGGTCGGCCGGCGAGAACGGCACCTGCCACAGTTCTCCCGCCGGCACGGTCCTGGTGAGCGCACGCCAGAACCGGTCGAAGAGCAGCGCGCCCCGGCTGCCGGTGTCCATGGTGCGGTCCCAGCCGGCGAGCACGTCACACGCCTCGCGCACGTCCACGGTCCGGCCGTCGCTGCCCGTCGCGGTGGATCCGGGCAGTGCGGCACAGGCCCGCGCGGCGTCGGCCGCGGTCAGGTCGCCGGCCGGCGCGCGGTCGGCGAACTGCTGCGCTTGCAGGTCGCGTACGGTCAGACCGCCCCGGTCCGTCATCGCCGCCACGTCCTCGATGGCACCGCGTGTGCGCATCGACCGCTGGGTGCCGACGGTGCCGAAGATCCGTTCGTAACCGGTCAGCGGCCGGTCCGCGTTGGCCAGCCAGGCGCTGTCGTTGGAGTTCTCCGCGTACGGCGCGTCCTTCAGCGTGGGCATGGCGGCCGGACCGAAGATCCCCGGCTGGACCGCGTCCCGGTCGCGCCCCGGCGCGCACTCCCCGCGCGAACCGTCCAGCACCGCCAGCCCCGAGGACGGGTAGGTCACCCTGCCGAGCGGCGTGGAGCAGCGTCCGGCCAGCTCGTCGGTGATGCGGGGGAGCACCTGGGACTGGGTGAACAGGGTGTGGCCGCGCGAGTCGGCGGCGACCGTGTTGACCCACGGCAGCCCCTGCGTGCGGCGCAGCGAGGCCAGGACGTCGTCCGTGCCGCGGGCCCGGCCGAAGCCGAGGGCGGTGTCGGAGCCGCGCAGGTTGGCGGCGTTCGGATCGTTCAGCGCGTACGCGCTCGCCGCCGTCCACGGCAGCGGCAGCGAGGCGCCGAGCGAGGTCACCACCGGTCCGTACCTGGTCCACCACTGCGTCCTCGTCACCGGTGCCCCGTTCCGCACGGCGACGGTGACGGACCGCTGCGTCATCCGCTCGCGCCTGCCGTCGACCAGATAGACCGTCGGGTCGGCCGGATCCAGCGTCAGCTGGTGCAGATTCAGGGTGACGCCCGTGGCGACGGTGTGGCTCCAGGCGACGTGCGCGTTGTGGCCGATGGACACGGTCGCCGAGCCGAGCAGCGAGCCGCCCGTGACGTTCAGCCGTCCGGGGATCGTCTGCTGGGACTGCCAGAAGCGGCGCCCGCCCTGCCAGGGGTAGTGCGGGTTGCCGAGCAGCAGCCCGCGGCCGTTCGCGGTGGTGCTGCCGCCGAAGGCGACCGCGTTGGAGCCCATGTCGGCGTCGCCGGCGGCGAAGAGCTCGCGGGCGGCGCGGGCGGTCGCCGCGGCATCGGGGGCCTGCGCGGTGCCCGCCCCGGCCGCCGGGGCGGGGGGCCGCGCGGCCGTGATGCCGTCCACCGCCCGGCCCTGTCCGCCGAGCACGGAGAGGGCGAAGCCGCGCGCGGCCACGTCCAGCGCGGTCACCGGCCGTACCCAGGCGGCGCCGCGGCACGCCGGGTCGGTGATCCGGTTCTGTGCCAGCCAGGCGTTGTAGCCCGCGGCGAAGCCCCGCATCAGTTCCTCGGCGTCCCGGCTCGGGCCCCGGGGCGCCGGCTCGGCGAGCAGCTTCTCCACGGTGCCCGCCCGGCGTACGCCGGAGAAGTACAGGTCGCTGGAGAGGTTCGTGGTGGCCGAGGACAGGGAGAGGTCGGGCGCGGCGTCCGGCCCGAAGTGGCGGGAGCGTTCGCCGCGCACGGTCACGAAGCCGTCGGCCAGGGTGCAGACCTGGTCGGCGGCCTGCGCCCAGCCGGTGCCGAAGCCGAGGTCCGCGTAGTCCTTCGCCACGATGTGCGGAATGCCGTACTCGGTGTACCGGATGGTGGCGGACAGTCCGCCGTGGGACGGCCGCTCTGGCCGGCCGCCGGAGCGGCCGTCCGCGGCGGCCGCGGGCAGGGTGGCCGCCGCGGTGAGCAGGGCCACGACCGTGACGACGAGTCGTCCCGGGCGGATGCGCATGGTGCCTCCCGACGTCTTTGGGGAAGGAGCGGCTGAGCGTACCAGTGGGTATGTGCACGTGTCAGTGGCATGACAGGACGGGAGTGAGGGGCGCGCGCACACGTCTTGACCCGCCCCCCGTACCGGCCGAGGATCATGGCATGACGCCCGGACACCGCAGCACGGTCGACGGGGTGCTGCGCCGCAGCGCCCGGCGCACCCCCGCACGCGTCGCGGTGGAGTACCGCGACCGCTCCTGGACCTACGAGGAGCTCGACACCGCGGTCTCCCGCGCGGCGGGCGTCCTGCGGGACCAGGGACTCGCGCCCGGCGACCGGGTCGGCGCCTACGGGCACAACTCGGACGCCTACCTGATCGCCTTCCTCGCCTGTGCCCGCGCGGGCCTGGTCCACGTCCCGGTCAACCAGAACCTCACCGGCGACGACCTCGCCTACCTCGTCCGCCAGTCCGGCGCCGCCCTCGTCCTCACCGACCCGGACCTCGCCGGCCGCCTCCCCGACGGCGTGCGCACCCTCGCCCTGCGCGACGCCGGCGACAGCCTGCTCGACCGGCTGGCGACGGCCCCCGGGTACGACGGGCCCGAACCGGACGGCGAGGACCTGGTGCAGCTCCTCTACACCTCGGGCACCACCGCCCTGCCCAAGGGCGCGATGATGACCCACCGGGCCCTGGTGCACGAGTACCTCAGCGCCATCACCGCCCTGGACCTCCGCGCCGGCGACCGCCCAGCACACGCGCTGCCCCTCTACCACTCGGCGCAGACGCACGTCTTCCTGCTGCCCTACCTCGCCGTCGGCGCGACCAGCGTCCTCCTGGACGCACCGGACGGCGACCGCCTGTTCGACCTGATCGAAGCCGGCCGCGTGGACAGCCTGTTCGCGCCGCCCACGGTCTGGATCGCCCTCGCGAACCGCGCCGACTTCGCCACCCGCGACCTCGACGGCCTGCGCAAGGCCTACTACGGCGCTTCGATCATGCCCGTACCCGTCCTGGAGCGGCTGCGCGAACGCCTCCCGCACCTCGCCTTCTACAACTGCTTCGGCCAGAGCGAGATCGGCCCCCTCGCCACCGTCCTCGGCCCCGACGAGCACGAGGGCCGCATGGACTCCTGCGGCCGGCCCGTGCTGTTCGTCGACGCGCGCGTGGTCGACGAGGACGGCAAGGACGTGCCCGACGGCACCGCCGGCGAGATCGTCTACCGCTCCCCGCAGCTGTGCGAGGGCTACTGGGACAAGCCCGAGGAGACCGAGGCGGCCTTCCGCGACGGCTGGTTCCACTCCGGCGACCTCGCGGTCCGGGACGCCGACGGCTACTACACGATCGTCGACCGGGTGAAGGACGTCATCAACTCCGGCGGCGTCCTGGTCGCCTCCCGCCAGGTCGAGGACGCCCTCTACACCCACGAGGGCGTCGCCGAGGCCGCCGTCGTCGGCCTGCCCGACGCACGCTGGATCGAGGCCGTCACGGCGGTCGTCGTCCGGCGCGGCGAGGTCACCGAGGACGAACTGATCGCCCACGCCCGCGAGAAGCTGCCCGCCTTCAAGGCCCCCAAGCGCGTCCTGTTCGTGGACGCACTGCCGCGCAACGCCAGCGGGAAGATCCTCAAGAGGGAACTGCGGGACCGGCTCTCCGGCGCCTGACACGGTCACGGCCGCCCGGTCACGGGGCCTGCGACTCCAGAACGGTCCGCCTCCACTGCTCCGGATCCCGATGGATCTCCAGCAGCAGCCGCGCGAAGGTGTCCCCGTCGTACAGCACGCCGCTGTACTCGAGCGGGATCCGCTTGCCGTCGATGACAGCGGTGGGCGTCCCCGGGCCTCCGGGTTCCGCCGCACCGCCGGCCCGCTCGTACGCCTTCTGCGAGGCGGTCACGAAGGAGCGGTACTTCATCGTCCGCACGGCCGCGTCGAAGGCGGGACCGCGCAGCCCCTCCACCCGGCCGGCCAGCTCCAGCAGGAAGGCGTCGGTGTAGCCGTCGACGCTCTCCTCCGGCTGGTTGGCGTAGAGCACCTCGTGGTACTCCACGAACTTCCCTTCCTCCAGCGCCGCCCGCAGGGCGTTGACCGCCTTCTTCGACCCGGTGCCGCCGACCCGGTCGTCCAGGAAGGACGCCAGCGTGTACTCGGTCCCGACCTGGCGCGCGAGCATCGCCTCCCGCAGCTCAGGGGCGCCCCCGGTGGTCTCGAACTCCTCGCACACCGGGCAGCGCGGGTCCTCGTACAGCCGCACCCGGGTCGTCGCGTCCGGATCACCCACCAGGATGGTGACACCGTCCTCGGCGAGCCGCTCCGGCAACTCCTGAGCCGCCGCGAAGTCGGGCCGTGCCTCCGCCCCGGTCCGGCCGCACCCCGACAGCACCAGCACCGCGGCCGCGCACAGCACGACCCACCGCCCCCCACGCACCATGCGTCATCCCCTCCCCGGAGAACAGGCAGACCATAGATCATCCGCCGGTCGCACGCACCGTCGTTCACCTCCCCGTCACGGAGCCGCGGCAACTCCGTTGCGGCGAGGTGCCGCGCCGGTCATGATCGGCCCCATGCCGACCCTCAGCGCGCCCGACGGGACCGAACTCGCCTACCACGCCCGGGGCGACGGCGACCCGCTCGTCGTCCTGCCGGGCGGACCCATGCGCGCCTCCGCCTACCTCGGCGACCTCGGCGGCCTCACGGCACACCGGCGGCTGATCCTCCTCGACCTGCGCGGCACCGGCGACTCCGCCGCGCCCGCGGACCCGGCGACGTACCGCTGCGACCGGCTCGTGGACGATGTCGAGGCCCTCCGTGTCCACCTCGGCCTGGAGCGCATGGACGTCCTCGCGCACTCGGCGGGCGGCAGCCTCGCCCTGCTGTACGCCGCCCGCCACCCCGCACGCGTCCGGCGGCTCGTCCTGGTCACCGCGACACCGTGGGCACTGGGCATGCCGGCCACGGCCGAGGACCGCATCGAGGCGGCACTGCTGCGCAAGGACGAACCCTGGTTCGAGGAGGCCTACGGGCCCTTCCGGATCTGGCTGGCGGGGTCCGGCGACTTCGACCCCGCCTTCCTCCCCTTCTTCTACGGCCGCTGGGACGACGCCGCCCGGGACCACGCCCTCCGCGGCGACGAGGAGACCAACGAGGAGGCCGCCGACGTCCACCTGTCCCCGGACGCCTTCGACCCGCCCGCCACCCGTGCGGCCCTCGCCCGCTGCGCCGCCCGGGTGCTCGTCCTCGCCGGCGAACTCGACGGCGGCCCCCGACCGGAACTCGCCCGTCGCTGCGCCGCGGTCTTCCCGCACGCCGAGACCGCGGTCCAGCCGGGCGCCGCGCACTACCCGTGGCTGGACGACCCGCAGTGGTTCGTCCGCCGGGTCGCCGCCTTCCTCGGCCACGGCTGAGGCGGGGGAGGCCGGGGAGCCCGGCGGGACGCCCGGGGACCCTGGCGGCGATCTTCCGGGGGGCACTTTCCGCATGGCCTGTCGGGGGTACGGCCCGATCGCTAGGCTGACCCGCGGACGACGAAACCGGGAGGAGCACGGACGTGGCCGAGAGCACCACCCACCAGCGCCCGCTCAGGGGCTGGGACAAGCCGGAGCTGGACCTCAGCAAGGCGCAGTGGCAGTCCAGCAGCCGAGGACTGGGGGATGTCCAGATCGCCTTCGTCGAGGGGTTCATCGCCATGCGCAACAGCGGCAGCCCGGAGAGCCCCTCCCTGATCTTCACCCCCGCGGAGTGGGGCGCGTTCGTGTCAGGGGCGCGGGAGGGGGAGTTCGACCTCACGTGAACCCCCGGCGCGCGGTGCGCCGAGGCCGGGGACCGTCCGGCCGATCCGGGGGTGTTCCACCCGATTTTCCGGACACGCGACCAGGAGCGCCCTCTCGGGGCCGACGCCTGAGCGAGGCTGGCGCCACGAGGGGGAAGGTCGCCCTCCGGAGGTGAGGAACCCATGACCACCCTGCCGGTCATCGCGGCGGTCGACGGTTCGCAGGACAGTCTGCGCGCACTGGACTGGGCCGTCGACGCCGCCCGCGGGCGCGGGGCGCCCCTGCGCGTGGTGCACGTGCGGCAGTACGCCGCCTGGGCACAGGGCGACGTACTGGTCACCGGCCCGCCCGAAACCGGCGAGGACTCGGTGATCGAGGAGGCCCGCGCCCGCCTGCGCGACCTGCCCGACGTGCCCGAGACGGAGTACCTCGGCATGGAGGGCGTACCGGGCGCGCTGCTGCCGGGGCTGGGCGCCGACGCCCAGCTCCTGGTGCTCGGCTCCCGCGGCCGGGGCGGATTCGCCAGCCTGCTGCTCGGCTCCAACGGCCTGGCCGCCGCCCGCGACGCCGAGTGCCCCGTCGTCGTCGTGCCCCGCCCCGGCCGCGAGGTGCACGGCGAGCCGCCGTCCGGGCCCGGCCCGCGGGTGGTGGTCGGCCTGCACGTGGACAGCCCCGACGACGCGGTGCTGTCCTTCGCCTTCGCCGAGGCCGCGCGGCGCGGCGCCCGACTCCAGGTCGTGGCCGCCTACCCGTGGCCGGTGCAGACCTGGGCCGCCGCGGGCCAGATGATGCCCCTGGTGATCGACGAGGTCTCCGTCGAGAGCGAGACCCGCGTCCTGGCCGACGGCCTCCTCGCACCCGGCCGCGGACGCCACCCCGACGTCCGCGCCGAGACGTACGCCGTGGCCGGGGACGCGGCAGGGCACCTCGTCGCCGCCTCCCGGGACGCCGAACTGGTCGTCGTCGGCCGCCACCGCCGGCGCCTGCTCGCCCCCGCCCGCATGATGGGCTCGGTCACCCACGCCGTCCTGCTGCACGCCGCGTCCCCCGTCGCGGTCGTGCCGCCCGCCCCGCCGGCGGAGTGACCCCGGCTGCCCCGCGGCCCGGACGCCCGCCCGCCCTCCGTTCAGGAGTCCGGCCACGTACCATGGCGGCATGTCGTTCCTCCGCCGCCGCAGCGCCACGCCCGCCGGGCCCGACTTCGACGTACTGGCCATGGACCCCGGCGACTGGCCCGGGAACCTCGGCGCCGGACTCCTCCCCGCGCCCGACGGCAGCTGCCAGGGCGTCTTCCTGCGCTACGACCTGTTCGGCGGGCGCGGACCCGCGATGATCATCGGCAATCTGCCGGAGGGCTCCCCGGCCCGCGAGGTCCCCGAGGGCGAGATCCCCTTCGAGGTGGCCCAGCTGCTGCTGGCCCTGGAGAACGACGAGGAGATCACCGTCGTCGGCACCGAGGACGTGCCGGTCATGCAGGGCGACAACCTGCTGATCGTGCGCCGCCTCAAGCTCTCCGAGAGCCGGATCTCCTGCGTGCAGTTCGACCGCAGCGACAACGTCCTGGTGACCATCGCCGCCTGGGACCGCCCCATCACCGACGACCTGTACGCCCTGCTGAAGCCGCTCCCGGCGGAGCTGTTCCAGCAGGGCTGACCCGGCCGCTACCGCGCGGTCGTGAGCGTGACGTCCGCGGCACGCACGTACGCGACCCGGTGGCCGTACTGGATCTCGTAGTACAGGTCCTGGCCGGCCACCACCTGGTGGGACGCCTCGTCGAAGGTGACGGCGTAGTAGTACTCGCCCGGCACCTTGTCACCCACCACGTACGCCTGACCCTTCGGCAGCGTGTACCGCAGCGGCGAGACGGCCTGGACGGGGACGTCCGCGGGATAGGCGGCCTTCTCCGGGTACGCGCGCCCGTACACCGGGACGCTCTCCAGACCGGCGCGCGGGGTGATCAGCCGGCCCGAGGCCGGCACCGCCGCCGGGTGCTTCCTGGGATTGGGGAACCAGGCCTTCTGGCCCAGGTACCAGATGGCGGTCCAGTCGCCCCACCGGTCGGCCACCGCGAACTGCTGGCCGGTGGAGACCCGCGAGGACAGGTCGTTCACCCCGGTCGTCGGCGTGGTGCCGAGACCCACGTCCTTGATCAGGGGCGCGTTCAGGTCGTGGTCGGAGTACAGCCGCACCTCGCTCGAACCGTGCGCCGCGCACGGCACGCCCGCGGTCTCGCAGCCGGTGTACTCCGGACGGTTCGCCTCGTAGTCGGGCCGGATCGTCACCAGCCGCGCCTTCTTGCCGGCGGTCGGCTCGACCGGGCGGCCCAGCAGCTGGAAGTAGTGCCGCCAGTCCCAGTACGGGCCCGGGTCGGTGTGCATCCCGGGGACGGTCGAGGTGGTCGGGCCGGGCACGTTGTCGTGGCCCAGGATGTGCTGCCGGTCCAGCGGGATGTCGTACTTCCCGGCCAGGTACTTCACCAGCCGCGCCGACGACCGGTACATCGCCTCCGTGTACCAGGCGTCCGGGTCCGCGAGGAAGCCCTCGTGCTCCAGGCCGACCGAATTGGCGTTCACGTACCAGTTGCCCGCGTGCCAGGCCACGTCCTTGGCCTTCACGTGCTGCGCGATGTGCCCGTCCGTCGAGCGCAGCGTGTAGTTCCAGGACACGTAGGTCGGGTCCTGGACCATGTTCAGAACCCCGTTCCAGGCGCCCTCCGTGTCGTGCACGACGATGTACCGGATGCGCTGGGAGGCGGGACGGTTCCCCAGGTCGTGGTTGCCGTAGTCGCCGTCCCCGAACTCCTCGTACGGCGCCGGGATCCACTCGCAGGACACCGACGCCGGGCACTCGGTGCCGGCGGCGGAGGCGGCGCGCAGGCCGGTGTGCGCGAGCTGCGCCGTGTCGGGTGCCAGACCGGGGCGGGCGGTCAGCGCGACCTGCTGCCCGGTGTCCGTGGTCCGCCGCTCACCGGCGCGGATCACCCCGTACACGTCGTCGGCGTACGCCGCGGCCGTCGCGGAGTCGTCGGCGCCCGAGAAGCGGGCCACCGCCCCGTACCAGTCCGCGGGATCGTCGCTGAGCGGCTCGCCCAGCTCACGCTGGGCGGCGGCCAGCAGCGCGGCGCCGCCCGACACGTTCGCGGCCGGGTCGGTGCGCAGCGCGTCCGGGCTCAGCCCGGTCAGCTCGGCCGCCCTCGGCAGGGTGGTCAGCCGGGCCGGCAGCTCGGTGGCCGCCGGAACGCCCGCCTCCCGCGGCCGCAGCGGCGCGCGGGCGTCGTCGCCGCGCGGGTCCTCGCCGTCCGCACCGTGGTGCGAGGCCCCGGCCACGGCGGTGCGGGCGTCGGTGAGGTGCATGGGCCCGTAGCCGCCGGTCACGCTCGGGGCGCCGCCGTGCGTGTCCCATCGGGACTGGAGGTAGGAGACGCCGAGCAGGACGGACTGCGGCACGTGGTACTCGGCCGCGGCGGCGGCGAACGCCCGCTGGAGACGGTCCGGGGCGGGCGGTGCGGCAGGACCGGCCGCGGACGGGGCCGCCCCGAGCAGCGGCAGCAGCAGCGCCGCGGCGGCCAGGGCACCCGCCGTCGTGCGGACGCGTCTGCCGCCGGGGGTGGGCTCGGGAGCGGTGGCGGATCCTCGCAAAGCGGCCTCCTGTGACGGTCGGGCGGGACGGGACGTGCGGGGCCGGGCGTGGGTCAGTCGTACCCGGCGGTCCGACGATCCGTCAATCATGCCGACGCTGCGGCGATTTCCCACGTCAACAGGGCTTCGGCGAGTTTCGTGGCGGCGGTGCACGGGCCTGCGTGGCGTCAATGGCGTACACCAATGGCCCTCCGCGAAGGGCCCGGACACACGAAAGCCGCGGTGCGCCCCGCCCGGGCCGCACCGCGGATCACCTTCTCCGTCAGCGTGTGCCGACCGCCGCGCGCACGGCCCGCCGGGCCAGCTGGCAGTCGTCGTGCAGCCGCCGCAGCAGCAGCCGCTGCTCCTCCCCGACGGTCACGGCGGTCCCGGGAGCCGCCGTCGGGGACGCCGGAGGCGCGTCGTGCATCGACCGCTGGACGGCCGTCTCGTACGTACGGATCTCCCGGGTCAGCACGAGCATCAGGTTCACCAGGAACGCGTCGCGCGTCGCGGGCCCCTGCGCCTGGGCGATCTGGCTGATCTGACGGCGGGCCACCGGGGCGTCGCCGAGCACCGCCCACAGGGTCGCCAGGTCGTAGCCCGGCAGGTACCAGCCCGCGTGCTCCCAGTCCACCAGCACCGGACCGGACGGTGACATCAGGATGTTGGACAGCAGCGCGTCACCGTGGCAGAACTGGCCCATGCCGTGGCGGCCGGCCGTGTGGGCGATGCCGCGCAGCAGCTTCTGCAGGTCGCCCAGGTCCCGGTCGGTGAGCAGTCCGAGGTCGTGGTACCGGGAGATCCGTGCCGCGTAGTCCAGCGGGGCGTCGAAGGTCCCGGCCGGCGGCCGCCAGGCGTTCAGCCGGCAGATCGCGCCGAGCACCGCCCTGATGTCCGCCCGCGGTGGTGCCTCCAGCGGATGCCGCTGCAGGGCCGCGGGCCGTCCCGGCATCCGCTCGATCACCAGCGTGCCGTTGTCCGGGTCCGCCGCGATCAGCCTCGGCACCCGCACCGGCGGGCGGAGCCGGACGAACGAGCGGTATGCCGCTATCTCGTGCTGGATCCGCTCCGCCCAGACGGGGGAGAGGTCCAGTAAACACTTGGCGACCGCCGTGCTGCGCCCGGTCGTGCCGACCAGGAGGACGGACCGCCCGCTGCGGCGCAGCACCTGTACCGGAGCGAACTCCGGGCAGATGCGGTGCACGGAGGCGATCGCCGTGCGCAGCTGGGCGCCCTGGGCGCCGGACAGGTCGATTCTTCCGCTGAGCGGCTGGGTGCCGGCTCCCGCGCCGCGCCGCACCCTGCCCGCCCCGAGCACCGGGGCCGCCGGACGCGCGGGGGCGAGGTAGGGGCCGCCGCCCGCCGCCTGGCGGGGGTGGAGCGATCGCTGCGGGGCGGACACGGAGGACGATGCTGCGTACATGGGCGAGACAGATCCCTTCGTGTGCCTGCTGTGCCTGCCTGGAGGCGGTGCCCGCCGGAACGGGCGCCCCCTCCGAAAAGCCTTCGCGCTACCCGCCCGGCCGCCGGGGGCCACCCTGGGGAGTAACCCCGCGGCGACCGGGTCGAGGTGGCGCATTCCTACCTGACACCCGGCCGCCCGTGGCACACCATCTGGCGCACCCTGGCGAACGGTGGCGAATAGTCGCCCGGCAATCCGCACGGGGCTACTGTCAACTCAGCCGAGAACCTGGGGGCTTGACGTGAGCGGAGAACCCAACACCCGTCTGTCGGACCTGTTCGGCCTGGCCGGCTGGTCCAAGGGCGAGCTCGCGAGGCTGGTCAACCGGCAGGCGGCGGCCATGGGCCACCCCCAGCTGGCGACCGACACCTCGCGGGTGCGGCGGTGGATCGACATGGGAGAGATCCCGCGCGATCCGGTGCCGCGGGTGCTGGCGGTTCTGTTCACCGAGCGTCTCGGCCGTGTCGTGACCATCGAGGACCTCGGTCTGGTCCGGCACGGGCGTGCGGGGAAACGGCAGGACGGCGGGATCGAGGAACATCCCGACGGAGTGCCGTGGGCGCCCGAGCGGACTGCGGCGGTCCTCACCGAATTCACGGGAATGGACCTCATGCTCAACCGACGCGGCTTGGTGGGCGCGGGCGCCGCGCTCGCCGCGGGATCCGCACTCAGCAGCGCCATGCACGACTGGCTGCACACCGACCCTGCCCTGGCTGCCGACGCACCCCACTTCACCGATCCCCTGCACGCCGACCCGGCCGGGTACGACCGTTACGAGGCCGCCCCCATCGGGTCGCAGGAGATCGAGGAACTGGAGCGCTCGGTCGAGGTGTTCCGCGCCTGGGACGCCGCCCGTGGCGGCGGGCTCCAGCGCAAGGCCGTGGTGGGCCAGCTCAACGAGGTGGGCGGCATCCTCGCCTACCACCATCCGCCCCACCTGCAACGGCGCCTGTGGGGCGTGGCCGCCAACCTCGCCGTCCTCGCGGGCTGGATGTCGCACGACGTCGGCCTGGAGCCCACGGCCCAGAAGTACTTCGTGATCGCCGCCCATGCCGCGAGAGAGGGCGGCGACCGGCCCCGGGCCGGCGAGGCACTGTCCCGGGCGGCCCGTCAGATGGTGCACCTGGGCCGGCCCGACGACGCGCTGGACCTGATGAAACTCGCCCAGTCCGGCTCCGGCGAGCAGGTACTGCCCCGCACCAGGGCGATGTTCCACACCATCGAGGCCTGGGCGCAGGCGTCCATGGGCAAGGGGCAGGCGATGCGCCGGACCCTCGGCCGGGCGGAGGACCTGTTCGTCTCCGACCGGAGCGACGTGCCGCCGCCGAGCTGGATGCAGCTGTTCAACGAGGCTGATCTGTACGGCATGCAGGCCCTGGCCTACCGCACGCTCGCGGAGTTCGAGCCGGATGCCGCCGCGCACGCCCAGCACTACGCGGACAAGGCGCTGGCACTGCGGGTCGAGGCGCAGGAGCGGTCGAAGATCTTCGACCATCTCTCCATGGCGTCCGCCTGCTTCATCGCCGACGACCCGGAGCAGGCGGCCGGGTACGCGCGCCTGGCGCTGGTGTCGATGGGGTCCAACTCCTCGCGCCGCACCTGGGACCGGCTGCGCCAGATGTACCGGCTCACCGCCGAGTACGCCGGCTACCCGAAGATCCGGGAACTGCGGGAGGAGATCGAACTGGCCCTGCCCAAGGGGAAGTCGTCCAAGTCCCGGGGAAGGGGCGGGAACACCGCTCCGGCGTAGCGGGCGACGCGCTCCCTACGGTGTCACCCGGGCGGCCAGTACGCAGATGTCGTCCCGGCGGCCGGACGCGTCGGGTCCGCCGAGCGCCTCCGCCACGAGCCGTACGCCTTCCTGCGCCGAGCCCGCCCCGCTCAGACGGGGGGCCAGGGCGAGGAGGTGACGCACGGCTGCCGGCAGGAGCCGGCCGGTGTGCAGGAGCAGCAGGTCGCCGGTCTCGAGCGTCGCCGTGGCCCGTGCGTCCAGCTCGTGCCCCGTCCCGTCGCGGAACAGCAGCGGGGCGGGGGCTCCGGCGTGCGCCCATGTCAGGGTGCGGGTGTGCGGCCGGTAACCGCAGTACACGCCGCCCTGCACGGCCGGCAGGGCGGTGGACTCCAGCAACCGGGCGAGCCGGTCCGGCAGTTCCGAGGGGCGGGCCCCTCCGGCCGCCAGACCGCGCAGGGCGCTGATCACCAGCGCCGGTGCCGGGGGGACGGAGCCGTCCGGGCCGGCGAGGCCACCGACGCTGAGCAGCGTCTCGTCGCCGGGGAGCGGGCAGGCGTCGTACCAGCCACCGCACCGGGGTGCGCCGGCGTGGGCCGGCAGGTACCCGCCGGCCAGGTCGAGGCCGGGCCGCCCCCGCTCCGGGAACCGCAGGAGGGCGTGCCAGGGCGGTGGCACGGCCTCCCGCGGCTCTACCGCGGCCCGCTGCTCGCTGGCCGCGTCCCGCGGGTGGCGGTGGAGCGAGTCACGGGTCTCGCTCACCACCCGCTGGCTGCGGCGCAGTTCGCTGACGTCCCGCAGTACCGCCCACATCGAGGCGGTACTGCCGTCGGCGTCGAGCACGGGCTCGCCCATCATGTGCACCGTCCGTACGGTGCCGTCGGGGCGCACCACGCGGAACTCCCCGTCGATGGGGCGGGCGTCGACGAGACAGCCCGTGACCATCGCGGTCAGCTTCGACCGGTCCTCGGCGAGCACCAGGGAGGGCAGTTCGTCGAGGCTGAGGGGGGTGGTGGCCGGGTCGAGACCGAGGATCCGGAAGAGTTCGCCGGACCAGTCGGCCTCGTCGGTCAGCAGGTTCCATTCGGCGCTGCCGACCCGGCTGAGCAGCGAACCGGGGGGCGGCGCGGGAGCAGGCCCGTCCCGTAACTGTCCCAGGTGCTCGTCGAGATCGCTGAGCTGGTGCAGTGCCAGGTCGTACAGGGCGCGCTGCCAGCGGCCCCGCGGATCCGCCGCGTCGTGCCGGGCGTCCCGCCGTACCGCGTCCACGTCGCCCCGGAGCCGCCGCGCCTGCGAGATCAGTGCCTCGACCGAGCCGTGCCCCGGTGGCTGGGCGGCCGGGCGGTCCGCGGAGAGATGGGACGACATGACGCACTCCGATGTGCAGACGGTACGACCTAGGCGGATCCGGGGGTGGCGGAAGGACTGTTACGACTGTTGCACAGCCCGCGACGCCCCGTAAGGGATTCGGCGACACACGATACGGTGGTGCTTCCGGCATATGCCAGCGTCTTCCCGGAGCGACTTCCGCGCACGGACGAAGTACGTCCGCGGCCGTCCAAGTCGTAGTGTTCCTACGCGACTTGGGGCTCGCCGGCACCCGGAGGGCCGTCGCCCAGGTGTTCGTCGGACGCGCGTTCTAGGACGGGATGTGCAGTGCCGGACGCGGCGCCGGTTCGACCGGGGTCCGCGCCCCCGTCTCCAGCGCCCGGACGCCGGCTTCGGCGACCACGGAGGCGGCGTATCCGTCCCAGGCGCTCGCACCCGTGACCCGCCCCTGCCGGGTGGCGTCGACCCACTCCTGCACCTCGCGGTCGTAGGCGTCCGCGAACCGCACGAGGTAGTCCTGCGGCACCTCCTCCCGGGCGCCGCCCGCCGCCGTCACCACCATGGTGTGCGCCTGCCCGATCCGGGCACTGCCCGCCTCGCAGACGGCCTCGCAGCGGACCTCGTAGCCGAAACCGCAGTTGACGAAGACCTCCACGTCGACCAGCGCGCCCCGCTCGGTCTCGAAGAGCACGAACTGCGGGTCGAGCAGACCCTCGGGCGCGCCCGAGGACGGCCGGGGCCTGAGCACGGTCACCGCGGTCAGTTCCTGCCCCAGCAGCCAGCGGGCCGCGTCGATCTCGTGCGAGACGGAGCTGTTGACCAGCATCGCGGAGGTGAAGTGCGGCGGGGACGACACATTGCGGTGCACGCAGTGCAGCATCAGCGGGCGGCCCAGCCGGCCGTCGTCCAGCAGGGACTTCAGCCGCCGGTACTCGGGGTCGTAGCGCCGCATGAAACCGATCTGCGCCAGTCTGCGGCCGAGCCTCGCCTCCGCCTCCACCACGCGCAGCGCGCCCGCGGAGTCGGGCACCATCGGCTTCTCGCACAGCACCGGCAGCCCGCGGGCGAAGGCGGCCAGCAGCGCCTCCTCGTGCGCCTCGCCGGGCGAGGCGATCAGGACGGCCTCCACGCCGGGCGCGTCCAGCGCGGCCTCGGCCTCCGTGTGCACGACCACCCCGTCGATCCCGGCCACGGCCTCCCGCGCCCGCTCGGCGTCGGGGTCCGCGACGGCGGCGACCCTGGCGCCGCTCACCAGCCTGTCGAGGCGCCGTATGTGATCGGCGCCCATGTGTCCCGCGCCCAGGACCGCCACGCCCAGAAGTCCGCTCACGCTCCGCCCGCTCCTTCCCTGTCCGCCCGCACCCGTAGGGACGGGTGCGTGTACGGCGGACAGGGTTTCATGGTCGTCAAGGCCCGAGGGGGCGACGGCGGGCGTCAGTACCGCAGCACTCCGGCGATGCCGTCCGCGTCGCCCAGCGCGCCGTCCGGCACGAACCGGACGTCGGCGCCGGTCTCCAGGCACTGCTCGACGATCTCGTCCACGATGTCCTCGCGGGCGTCGAGGTCGCCGCTCTCCGCGAGCATCAGGTGTTCGCCGTCGTCCCGCATCGTCACCCGGAAGTTCTCCTCGACGGCGAGCAGCCGGACACGCCCGGTGTGCGCGCTCTCCCACAGCTCGTCCACGCCCGCCGCGAAGTCCTTGCGCCCCCGGGCCGCCTCCAGCTCCCTGGCCACGGCCTCGACGAAGCCGCGTGCCTCGTCGTCCAGCACCGGCCGCACCGCCTGCCGCACGGCCTCGGCGCTGCCGTGGGCGAGGCCCCCGTGCGGCACGGAGACGGCGTGCGCCGCGACCGAGCCGATCTCCTCGAACAGCGACAGCGCGGCCTCCGGGCCGGTGATGTACAGCGGCCGGGGATGTGCGCGCAGCACCTTGCCCATCGCGGTGTCGGCATCGCGCAGGAAATGATGGGTCCGCTCGTCGCGGAAGGCGCTCGGCGGGCCCCCGGTCCGTTCCTGCCGCTCGGGGTCGAAGTTCTCCAGGGGCCGGTCCATGGGGAAGCCGCCGGTGCGTTCCTCGACGACCCGGTCGCCGCCGCCGTTCCACAGCGTGACGCGGTCCGCGGCGACCGAGAGCACCCAGAACGGCCGCTCGGCGGTCTGTGCGGCGACGAGGTTGCGGGTCAGGAAGGTGTCCGAGAGCACCACGCGCTCGGGCACGGAACGGGCCAGCGTCCAGACCTGGTGCTCACCGGGGGCGGCGAAGATCGCCAGACCGTCCTCGGCGTACGTGAGATCGACCTCGGCGAGGGCCCGGTCCAGCTCCCGGGCGACCTCGAGGCGCCGCTCCCGGGTGACCGCCGGATCGTCCTCGAGCTGCTTCTTGGCCTCGGCGACCACATTGCGCAGGCGGACCGGGTCCTGGGCGTTGTCCGGTTCGCGGCGGTGCGTCGGCGTCAGCACGGACACCGCCGGATAGGGGCGGGGCCGGCGTAGCTCGGCAAGGGCTGCGGGACTCAGATCGTGCTCCATGTCAGCACCATAGAGCCGTTGGGCGTATCGGGCATTCGGAGCAATTCTCCTGGGTCGGGGCGGCACCGGGCCGTGCCCCGTGCCCGCCGGTTCAGTCCTCCCCGTTCTCGGCGCCGCAGGAACTGCCGTCGGGCGGCAGGGAACCGTAGAGCAGGAAGTCGTCGACCTTGCGGTGCACGCAGCCGGAGGACGCGTAACCGGTGTGCCCCTCGCCCTTGTTGTCGAGCACCACCGCGGACGGGCCGAGCCGCTCGGCCGTCTCCACGGTCCAGCGGTACGGCGTCGCCGGGTCGCCGCGCGTGCCGACCAGCAGCATCTTCGCGGTGTCCACGTTCTTCACGTCGTCGCGTATGTAGTCGGTCCCCTTCGGGCGCCCGTAGCACATCAGCACCTGGGTGAGCCGGTACCGGCCGAAGACCGGCGAGGCGTCCTCGTACCGCTCGCGCAGCCGTCCCAGCGACCGGGCGACCTGCTCGGCGGAGGGGCGGTCCGGATCGTCCGCGCAGTTGACCGCCATCAGGGCGGCCGGGAGGTTGTCCATGGGGACGTCCTCCTCGTCGGTGAGGCCGCCGCCGGCCTCGCGGCCCTCCCCGCGGACGGGGAAGGTGACCCCGCCGGACACGAAGCCCTCCATACCGCGGGTGTCGCCGTCCTCCAGCAACTGGGCGAGGGCGCGTTCCAGCGAGGGCCACAGCTCCCGGCTGTAGAGCGCCTGCCCGACGGCGCCCACCAGGTCCTGCCCGGAGAAGTCCTCGCCGAAGGCCGACGGCACCGGATCCGCGTCGAGCGAGCCGACGAGCCGGACCACCTGGCGCCGGGCGTCCCGGGCGTCCTGGCCGAACGGGCAGGCGATGTCCTCGACGCACCAGTCCAGGAAGTTGTCCAGCGCGGTCTGCTGGCCCCGGGCGCCGGCCAGCCCCTGCTCGGCCAGCGGCTCCGTGAGCGTGTCCACACCGTCCAGGACCACCCGGCCCACCTTGTGGGGGAACTGCGCGGCGTACACCGCGCCCAGCCGGGTGCCGTAGGAGAAGCCGAGGTAGTTGAGCCGGTCGTCGCCGAGCGCCGCGCGCATCACGTCCATGTCCCGGGCGGCGTTCACCGTGCCCATGCGGGGCAGCACGGGACCCGAGTGCTTCGCGCACTCGGCTGCCGCCTCGCGCAGCTTTCGCAGCACGGCCCGCGGGTCGGCGATCTCCTCGTCCCCGTCGGTCGCCTCGATGATCCGCCCGGTGGCGGGGCCGCAGGTGACCGGCGAGGACCGCCCGACGCCGCGGGGGTCGAACGTCACCACGTCGTAGCCGTTGGTGAGGTGCATGAAGTCCTTGCCGCCGGCGGCGAGTTCGCTGACGCCGGAGCCGCCGGGCCCGCCGAAGTTCAGCAGCACCGAACCCCGGGAGTGGCCCGTCGCCCGGTACCGGGCGAGGGCGAGGTCGAGGGTTTCGCCCCGCGGGCGGCCGTAGTCGAGAGGGACGGTGACCTTCCCGCACTGGAGGTCCTTCGGCATCTCCATGCCCTCGCACGCCGACCATCTGATCTTCTGGTCGTAGAACCGGGACAGGCCGGGTGCGGTGCCCACCGCGGTCGCGGCCGGCAGCCCCGCGCCCAGCAGGGCCAGGCCGAGCGCCCCGGTGACCGCGCAGTGCCGGACCGTCGGCCGAGTCGACAGCTTGACCAGCATCGATGCCTCCCGGGGATGCCCCGTCGCGGACCGGTCGTCGGCGCCCTCGATCACCATAAACGGGCCTCGCGTCCCGCGCCTCCGGGCGTTTTCGCCGGGCGGCGCGGTCCTGTGCGGGCGTACGGACACCGTGCCGCTCGTTCGACAAACCGCCCACTCGATGGAGTGAAAGGCCGATAAGCCATAACTCGGATGGTGCGCCCGCGTTTTAACCGGTGCGGGCGAGCGCCCGCGACATTGTCTGGAAGGCAGGGAACCTCATGCGAAGGGTTACCCGAAACGGTGTGTTCGCTGTCGCCGCCTCCGGCGCGCTGGCCGTGACGATGCCGGCGTACGCGGCGTTCGCGTCCGACGGTGCGGCCGCGGTCGGCTCAGCGGCCGGTTCGCCCGGAGTCGTCTCCGGCAACACCGTCCAGGTCCCCGTGGACGTCCCGGTGAACGTGTGCGGGAACACGGTGAACGTGATCGGGCTCCTCAACCCGGCCGTGGGCAACCGCTGCGCCAACACCGGCACCGGCGGGACGGCGCACGCGAAGACGGACACCCCGTCCGGCACCTCGGGCGGCGGCGCGACCGCGGAGAGCGTGACCCAGGGCTCGCCGGGCGTGCTCTCGGGCAACGGCGTACAGCTGCCGGTCCACGCCCCGGTGAACGTCAGCGGCAACAGCGTGAACGTGGTCGGCATCGGCAATCCGGCCGTCGGCAACGAGTCGGTGAACACCTCCGGCGACCGTCCCGAGGAACCGCGGCAGCCGGTGAAGCCGGCGCCCTCGACACCCCCCGAGGAGCGCGTGCAGCCCAAGCCGTCCCCGCACACGGCCCCGCCGCGGTCCGTGGAGGCCCTCGCCCACACGGGCGCGGACACGACGCTGCCCGCCCTCGCCGGCGGCGCGGCGCTCGTCCTGGGCGGAGCGGTGCTCTACCGGCGTTTCCGTCCGGGAGCCACGGGCTGACCGGGACGGACGTCCGACCCGGTCACGCGCCGGCGGGGTGCGCCTCGGTGCCCGCCCCGCCGGGGTGACAGGGGGGACGGGCCCTCGGGCACTGCCCGCCCGTCCTCCCCGCCCGTGACACCCCCGGCGCCCGGTCGCGCCGGGGGTTTCGTGGGACGTCAGGACCGTCCCCCGTGGAACCGGCGGTGCAGCGCCCGCACCTCCTCCGCCAGTCCGGGCACCGGCCCCTCGACCGGCACGCCGGGTGCGATGTCGCCGATCGGCAGCGGCCGGACCGGCGGGGCGGGCACACCCAACTCGTCGAGCCAGGCGCCGAGCTGCTCCGACGAGGCGACGTACACGATGCGCCCGAGGCCCACCCAGGCATGCGCGGCGGCACACATCGGGCAGTGCTCGCCGGACGTGTACACCGTCGCCGCGGCCCGCTCCCCGGGAGTGAGGTGGGCGGCCGACCAGCGCGCCAGCTCGAACTCGGGGTGCCGGGTGCGGTCGCCGGACGCCACCCGGTTGTGGTCCTCGGCCAGCACCGTGCCGTCCGCGCCCACCAGAACCGATCCGAACGGCTCGTCCCCGGCCTCCAGGGCCTCGGCGGCCAGTTCCACGCAGCGGCGGAGGTGTCGCAGTTCGACGTCGTTCACGACCATGGCCCACGGCCCTCCTCGAGATGTGATCACCGAGGGGCACCCTACGTCCCGCGCGACGGCCGGCCCGGCACGGCGGGTGGCTCGCGAACCGGTGAGGACGGACGGGAGCGGCGCGCCGTGTCCGGCGCGCCGCTCGGGACCGTGCGGCCCTCCTTCCGTGTCGGGCCTCGCGGAGCTACCGCTTGTGGGAACTCCTGGCCGCGGTAGCGAGGCAGACCGTGCCCAGGGCCAGGGTCAGAGCCCCGATGACGACGTTGTTCCAGATGACGCCGGCGTCCGGATTCGTGCCGACGATCCATGGGGAGATGATCATCCACACGCCCATGGCGCACATGGCCCCACTGAGGCCGTACATGCGCTCGGGGGCCCGGGTGAACCCGAGGGCGAGCAGGCCGATCGCGATTCCGATGATCAGATTGTGGGCGACGAGCGCGGGCTGGCTGGTGGTGAAGTGGACTATCCACGGGGACACGGCACAGTACAGACCGAGCAGGAACACCGGTCCGTCCACGAGTGCCACGTCGCGACCGCCCAGCATGCGGTCGTAGCGCGCCTGCATCTCCGGTGCGTCGGGGTGGCTGCTGATGTCACTTCTATGGTGCGAGACGTGGGCCATGAGTCGTCTCCTTCGACTTGCCGGGCCGACCGCGTCGGACGCGGTGCGTCAGCTCCGTACATGCCCCATTCTGCTCTTATTTCTCCCTTATGTGTAGAGATAGGTGCCCGGTACATGTCTCCCCGGATCCGGGGCATCCGCAGGGATACGCAAGTGATCGACCGATCCGGGACGCTGGAGGTGGCGGCGGTTATGGACGCGAAGGTGTTGGAGCGGTTCCCGGCGGGGTCTCCGCGCGGGTCGTGGCCGGCGGAGGAGTACGCGGCGCGACGCCGCGCCGAGGGTGAGCCCGCCACCGTGGTGATGGACCTGGAGACGGACGCCTTCCTGGTGGTGGTCCCGGCCCGCGACGAGGACAGGGTGCCGGCCGGCGCCCGATGACCGAGCCGGCGGCGCCACCTGTGACCGGGGCCCCGCGCCGGCCCCACGCCCAGCCGTAGGATCCCGAGCCGGAGTTCGGCGAGGACGCTCACTGGTGCAACGCCGGCGCCGGTTCCTTCACCGTCTCGCGCATCGCCTTCAGGCCGTACGGCTACGTGCGCGAGATCGACGCCGCCTTCGAGCAGGACCGCAACGGCGTCACCGTGCCCGCACGCGGTGAACTCCACGCCCGGATGCCCGAGCCGCCCGCCGGACTCACCCTCCGCATGACACCGGCCCCCCTCGCCGCGGGCCCGCCGCCGGCATCCCCACTCAACCCGGCCGGAACTCGGCCGGGTTGAACTGGTCTACACCCTTGACTGGTACAGACCAAAGCGGTTGAGTATGCCTCCACACCCCCCACCACGGCCGCCCCCACGCCTGGCCGGTCCCACCGGCACGCGCGGACAGGGACCGGCTCCCCCCTGCCCTTGTCGCGGGGAGCGGCCGTGCTCCGCAAAGGAGGCAGCCCCGTGCCGAGACGCCGTATCTCCGCCCTCGTGACCGCACTCGCCCTCGCGGGTGCCGTGCCCGCCTTCCTGCCGGCCACCGAGGCGTCCGCCGCCGCGTGTTCGAGCTACCCGAACTGGACGGCGGGCAAGTCCTACAACGCCGGCGACATCGTCCGCTACACCGACGGCAAGGCCTACATCGCCGAGCACGCCAACCCGGGCTACGACCCGGTCATCAGCACCTGGTACTGGGAGCCGTACGGCTGCGACGGCGGCTCGCAGACGCCGGTCGGCAACTTCGTGGTCAGCGAGGCCCAGTTCAACCAGATGTTCCCGGGGCGGAGTTCCTTCTACACCTACAGCGGCCTCACCGCCGCGCTCGCCGCCTACCCGGGCTTCGCCAACACCGGAAGTGACACGACGAAGAAGCAGGAGGCCGCCGCCTTCCTCGCCAACGTCAGCCACGAGACCGGCGGCCTGGTGCACGTCGTCGAGCAGAACACCGCCAACTACCCCCACTACTGCGACTGGAACCAGCCCTACGGCTGCCCGGCCGGCCAGGCCGCCTACTACGGGCGCGGACCGATCCAGCTCAGCTGGAACTTCAACTACAAGGCCGCGGGCGACGCGCTCGGCATCGACCTGCTGGGCAACCCCTGGCTGGTGCAGAACGACGCGGCGGTCGCCTGGAAGACCGGCCTGTGGTACTGGAACACCCAGTCCGGACCGGGCACCATGACCCCGCACAACGCCATGGTCAACGGGGCCGGATTCGGCCAGACCATCCGCTCCATCAACGGCTCCCTGGAGTGCGACGGGAAGAACCCCGCCCAGGTCCAGAGCCGGGTCTCCACCTACCAGCGGTTCAGCCAGATCCTCGGTGTCTCCCCGGGCGGCAACCTGTACTGCTGAGCCCCGCCGGGCGTGTGCGAGACTCCGCCGATGACCTCGGAAACGATCACCGCGGAGACCGCGGGCACCTGGAACCTCGGCGACCTGCCCGTCAACCGCGTCGGCTTCGGCGCGATGCGGCTGACGGGCAGCGCCGCCTTCCACCTCGGCACGCCGAGCGACCGCGCGCGGTCCCTCGCCGTCCTGCGCCGGGCGGTCGAACTCGGCGTCAACCACATCGACACCGCCGCCTTCTACTTCTCGTCGCTGCGCTCCGCCAACGAACTGATCAACAGCGCGCTGGCGCCGTACCCCGACGACCTCGTGATCGTCACCAAGGTCGGCCCGTACCGCGACTGGTCGGGGGAGTGGGGCACCTCCGCCCGCCCCGAGGACCTGCGCGCCCACGTCGAGGAGAACCTGCGCCAGCTCGGCCGCGACCACCTCGACGTCGTCAACCTGCGCCGCATGCGGCAGGACTCGATCGCCGAACACTTCGGCGCCCTCGCCGAGCTGCGTGAGGCCGGCCTGATCCGCCACCTCGGCCTCTCCGACGTCGAGCCCCGCCACCTCGCCGAGGCCCAGGCCATCGCGCCCGTGGTCTGCGTCCAGAACCGCTACGGCCTCGGCTTCCACGACCCCGCGACCGACGAACTCCTCACCCTGTGCCGGCAACAGGGCATCGCCTTCGTGCCGTTCTACGCCATCGCCGGCGAGGCGGGGCCCAGGGGCGCCGGCACCGCCCACGAGGACGAGGTCCGCGCCGTCGCCCGGGCCCACGGGGCGAGCCCCGCCCAGGTCAGGATCGCCTGGACCCTGCACCAGGGGCCGAACGTGCTCGCCATCCCCGGCACCGGCGACCCCGGCCACCTCGCCGAGAACGTGGCGGCGGGCGCCCTGCGGCTCGACGACGACGAACTCGCGCGGCTCGACGGCGCACGGACGGGCTGACGCGCCTACACGGTCCAGACACCGTCCCGCATGAGGTGCCGTCCCCTCAGCTCGCGCGTCCCGTGCCAGGCCTGCACCGCGAGCGGACGCACCCGGAACCATGCGTACGGCGCACCGTCCCCGCGGGGGTCCCAGCCGGTCTTCGCGGTGAACGCCTCGGCCGCCGAAGGTGCCTCCGGCAGAGCGAAGGTCTCCACCTCGCCGTCGATCAGCACGACGTCCCGGGTGTCCCCGAACGCCAGCCGGGCCCGGCCGCCGTCCCGCAGGTTGCGGCCGGTCGGGTTGGTGAGCCGCGTGCAGAGCCAGACCGACTCCCGGTGCCACACGAACCACAACGGGACCGCGCACGGCAGACCCCCGGCGTCCGCCGTGGCCACCCAGATGTCCGACTCCCGCTCCAGGCGGTCGAGTACGTCGTGCCTTCGGCGGCCGGGTTCGCGCGGCGGTGCGGTGCTCCTCATGGTCACGACCGTAGGGTGCGGGCCGGGCCCGCACCTCGGGCCCGGGGCGGTGCTCGGCCTCGGGCCCGAGACGTAGGACCGGAGACTGGCGTCCGCTGAGTTTTACGTATAACCTCTCCGGTCAATCGCCTGTCCCGGAAGGTCCCGATGCCGCGTATCGCCCTGGTCACCCTCGTCGTCGACGACTACGACGAGGCGATCCGCTTCTACACCGGGGCCCTCGGGTTCCGCCTCGCCGAGGACACCCCCCGGCCCGACGGCTCCCGCTGGGTGGTCGTCGAACCCGGCGCCCCCGGGCAGGGCACCGCTCTGCTGCTGGCCCGCGCCAAGGGCGAGGTCCAGCGCGCCCGGATCGGCGACCAGACGGGCGGGCGCGTCGGCTTCTTCCTGTACACCGACGACTTCGCCCGCGACCACGCCCGGATGGCCGCCGCCGGCGTGACCTTCCTGGAGGATCCCCGGCACGAGCCCTACGGCTCGGTCGCCGTCTTCCAGGACCTGTACGGCAACCGCTGGGACCTGCTCCAGCCCGCCGTCTGACCCGACCCGCACTCCCCGCACCGACCCGCCGAGGAATCGCCGCACATGTCATCTACGCGCATAGACAACGACACCGTCCGCCGCCTGCCGAAGGCGGTGCTGCACGACCACCTCGACGGCGGCCTGCGCCCCGCGACCGTGGTGGAACTGGCCGCCACCGTCGGCCACACCCTGCCCACCACCGACCCCGACGAGCTGGCCGCCTGGTACTACGAGGCCGCCAACTCCGGTGACCTGGTGCGCTACATCGCCACCTTCGAGCACACCCTCGCCGTGATGCAGAACCGCGAGGGCCTGCTGCGCACCGCCGAGGAGTACGTCCTCGACCTCGCCGCCGACGGCGTCGTCTACGGCGAGGTCCGCTACGCCCCCGAGCTCATGACGAACGGCGGCCTGAGCCTCGCCGAGGTCGTGGAGACCGTCCAGGAGGGCCTGGCCGCCGGCATGGCGAAGGCCGCGGCGGCGGGCACGCCGGTACGCGTCGGGACCCTGCTGTGCGGCATGCGGATGTTCGACCGCACCCGGGCGACCGCCGACCTCGCGGTCGCGTTCCGGGACGCGGGCGTCGTCGGCTTCGACATCGCCGGCGCCGAGGACGGCTTCCCGCCCGCCGACCACCTCGACGCCTTCGAGCACCTGCGCCGCGAGAACGTGCCGTTCACCATCCACGCCGGTGAGGCCCACGGGCTGCCCAGCATCCACCAGGCCCTCCAGGTGTGCGGCGCCCAGCGCATCGGTCACGGCGTCCGCATCACCGACGACATCCCCGACCTCGCGGCCGGCAAGCTCGGCCGCCTCGCCGCCTGGGTCCGCGACCGCCGCGTCGCGCTGGAGATGTGCCCGACCTCCAACCTCCAGACCGGCGCCGCCACCTCCATCGCCGAGCACCCGATCACGGCGCTCAAGGACCTCGGCTTCCGCGTCACCCTCAACACCGACAACCGCCTGGTCTCGGGCACGACGATGACCCGTGAGATGTCCCTCCTCGTCGAGCACGCGGGCTGGACGGCCGAGGACCTGCGCACGGTCACCGTGAACGCCCTCAAGAGCGCCTTCATCCCCTTCGACGAGCGCAGGGCCCTGATCGAGGACGTCGTCCTGCCGGGTTACGAGGCCGCGCTCCGGACGAGTCCGCGCGCGTAGGCGGCCTGTCCGACGTGCTGGAGGTCGTCGGACAGGACGCTGACCAGGCGCACGCCCAGCGTGACCGGCGGATCCCAGTTGTCGTCCACGACCCGCTCCAGGTCCTTGGCGGACAGGGAACGCAGGGCGCCGAGCGTCTGTTCGTGCACGGCGTCGTGGTAGCCGGTCAGCAGGCTCGCCGAGTCGACCCGCACCTCGGCGACCTGCGCGGAGCTGTGTCCGTACCCGGTGTCGTGGCGGGGCAGATTCAGCCCGAAGCGCTTCTCCCAGTCCTGGGTCAGCCACACCTGGTCGAGCCCGAAGGCGTCCGCGATGTGGTCGTCCTGCACCCGGGTGAGGTGCCAGACCAGCCAGGCGACGGAGTTCGCGTCGGGAGCGGGACGGGCGTTCAGGCCGTCGGGGTCCAGGCCCTCGACGGCGGCGTGGACTTCTTCCTGGATGCGGCCGTAGCCCTCGATGAGGATGTCCTTCGCAAGCATGGGTCCACCATCGCTCAGTCCGCCCTCACGCGCTCCCCGTTTCCAGCAGCCCCATCAGTGCCCGGGCCGCGGGACTGGTGGCCTGCGGGGGCGGCAGCAGGGCGATCGTCTCGTACGCCGTGTCGTCGGAGTCCGCGAACGGCAGCGAGGTGAGGGAGGCCCGCTTGTGCCGGAAGTGGCGCGGCACCACCGCGATGCCGAGATTCTCGTCGAGCAGGTCGAGCAGCCCGTGCACGTCGTTCACCTCCAGCGCGACGGTCCGCCGTACGCCCGCCGCGGCGAAGGCCGTGTCGGTGACGCGGCGCGGGCCCCAGTCCGGGTGGAAGTCGACGAAGACCTCTTCGGCGAGATCGCGCGGGGCCAGCGCCGCACCGTTCCCCGCGAGGCGGTGGCCGGGATGGCACAGGACGGTCATCGGCTCGCCGGCCAGCGAGACGGACCGCAGCTGTTCCGTGTCCGCCTGCGTGCGGTAGGCGAAGGCCAGGTCGAGCCGCCCGGCCGCGACCTCCTCCGCCAGCTCGCCCGAGCCCGCCTGCCGCAGCCGGATCTCCACGTCCGGATGCCGGCGCCGGAACGCGGCCAGCAGCCCCGCCACCGGCACCCCGGCGATGCACTGCTCGGTGCCCAGCGACAGCGTGCCGCGCAGCACGCCCTGCACCGCGGCGACCGCCTCGTGGGCCGACCGCACCTGTGCCAGGATGCGCTGTGCCTCGTCCAGCAGCGCCCGCCCCGCCTCCGTCAGCGTCACCCTGCGGGTCGTGCGCACGAACAGCGGTGCCCGCAGCTCCCGCTCCAGCGCCCGGATCGACGCCGACAGGCCGGACTGGGACACCAGCAGCCGTTCGGCCGCGCGGGTGAAGTGCTGGTCCTCGGCGACCGCCACGAAGTGCTGGAGATGGCGTAGTTCCATGATTGAGAAGCCTAGCCGCTGAATACCATCGGATTCTTCTGTTGGACCACTGCCCGCAGGTCACGGAAGAGTGGGGCGCGGTTCCGCCCAAGCCCCGTACCTCGGGGGCCAACCCCTCTGGAGTCGCGTTGTACACCGCACACCCCGACCGCTACGCGGAGATGCCCTACCGGCGCACCGGACGCAGCGGCCTGAAGCTCCCCGCGCTCTCGCTCGGCCTGTGGCACAACTTCGGCCCCGACCGCCCCGTCGAGACCCAGCGCGCCATCCTGCGCCGCGCCTTCGACCTCGGTGTCACCCACTTCGACCTCGCCAACAACTACGGCCCGCCGCCCGGCTCCGCCGAGTCCGCGCTCGGCGAGGCCCTGGAGGCCGACTTCGCGCCGTACCGCGACGAGCTGGTCATCTCCACCAAGGCCGGCTATCTGATGTGGCCCGGCCCGTACGGCGAGTGGGGCTCGCGCAAGTACCTGCTGTCCTCCCTCGACCAGAGCCTGACCCGCATGGGCCTGGACCACGTCGACATCTTCTACTCGCACCGCCCCGACCCGGAGACTCCCCTGGAGGAGACGATGGGCGCGCTGCACACGGCGGTCCAGCAGGGCAAGGCGCTCTACGTCGGCGTCTCCAACTACTCGCCGGAGCAGACCCGCGAGGCCGCCCGCATCCTCGCCGACCTGGGCACTCCGCTGCTGATCCACCAGCCGCGCTACTCGATGCTCGACCGGCGCCCGGAGAGCAGCGGTCTGCTGGACACCCTGGACGAGCTGAAGGTCGGCTCCATCGCGTACTCCCCGCTGGAACAGGGCCTGCTCACCGGCCGCTACCTCGACGGCATCCCCGAGGACTCGCGCGCCGCGAGCGACAGCCCCTTCCTGAACTCCGACGCGGTCACCGGGGAACTGGTCGCCAAGCTGCGGGCCCTGGACGAGATCGCCAAGTCCCGCGGCCAGTCCCTGGCCCAGATGGCCCTGGCCTGGGTCCTGCGCGAGGGACGGGTGACCTCGGCCCTCGTCGGCGCGAGCAGCCCGCGGCAGCTCGAGGACAGCGTCTCGGCCATCGGGAACCTCGACTTCGACGCCGGCGAGCTGTCCCGGATCGACGCCGTCGTCACCCGCTAGAGCGGCCCTGCGACACGGTCACGCCTCGAGCCTCTCGGCCAGGCGGACCGTGACCGTGTCGCCCTCCTCCTTGCCGATGGCACGGCGGACGTCCGCCTTCACGGGCAGTTTGTGGGTGCCGTCGCCCAGCGCCATGAAGGAGCTGCGGAAGGCGTGCCCGTCGATCGTGCCCCGGACCTTGACCGGGCCGCGGGTGCCGAAGAACTCGGCGGACCGCGGCCAGACCAGGTACGTCCACCCGCCCTTGGCGGGGCTCTTGCGCAGGACCGCGGTGAACTCCTCGTCCAGCGCCTGGTTCGTGGTCATCGTTCCTCCGCTCCCGGGGCCCGGCGGCCCGTCTCCTCGGCAGACTCCCGGGAGCCGTGGAACTCATCGCCGGCGGTCCGGCGTCACGCCCCCGCGGGCACCCGGTCCAGGAAGCCGTACACGGCCCGGATCCGGCCCTCCTCGTCCAGGGTGATCACGTCGGACCCGGCCACGGGCGCCGAGCCGTCGGCCTCGTTCACCAGCTCCCAGGAGAAGCGGGCCGTGTCGTGGTGACCGTCGACGGCACCGGACAGCCGGAAGACGAACCCCGGGAACTGCTCGTGCGCCGCGGTGATCACCGCGGCGATCTGCTCGTGGCCGCGGACGTCGGCGAGCGGGTCGGTGTAGCCGCCGTCCGCGGTCCAGGCCGCGGCGACCGCCTTGTCCCGCGCCTCCGCCCCGGCGTTCCAGGCCTCGAAGTAGCGGGCGACGGCATCCTCGTGACGGTGGGTGGGTGCGGACATGTCGATCAGCCTCCATCGAGGTGGTACGTACTGGTCGGGGACCGGGTCCGGTCTCGGCGACCCGGTAGCGCAACCCTGCCCGCACCGGGCCGGAGCCGTCGATTACCTCCGGGGTCATGACGGTGGCTGCGGCCGGTCGTCACGTTTCGGCCAACCAGTGCCGTGAATATGCCAGGAGACTGGCCGGAAATTCATGGTGACAGTGGTTCAGCAGTGAACATACTCACCCTTAGGGCGACTCACACCACGCGACAGTGCCCTCACGCACCGCACACGAGCCGCCCGGACGTCATGCCCGACCGGCAGGCGAGCCGGGCGACGGGGGAGGGGAGCAGTGCACGACGAGTTCCTGTGCCATGTCACCGCCTACGGGGTCTGCGACGGCCGGCGTGTCGGCGTCCCCCTGGGGACCTACCGGGCTCCCACCCTCGCCCTCGCCCTGTGGTGGCTGCGTGACCGCGCGTCCTGGATGGCCGAGCGCCTCGATCCGCAGCCCGACTCCCCTCACTTACCGCGCGGCGCCCTGACCCCGGTCGCCGACGACGCTCCCGACGTGCCGCGCGTCCTGCGCCACTGGTGCGCGGACGTCGTCCAGCAGGAACTGGTCGCCGACGAGCTGGCCGCGGGGCGCCTGGTGCGCATCGCCACCAGCGACGACACCACCGAGTACGAGCTGCTGGCCGAGTCCGTCGACGCGCTGCGCATGCAGCGGGCCGCTCCGCCGCTGGTCGTCCCCGTCGCCTGAGTCCGTACGGCCGCCGCTGTCGGCCCGGACGTGGCGCGGACGGCTGGATCCGAGCGGCGTCGCTCACGTACCGCCCGCCCGGAGGCCGGCCTGCCCGGGGCCGTCGTGCTCGGGGGCCGGTTTGAGCGACGGCAGGGTCACGTGCCACCAGTCGGAGAGGCGGCCGGTGAGGGCGCCCGGTCCCTCCAGTGCCTCGGTGAGGGCGCAGAAGCCGAAGAAGGCGCGGACCAGGGTGCGGGCGGTGGGGGCCGGGCGGATGTGCGCGGCGAGCTGACCACTGTTCCGGGCCTGGCAGAGCAGACGTGTGGCGGCGGTCGTCCAGAGGGCGAAGGGGTCGGGCAGACGCACGTTGATGGTGTCGCGCTCCGCCCACAACCGGGCACCCGCGCGGGTCAGGGGGTCCTCGGAGAGGGCCCGGGCGATCTCGTAGCTCAGGGCGACGAGGCGTTCGAGCGGTGGCACGGACAGGTCGCCGTACCGCGCGGCGAGGCCGGGCCAGGTGGCGAAGCCGTCCCGGACGACGGCGAGGGCGATGCCCTCCTTGCTGGCGTAGTGGAAGTACACGGAGCCGCTGGTCCGCCCGGACCGGGCGCTTATGTCGTTGACGCTGGTCCCCGCGTATCCCTGCTGGGCGAAGAGGCAGGCGGCCGCCTCCAGGAGCGATCTGCGGGTTGCTCTGGCCCGTTCTTGCAAGATCTCGCGCACCTCGGCTCGTCGTTGATGAACGACGGAAAATGTAGTGCGCCCGCGTACGCCTGGAGCAATCGGGCGTCAACTGCGCGCGGTTATTGCTTTTTTCTTTCGAAGATGAACGCGCGCGAGTGGCGACTGGCCTTTTGGGTGCTGCTCGCGCGCTCCACCGATCAAGGCAGTCGCGGCCCGCCGACGGGCGGTTCCCTTCCTGCGGCCGGTCTCAACTCCGCTGCGCGGAAGCGGCAGTGACGGTGCGTCAGCAATTGCCGCGCACGTATCGCGCCCGATGCCCGTATACACCCCGGACGCCCTGGGGTCGAGCACTCGAAGTAGTGATTGCGCTGCCTTTCCGGACCGAAATAACGTAGCCGTCGCAATGTTTTCCTTTTGCGGCTGATGTCCCGAAATGCTGATCGTTCCCGCCGGTGGAACCGACGAGGGAACGGTGACGGTCCCGGTGGCCCGTCGCGGGAGGCCGCAACCACTCACCCGGCGGCCCCGTGACGCGCGTGGCCGCCCACCCCAGGAGGTCGCCGTGACCGGGATGTCGCGTTTTCCGTCCAACTGGTCGCCCGAAGCCGTCGTCTTCGACTGCGACGGAACCCTGATGGACACCGAATGCCACTGGCAGGACGCCCGCATCCGCACCTTCCGCGAGTTCGGTCTGCTGCCTCCCCCCGGCTTCGCCGAGCGGGCGAAGGGCGTGCACTACGCCGACTGCGGACGGCTCATGGCCCAGGAGACGAACAAGCCGGACCTGGCCGAGGAGCTCGCGGACGCGCTGCTCGAACACTTCATGTTCCTCGTCGCGCAGGACCCGCTGACGATGCCCGGCGCCCCCGAGTTCGTACGGCTGTGCTCGCGGCGCCTCCCGCTGGCGGTGGCCAGCAACTGCCCGCTGGTGGCGGTGGAGGAGAGCCTTGCGAGGGCCGGACTGCGCACGTACTTCCGGCACGTCGTCGTCCCCACGGTGACGCCGGGAACGTCCGGCGCGGCGGGGCCGGCGGACGGCCTCGGGCAGGAGCACGTGGTGCGGCCCAAGCCCTGGCCCGACGTCTACGCCACGGCCGCCCGCCTGTGCGGAGTCCCCCCGCAGGCGGCTCTCGCCGTCGAGGACTCCCTCACGGGCGTCGAGTCCGCACGACGCGCGGGGCTGCGGGTCCTAGGCGTGGGACCGCAGCCGCCCGGCGAGGGGAGCCGGCAGGCCGACGCCTGGGTCACGGGCCTGGACTCCGAAGAGGTGCTCGGCTGGGCGCGCACACGGATGGCCGGCCCCGGAGACGATCCGGCCGGGCGGGCGCCCGGGCACTAGGCGGACGGCCGCCCGTCCGCGACACCCCCGGTACGCACCCCGCGCACGATCAGCGCGCCGAGGAACCCCGCGACCAGACCCCACAGCAGGGCGAGGCCGACCGCGCCCCACGGCCGCGGGCGCAGGAACAACCGCCCGGACAGTCCTCCGCCCAGGTCACCGATGCCGAGCACGGACAGGCCGTAGTACGCGGAGACCCGGCCCACCGCGCAGATCATGAGCACCGTGAGAGCCAGCGCCACCGCCATGTGCACGGCGAGCCGCCACGCCGGCACACCGGCCGGGGACCGGGCCGCCGCCAGACACCCGGCCGCCAGGACCAGCACCACGGCCGCGACGAGGAGCCACCACATCCGTCCGTCCCGGTCGGTGAGCGTGCCCAGATTCACCGTGGAGACGTCCGGCGTGCGCAGCACCTCGTCGAGCACGTGCGGCATCGGCAGCCCGAACGGCCCCTCCACCCGGCCGTTCCAGGTGGCGCCGAGACCGATGGTGAGCGCCGGCCACGCCAGGTTCGGCAGACCGAGCAGCAGCACGGCGAAGGTGTCCGCCGGATGCCCCCGCGTCCCGGCGACGACCAGACCGACGACGGCACCGACGGCGACGTACGCCAGCAGCAGCGCCACCATCGCGTACGCCACCGGCCGCACCGACGCCCGGAAACGCAGCAGCCGTCCCGGCAGCGGCGCCCCGCGCGCCACCAGCAGGGCGAGCACCAGCACACCCGCCAGCCAGAGCAGGCCGAACAGCGCGGTCAGCGGCACGTCCGTGGTGAAGCCGATCCGCGGGGTGATGCCGAACAGGTCCCCGAGGTCGTCGAGCACCCCTTCCCCGAGCGGCACCTCGAAGGTCTGCCGCGAGGCGAAGGCCAGTCCGACGAGGGCGAGCAGCCACAGGAGGGCGATGCGGCCGGCCCAGCCGGCCAGTTCCCCGGCGCCGGCGACCGCACGGTGACGCAGCGGCCGCAGGAATCCCGCCGCGATCACCAGCGCCCCGGCCAGCGTGACGGACAGCGGCATCACCGTCAGTCCCGCGTCGGTGCCGGCGAGGCCCCCGGCGTCCCCGGACAGCTCCACCGAACCGCCCACGGCGGCGACGACGGTCGCCGTGACGACCCGGGGGAAGGCGTTGTCGGGCAGGTCCGTGGCACCGGCCGCCCACAGCCCGAACGCGGCCACGGCTCCCATGGCGAGCAGCCCGGCCAGTACCGTGGCGAGGGCCTGCGCCCAGCCGTGACGGGCCACTGCCGGACCGGAAAGGGTTCGCGCGCTCACGCAGCCACGCTAAGCAGGCCCCGCCCGCCGCGCCCTCCCGGCGGGGCCGTCCGCGTCGGCGTGTGCCCCGCCGCACCGTCCGCCCGGGCTCAGTCCTCCCGGACGACGAGCGCGTGGTCGCCCAGGCCCATCATGCGGCCGGGCGACACCTCGCCCCGCGTCGTGAACAGCGCGAGGACGCGGCCGGTCCGCGGATCGAACGCCACGTCCAGCACCGTGCCCCGCTCCACCCCCGCCTCGGTCAGGACCCGGTGGCCCAGCAGATCGTGACCGGGCGGCGCCGCGTCCGGCTCGGCCGCCGGACCGACCCGCAGGGCCCCCGGGCCGAGGGACCGCACCGCCTCCCAGGCCAGCACGGACTCCCCGCGCAGACGGCCGGCCCGGAACCGTACGTGGCTGACCACGCCGGCGGCGGCGTCGACCGTCAGGGACGTCACCGCCCCCAGTCTCCGTTCCCCGTCCCCGGTGAGCACGGGCAGCCCCCGCACCTCCGTGAACAGCATCACGACGGCGAGCCCCTCCGGCTGCCGGGCACGCCGTCGACCAGGGCCGAGAAGCCCGACAGGTCGTCGGCCACGTGCCGTACGGCGTCCACGGGAAGGACGAGCGACCGGCCGGCTACCGTCAGCGTCCCGCCCCGTGCCACGTACACCCTGCGCCGGTGACGGGTCGGGCCCGGCGCGAACCGCCTGCTCGCCGCCAGCCGGAAACCGGCGACCCGCCCCCCGGTGCCGCCCTCCACCACGACGTCGAGGACGGTACCGATCTCGGAGCCGGCGTCGGTCAGCACGCTCGCACCGAGCAGCCGTGCCCGCAGCGTCTCCTGGTGCAACGTCAGCAGCGCGGTGCTCACCAGCCCCCGCCGGTCGCGGACCATCACCGCGTCGTGGCCGAGCGAGTGCACCGCCGACCACGGAAGTCCCTCCTTCATCGGGCCGGACCACAGGTCCCGGCCGCTCAGCGTGAAACCGGTGATCCGCCCGGCGCCGGCGTCGAAGACGGTGTCCTTGACGTGGGCGATCACGTCCCCGCCCAGGGTGACCACCGGCCGGGTGGTGAGACTGCGCGCGCCCATCAATTCGTCCATCGCACACCTTTCCCGTACCCTCCGGGTTCCCCGGCCGGCTGTGACGATTCCCGCACTGTGGGAAGAGGTGGACTGCAATGCCGGAGCGGGGGTACGAGGACTCGTGCAGTAGCGTCCGGCCAGTCCGGCTTCCGAGAGAGAAACGCATGACCGAATACCTGGACGGGGCAGTGATACCGACTGGCTTCGACGTTCCCGTGGAGCCACTGAGGCTGGCGGCCCACTACTCCGGCGAGCCCGGATGCATCGCGCAGGCGCGGCACCTGGCCTCGCTCTTCCTCGACCAGCTCAGGACCGAGTGGTGCGCCACGATCGGGCGGCGCGCCGACGGCGCGGTCCTCCTGGTGGTGAGCGAGCTGGTTACCAACGCCGACCGGCACAGCCAGGGGCCGTACATCCTGGAGCTGGAGGGCACGGACGCCTCCGTGACGGTGACCGTCTACGACAGCAGCGGGGCCGTGCCCCGGCGCTTCCCCCGCGACCCGGAGCGGGTCGGCCGGCACGGACTCGAGATCGTCCACGCCCTCGCCGAGACGGTCGTCGTCGAGCGGGTGCCGGTCGGCAAGCGGGTGAGCGCGGTGCTGCGCGTCACCGACGAGTGACCGGTCCGCTCACTCGCAGCCACATGGAAAACCGCACAAAGAAGCACCCCGGGGCCGTGACGCACCCCGGGGTCCTGTTCGTCGTCCGTGTCAGGCGCAGCCCAGCTCGCCCAGCATGCCCTCGCGCAGGCGGGTGATGATCCGCTTGATCAGCCGGGACACGTGCATCTGGGAGCAGCCGAGCTGTTCGCCGATCTCCGCCTGGGTGGCCTCCTCCACGAACCGCATGTGGATGATCCGCCGGTCGCGCTCACTGAGCTCTGCCATCAGCGGGGCGAGCGAGTGGAAGTCCTCGACGAGCCGCAGCCCGTCCTCCTCCACACCGATGAAGTCGGCCAGCACCGACTCGCCGCCCTCGGGGCCGTCCCCGGTCAGCGCGGCGTCCAGCGAGGAGGAGTTGTAGCCGTTGGACGCGATCTGCCCCTCGACCACCTCGCGCTCGCTGATGTTCATCAGCGTGGCGAGCTCGGCGACGGTGGGCTCGCGGTCCAGCCGGCTGGACAGCTCCTCGCGCGCCTTGGCGAGCTCCACGCGCAGCTCCTGGAGCCGCCGCGGCACGTGCACCGCCCAGGTGGTGTCGCGGAAGAAGCGCTTGATCTCGCCGACGATGTACGGCAGCGCGAACGAGGTGAACTCGACCTCGCGCGACAGCTCGAACCGGTCGATGGCCTTGATGAGGCCGATCATGCCGGTCTGGACGATGTCCTCCATGTCGTCGCCACGGCCGCGGAAGCGGCCGGCGGCGAACCGCACGAGCGACATGTTCATCTCGATGAGCGTGTTGCGCGCGTACTGGTACTCGTGCGTGCCCTCTTCGAGCTCCGTCAGGCGCTGGAAGAACTGACGTGACAGCTGGCGGGCGTCACGCGGCGCAACGGTGCGCGGGTCCACGACGCCCGGCAGCGCCCCGTAGTCCGTCCCGCTCTCGGTTGTCCTCCCGACGACCTGCGCTTCCGGCCGGATCACGGCGGTCTCCATTACCTCTCCCACGAAAGTCACGGTTGGGCGTCTCCCCAGGTCCTTACCGTTGGCGGGTACCCGGGTCGCGCGCGTCCATGCCACCCGGTTTCGCGAGTGGCGTGAACGCGGTGACCGCGGCGTCGTCGCGGGGCGGTGCAGGTCCCTCCAGACTATGCCGGTGAGCCGCGGGCGGCACTATGACGCGGTGTCACGCGGTGGTTCGCCCTCGGCCGATTCCCCTGTCGGCGGAATGCCGCCCCCTTCCCCCCGGCCGCCGGACTCCTAGGCTGTACACGTGACCAGCCACTCGCCGGACGAAGCCCGCGTCATTCCCCTCCGCCCTCCCGCCGCGCGCCCGGAGGACCGTCCCGCCGTCAGAGAGCCCCTGTGGCGCGATCTGGTCGGCGACGTCCTGCGGCGCGAACGCCTGGCGCAGGAACGCACGCTGAAGGACGTCGCGGAGACCGCGCGTATCTCGATGCCGTACCTGTCGGAGGTGGAGCGCGGCCGCAAGGAGGCGTCGTCGGAGGTCCTCGCCGCCGCCGCGGGCGCCCTGGGCCTGGGCTTGGGAGACCTGCTGGCGCGCGCCCAGGGTGAGCTGGTCCGCGTCACCGCCCGGCACACCGGCGGCCACCGCGGCACCTCCGCCGCCCGCCACGACGGCATGTGCCTGGCCGCCTGACGGGCGTTCCCGCCGTCCGGCCCGGGTCTCCCGGCGGCCGTCACGGTCGCCGAGGGACACCGGGCCGGAGTCTCACACCCGCACCGCTCACCCCCTCACGAGGCGCCGGCCGAGCACCTCGTCGGCCAGCCCGTAGGCCACGGCCTCCGCGGCGGTGAACACCTTGTCGCGGTCCATGTCCGCGCGCAGCGCCGCCGGGTCGTGCCCCGTGTGCCGGGCCAGCACCTCCTCGACCTGGGAGCGGATCCGCACCATCTCCTTGGCCTGCAGCGCCAGATCGGAGACCGTGCCCTGCCGTCCGCCGCTGGCCGGCTGCCCGAGCAGCACCCGCGCGTGCTCCAGCACGAACCGGCGCCCCGGGTCCCCGCCGGCCAGCAGCACGGCCGCGGTGGAGGCCGCCTGCCCCACGCAGAACGTCGAGATCGGCGCCTGGACGAAGGTCATCGTGTCGTAGATCGCCATCAGCGACGTGAACGAGCCGCCGGGGGAGTTGATGTAGACCGCGATCTCGCTCTCCGGGGCCGACGACTCCAGATGCAGGAGCTGCGCGATGACGACGTTGGCCACGCCGTCGTCGATCTCGGTGCCCAGGAAGATGATCCGCTCCGACAGCAGCCGGCTGAACACGTCGTAGGACCGCTCGCCCTGCGGGGTGCGCTCGACGACGCTCGGAATCGTGTAGCTCCCCATCACTGCAACCCCACCCTGCGCCGCGAGGCGGACGGCCGGACGTCCGTGAGGGACTCCACGACCCGGTCGACCATGCCGTACTCCCTGGCCTCCTCCGCCGTGAACCAGCGGTCGCGGTCTCCGTCCCGGGAGATCGTCTCCGGGCTCTGGCCGGTGTGCTCGGCGGTGATCCGCTCGATGGTCCGCTTGGTGAACTCCAGGTTGTCCGCTTGGATCTCGATGTCGGCGGTCGTGCCGCCGATGCCCGCCGACGGCTGGTGCATCATGACCCGCGCGTTCGGCAGGGCGTAGCGCTTGCCCGCCGCGCCGACGCTGAGCAGGAACTGCCCCATGCTGGCGGCGAAGCCCATGGCGAGCGTCGAGACGTCGTTCGGGATCAGCCGCATCGTGTCGTAGATGGCGAGCCCCGCGTGCACGGAGCCGCCGGGGCTGTTGATGTACAGGCTGATGTCGGTGCGAGGGTCCTCCGCCGAGAGGATCAGCAACTGGGCGCAGACCCGGTTGGCGGAGACCTCGTCGACCTGCGTGCCCAGCAGCACGATGCGCTGCGCGAGCAATTGCGCGGCCAGATGGTCGTCGAAGCGGGTGGGAGGGGTGTCGCCCTCCTCGGCCCGGGGAAGCCCGGCCGCCGGGCCGGTGGTGAGCAAGGACATCGGCGCTCCTCGTCGAGTCGTCGGGGGAGTCGTGCGCGGCCGGTACGCCGCGGTCCCTCCACTCTCGGGCCGCGTCCGGCCCCGGCGGGCACTTCTCTGCCCGCGGCAGATTCGCCGCCGGCAGAGCGCCCGGCCGCCCGGTCCCCGACCATGGAAAAGATCCGGAACATCCGGAACGTCCGCCGTCGCGACCGATGAGTTCCGTTGTCCGCACCGGTCGACAGTGGTGACCGCGTTCCACGTCCGCACCTGGGAGGTACTCATGACCACCGACGGATTCACCACGTGTCTCTGGTTCGACGGCCGGGCGGAGGAGGCCGCCGAGTTCTACGTCTCGGTCTTCAAGAACTCGAGCATCGGCGCCGTCACCCACTACCCCGAGGGCGCGCCCGGCACCGCCGGCTCCGTCCTGACCGTCGACTTCACGGCCAACGGCCAGAGGTTCGTCGCCCTCAACGGCGGACCCCAGTTCACCTTCAACGAGGCCGTCTCCTTCCAGGTCATGTGCGAGAGCCAGGAGGAGGTCGACCACTACTGGGCCAAGCTCGTCGAGGGCGGCGGCGAGACGGGTCCCTGCGGCTGGCTCAAGGACCGGTTCGGGGTGTCGTGGCAGGTCGTGCCCGTCCGGATCGAGGAGATGTTCCGCGACGAGGATCCGGCCAGGGCCGCGCGTGCCTTCAAGGCGATGATGGGGATGGGCAAGCTCGACATCGCCGAGCTGGAGAAGGCCTACGCGGGGCAGTGAGGCCACGCCGCCGTGCCCGGCACGACGGCCTCCCGGCCCGTCCACACGGCGGCGACGCTCGGCGCGCGCGGCCGGGCCGGGGTGACTAGCGTGAAAAAACGGACCATCCACACCGTCCGCACCACCACGACCATCAGGAACACCCAGCGACGCGGAGGCGGCAGTCATGGCCGTGCAACCCGAGGGAGCCCCTTGTTGGGCCGACGCGATGTTCAGCGACGTCGAGGGGGCCAAGCGCTTCTACGGCGACGTCCTCGGCTGGACCTTCGGCGAGTCGTCGTCGGAGTACGGCAACTACACCCAGTGCTACGCGAACGGCAAGGCGGTCGCCGCGGTGGTCCCGCCGCCGCCCGGCCAGGAGGACCACTCCCAGTGGTGCCTCTACTTCGCATCCCCGGACGCCGCCGCGACCGCCGGCCGCATCCGCGAGGCGGGCGGCGAGCTGCTGATGGAGCCGATGCGGGTCGGCGACTTCGGCACCATGTGCCTGGCCCGCGACCCGGGCGGCGTCGTGTTCGGCGTCTGGCAGGGCGGCACCCACGAGGGCTTCGAGGCGATGGCCGAACCCGGCGCGTACTGCTGGGCCGAGGTCTTCACCCGCGAGCCCGGCAAGTCGGACGCGTTCTTCCCCGCGGTCTTCTCCTACACGGAGAAGCAGATGGAGGACGAGCACGTGGACTTCCGCCTGTACGACCTGGACGACCGTCCCGTCCTGGGCCGGATGCGGATGACCGAGGACTTCCCGCCCGAGGTGGCGCCGTACATCAACGTCTACTTCACGGTCACCGACTGCGACGACGCCGTGGCCCGGGCCACCAAGCTCGGCGGAGTCCTGCGCTTCGGGCCCATGGACACTCCGTTCGGCCGCTTCGCCGCGCTCAGCGACCCGCAGGGCGCGAGCTTCTCGGTGATCGACATCACGAAGACCGAGGGGGAGATGCCCAAGCTGACGCCCGTCTCCTGAGGGCCGTCCGGGCACCCGGCCGGACCATGGCATGATCGGGGCCATGCGTGAACGTGTGGTGGCCGCGTGCGACGGGGCTTCGAAGGGAAACCCGGGTCCGGCCGGCTGGGCCTGGGTGGTGGCCGACGCGGCGGAGGTTCCGGCCCGCTGGGAGGCGGGGCCGCTGGGCAAGGCCACCAACAACGTCGCCGAACTCACCGCGCTGGAGCGCCTGCTGGCGTCGACCGACCCGGACGTGCCGCTGGAGGTCCGGATGGACTCCCAGTACGCCATGAAGGCCGTCACCACCTGGCTGCCCGGCTGGAAGCGCAACGGCTGGAAGACGGCGGCCGGCAAGCCGGTCGCCAACCAGGAGCTGGTCGTGCGCATCGACGAGCTGCTCGACGGCCGGTCGGTCGAGTTCCGCTACGTACCCGCCCACCAGGTCGACGGCGACCGGCTCAACGACTTCGCCGACCGCGCCGCCAGCCAGGCGGCCACCGCCCAGGAGCCCGCGGGCAGCGGCCTCGGTTCACCCGAGCCGCCGCCCTCGCCGGACGTCCCGGCGGCGCGGAAGGCGCCGCGCCGCGCGCCCGCGGCGGGCCGCAGGAGCGGGGGCGCCTCCGCGCGCACCATCAAGGCGAAGTTCCCCGGGCGCTGCGCGTGCGGCCGTTCCTACGCGGCCGGGGAGTCGATCGCCAAGAACGACCAGGGCTGGGGCCATCCGGAGTGCCGCACGGCGGCGGCCGGATAGCCCCGGCCGGGCGCGCGGTTCACGCGACGGTGCCGCGCCAGCCCCCGGTCTCCTGGCCGCGCTCCTCGATGAACCGCTTGAACCGCTCCAGGTCGCCCTTGGTCTGCCGCTGCACGACCCCGAGTTTGTCACCGACCTTCTCGGTGACGCCCTCCGGCTGGAACTCCATCCGGAGCATCACCTTGGTGCGGTCGTCACCCAGGCGGTGGAAGGTGACCGAACCCGCCTGCTTGGCCTCGCCGGACACCGTGGTCCACGCGACCCGCTCGTCCGGGACCTGCTCGGTGATCTCCGCGTCGAACTCACGGTGGACGCCGTCCACGCTCGTCACCCAGTGGGTGAGGGTGTCACCGCGCTGCTCGATGCGCTGCACCCCGTTCATGAACTCGGGGAACGACTCGAACTGGGTCCACTGGTTGTAGGCGGTACGGACCGGGACGCGGACCTCGATGGACTCCTCGACCTGCGACACGCTGTCTCTCCTCCTATGGTTCGTCGGACGGAGCCGCGCGGGTACCCGACGGATTCCGGGTGAATCACCCTCCTCGCCGCGCGGGCCGTCCCGGCTCGGTGGCGCGACTTCGCGGATGACAGACTGACGGCATGGACGAGCGCACTTTCGACAGGTCGGACCAGCACGCGTCGGTGATCGGCCTCGGCACCTGGCAACTGGGTGCCGACTGGGGGGACGTCGACGACAAGGAAGCCCTCGGGGTACTCGAGGCCGCGGCCGAATCGGGCGTGACCTTCTTCGACACCGCCGACGTCTACGGCGACGGCCGCAGCGAGGAGACCATCGCGACCTTCCTGCGCAGCAGGCCGGACCTGCACGTGCTGGTCGCCACGAAGATGGGCCGGCGCGTCGAGCAGATCCCGCAGAACTACGTCCTCGACAACTTCCGGGACTGGAACGACCGTTCCCGCCGCAACCTCGGCGTCGACGTCATCGACCTGGTGCAGCTGCACTGCCCGCCGACCCCGGTCTACTCCTCCGACGAGGTGTTCGACGCCCTGGACACCCTCGTCGAGGAGGAGCGGATCGCCGCGTACGGCGTCAGCGTCGAGACCTGCCAGGAGGCACTGACCGCCATCGCCCGGCCCAACGTGGCGAGCGTGCAGATCATCCTCAACCCGTTCCGCATGAAGCCCCTGCGCGAGGTCCTGCCGGCCGCCAGGGAGGCCGGCGTCGGCATCATCGCCCGGGTGCCGCTCGCCTCCGGCCTGCTGACCGGCAAGTACACCAAGGACACGGTCTTCGCCGCGAACGACCACCGCAGCTTCAACCGCCACGGCGAGGCGTTCGACCAGGGCGAGACCTTCTCCGGCGTCGACTTCGCCACCGGCGTGGAGGCCGCCGCGGAGTTCGCCGCCCTCGCCCCCGAGGGGTACACGCCCGCCCAGCTGGCGCTGCGCTGGATCGTCCAGCAGCCCGGCGTGACCACCGTGATCCCCGGCGCCCGCTCGCCCGAGCAGGCCCGCGCCAACACGGACGCCGCCCGGCTGCCCGAGCTGAGCGAGGAGACGCTCACGGCGGTCCGCGACCTCTACGACCGCCGGATCAAGCAGCAGGTCGAAGGCCGCTGGTAGCCCGCTCCGGCCGCCTCACGGCGCCACGCGCGGTACCTCTTGCGGCCCCGCTCACGGCACCAGGAGCAGCTGCCGTTCCCGCTCCTGGTCGCCGGAGACGGCACCCTCGTCGCGCGTCGAGAAGGCGCCGGTCAGCGTCCTGCTCGCGGCCTCCACGGCCTGCGGCGTGCCCTGCACGGTGACCGTCACCGGCTCCGACAGCCCGGCCCCCGCCTCCCGTGGGGCCGGGTCCGCCTCGGGGGACGGCGGGGAGCTGAACGTCGCCGTACGGATCGTCGCCCGCTCGTCGGCGGGCAGCTCGTCGGGTGCCCCGAAGGCGCCCTCCAGGGCGCGGACGACCGCCCGCGCGTCGTCGATGCCGCCCCCGCTGAGCGTCACGGTGAGCTGAGTGTCGGACATCCTGCGCCATCCTCCTAGGCCTGGGTGTGTGGGTCCCGCCCGTGTAACCGCCCCCGGACCGCCCAAACCGGACGCGCCGGCGACACGTCGTCTGACCGTGGGGAACCCGGGAAGAGGGAAGGGGGACCAGGCGTCGGCAACGGGAGGAACTGTGGCGCACACGGACGCGGACACGACGGGGCACTCGGGACGCCGCAGGGGGCGCGACGAGAGCGAGGAGGAGCGCGCGGACCGGATGTGGACGGAGCTGATCCAGGAGGTCCGCGTCGCGCAGATGGGCGTGCAGATCCTCTTCGGCTTCCTGCTCACCGTCGTGTTCACCCCCAAGTACGACGACCTGTCGGACGCCGACCGGACGCTCTACCTGGTGACGGTCGTCCTCGGGGCCGTGACGACCGGCGCCCTGATCGGGCCGGTGTCCCTGCACCGCCTCGTCTCCGGGCGACGCGTGAAGCCCCAGGCGGTGCAGTGGGCCTCGCGGCTGACCCTGCTCGGCCTGGTGCTGCTGCTCGCCACCACGACCTCGTCGCTCCTGCTGATCCTGCGCGTCGCCACCCATGACGGCTTCGTGCCCTACCTGGTCACCGGCGTGGTGCTGTGGTACCTGCTGTGCTGGTTCGGCATACCCCTGTGGACCCGGCACCGCCACACGTCACGCTGACGGCGCGGCCCCTCCCGGGGGAGCCGCGCCGTGGCGGTGCGCCGGTGTCCGCTCAGCCGTCGGCCATCAGCTCCGCGAGGAAGTCGTCGACGTGCACCTCTTCCTCGCCCGGCCGGACCACCCCGTGGGTCTCGCGCAGGAACGCGGCCACCGCCGCCGCCCACACGAAGACCACGGCGCGATGACGCTCCCCGTCGGGCCGGTGGTCGCCGAGGAACTCCATGCGCAGCTCCTCCCACATGCCCCGCGACTCGGGCCGCATCCGGACGTCGCCCACGCCGACCGGGCGGGCGAGTCCGTCGGCCACCATCTCCCGGTCCAGCGTCCAGCGGGCCAGCACGCGACCGTCGTGGCTGAACACCACGGTGAGGGCGAACGGGTCCGCCGGGTCGTAGCTCAGGTGGGCGAGCACCGGGAAACGGTCGGCGTCGCCCGTCTGGAGCTGCACGACCAGGGTCTTGTGCACGAGGGAGTTCACGGCAGGGGCCTCCGGGAGAACAGACGTAGGGCCCTCTAGTACCCCGATCCCGCGCAAGATGCTCCGGCAACCGGGTGACTTCCTCGCCGGCCCCCCGCCCGTCAGGACCCGAAGGCGTCCCGCAGGGCCGGCAGCAGGGTCTTCTCGGACCAGTCCAGGAACGCCTCCTGGGACTCGCCGCCGATCTGCACCAGGGCGACCTCGGTGAACCCGGCCTCCGCGTAGGGACGCACGGCCTCGACGAAGGCGTCGGGGTCGTCACCGCAGGGGATGGACTCGGCGACGTCCCCGGGCGTGACGAACTGGGTCGCCGCGTCGAACGAATCGGGGTGCGGAAGCTCGGAGTTGACCTTCCAGCCGCTGCCGAACCAGCGGAACTGCGAGTGGGCGCGCTCGATCGCCGCGTCCCGGTCCGGGTCGTAGCAGACCGGCAGCTGGCCGACGCGCGGCTTGCCCCGGCCGCCGTGCCGGTCGAACGCCTCCAGCAGGTCGGACTTGGGCTCCGTGGCGATCACGAGATCGGCGTGCTCGCCCGCCAGCCGGCAGGAGCGCTCGCCGGAGACGGCGATCCCGATGGGCGGCGGGCTGTCCGGCAGGTCCCACAGCCGGGCCGACTCGACGTCGAAGTGCGTACCGCGATGGTTCACGTGACCGCCCTCGAAGAGCGCCTTGATGATCTCCAGGGCCTCCTCGAACATCTCGTGGCGCACGTCGACGGACGGCCAGCCGCCGCCCACCACGTGCTCGTTGAGGTTCTCGCCCGAGCCGAGCCCCAGCCGGAACCGGCCCTCGGCCAGCAGCTGCATCGTCGCCGCCTTCTGCGCCACGACCGCAGGGTGGTACCGGAACGTCGGACACGTCACGTACGTCATCAGCGGAATGCGGGAGGTCGCCTGGGCCGCGGCGCCCAGCACGCTCCACGCGTACGGCGCGTGCCCCTGCGAACGCAGCCACGGGAAGTAGTGGTCCGAGGTCACCGAGAAGTCGAAGCCCACCTGCTCGGCCCGCACCACGTGGTCGACGAGCTCACGGGGGCCGGCCTGCTCGGTCATCATCGTGTATCCGATTTGCACCATAGGAGGCGAGTCCCCGTCCGTGCCGGGCGAAAACGGGGACGCTCGTCGCGAGCCGGTGCGGCGGCGGTCAGCCGGCGCCCTCCCGGAACGTCCCGAGGAAGGCGGCGAGCGCCCGCTCGTTCGCCGCGTCGTCCCAGGCGGCGGCCGGTGCGGTCCAGCGCAGCGAGAAGCTGCGCCCGCCGCCCAGCAGGAAACCGCGCCCGAAGGTGCGCACCCGGACGCCGTCGTCCTCGGCGAGCCACTCCATGTCGGCCGCCTCGCGCCCCCGGTACGCCGTCGCGCGGATGCCGCCGACCCTCCGGTACCCGCCCGACCGCTCCAGACCGGGCTCGACCTCGTCGCGCCAGACCGCCACCGGATCGGCCCCGGCCCGCTCGCTGTAGGTGACCGCCAGCGTCCGCGGGTCGCCGGACGCGCCAAAGACGACCCGGTACGCCCCGTCCGGCACCCGCGAGGTGGTCAGACGCCCCCAGCCCTCGGGAAGGGCCACGGAGAACCCCTCCGGCGCCTCGTAACGGCGGAACCCCGCGGGGACGGCGGCTCCGGACGGTGACGGCGAGGGTGAGGGTGACGCGGTCGGCCGGGGAGCGGGGGAGGAGGGCGCGGTGCCGCCCGCGGGTGGTGCGGCGGGGGCCGGGGGACGCGGTCGCGAGCCCGTGTCGCCGCCCGGGCCGGGCAGCGCGTGGGTGACGGCGAGGACGGCGCCCACTACGGCGGCCAGGGCCGGCACGGCCCCGGCGGCCGTCGTCCGCCGGATCGTGCCGCGGCCGGCCCGGCGAGCGGCGGCCCCCGCGTCACGCGGCCGGGGCCGCGGGACCGGGGACGGCGCGGCCTCGGGGCCGTCCGCCGCCACCCGGGCCAGGGCCTCGCGCACCGCCGGGCGGCCCGGCCGCTCCCGGGAGTTCCGGCGCAGCAGGCCCTGGACCACCGGGGTGAGCGGCCCGGCCCGCACCGGGGCCCGCAGCGGCAGCCGGTCCACGCCCTTCAACGTGGCCTCGGCCCGGCCCCGGTCACGGAACGCCGGACGGCCCTCGACCATCGTGTAGAGGATCGCGCCCAGCGACCACAGGTCGGCCGCGGGCCCGATCCGCTCGTCGCGGGCCTGCTCGGGGGACGCGTACGAGGGAGCGGTGAGCCGCGGGGCGAGCGTGGCGCCGGCCAGCCCGAAGCCGGTGACGACGATGGAGCCCTCCTCGCTCACGAACACCTGCCCGGGGCTGAGCTCGCCGTGCGTGACGCCCTGGACGTGCGCCGCCTCCAGCACGTCCAGCAGCTCCAGCCCGATGCGTGCCGCCCGCGCGTGACCGAGCGCGCCCTGCCCGGCCACGAGTTCGCTCAGAGGCGTGCCACCGACCCACTCGGTGACCGTCCACAGGGCGCCGTGCTCCACGACGGCCTCGACCACCGCGGCCACCCGGTCCGGGCGGAGCAGCCGCACGGTCTCGCAGGTCCGCACGACCCGGCCGGTCACCCGCCGGGCGCTCTCGGCCGCGGGGTCCTCCGGAAGGCCGACCTGTGTCACCAGGAACGGGCGGCCCGACCCGGCCTCCTCCCCGGACCAGCAGACACGGTTCGTCTCCCGGTGGAGGACCTCGACGAGGCGGTACCGTCCGGCGACCAGGTCGTGTGTGGAGACGTGCGCCCTGCCCATGGCCACCCCTCGTCCGCGCCGCCGGCTGTCCGCTCGCCCAGGGGTACGGTGAGCGGGCCGGGGAGCGTTCAACGGACGCGCGAAACGACCACCCGGACTTTCTCGCGGCGTCCCGCGCGGCGCAGCGTCAGCGCAGCCCGAAACGGTCCGCCCAGGCCGCCATGTCGGCGGCCGTGGCGTTGCCCCCGCACACCACCAGCCCGATCCGGGCGCCGTCGCCCACCCGCTCCACCACCTGCCGGGCCGCGGGCAGCAGACAGCCCGCGGCGGGCTCGGTCCACACCTTCCCGTGCTCGGCGAGCTCCAGCGACCCCCGGATCGCCTCCCGGTCGGGCACCACGAGCACGTCGGTGACCAGCGCGGACACATGGTCGTACGTCAGCCGCGAGACGGACGGGGCGCTGAGCGTGGTGACGACCGACGACAGCGGCACGGGCAGCGGGCCGCCCGCGGCACGCGCCCGGGACATGGCCTCGGCGCCCTCCGTCTCCACGCCCCAGACCCGCACGTCCGGGCGGCGGGCCCGCAACGCCGCCGCCACGCCCGCGATCAGCCCGCCGCCGCCGACGCTCACGACCACGTCGGTGAGCTCCCCGGCGTCCTCGGCGAACTCCAGCCCCACGGTGCCCTGCCCCGCGATCACCACGGGGTCGTCGAACGGGTGGACCAGGGTCAGCCCCTCCTCCCGCAGCCGCGTCACCAGCGCGAAGGCACTGTCCATGCCGTCGGTGAGCCGTACCAGCGCGCCCGCCTCCTCGGCCGTCTCCAGCGAACGCGCGGGAGCCGTACGCGGCATCACCACCGTGGCCTTCACGTCGAGCGCCGCGGCCATCACCGCCACGGCGATGCCGTGGTTGCCGCCGCTGACCGCCACGACACCCGCCGCCCGCTCCGCCTCGGTCAGCGACAGCAGCTTCGCCGTCGCGCCGCGCGCCTTGAACGACCCGGTGCGCTGGAGCAGCTCCAGCTTGGCGGTGACCGGGGTCCCGAGCAGCGCGGTCAACCCCGGGCTCGGCACCGTCGGGGTGCGTACGACATGGCCGGCGATCCGCGCGGCCGCGGCTTCGATCTCCGTGATCCCGATCAAGGCACCCATCCTTCCGGCGCGGGTGGTGATCCACGCCGTCCCGCAGCCTTTCGCGCGTCGCTTCCCAGGTCAACAGGGCTCCCCGGCGCGGCCGGTGAGGCCCGCGGCTCGGACTTGCCCGGCGAGGGCCCGTCAGCCGCCGAAGAGCTGGGTCCAGTACATGCCTGCCCGGCCGCCGCCGGCCAGGCCGACCCCGATGTGTGTGAAGTCGGCCCCGAGGATGTTGGCACGGTGCCCGGGGCTGTTCATCCAGCCCTCCACCACGTCGGCGGGGGAGCGCTGGCCGCAGGCTATGTTCTCGCCGACCGTGCGCCGCGTGGCGCCCGCGGCGGCGGCCCGGTCCCAGGGCCTTCCGCCGTCCGGATCGGTGTGCGAGTAGAAGTCCCGGGCCACCATGTCCGCGCTGTGCGCCTGCGCGGCCGCGGTGAGCCGCGGGTCGGCGGCCAGCCCGGGCAGCCCGGCCCGGGCCCGCTCCCGGTTGGTGAGCTCGACGACCTCGCCCGTCGCGCGGCCGAGACCGACCGGCGTCAGCGGCACGGCCCACAGGGCCGTCCAGTACGTGTCGCCCGCGGGGCCGCCGGTGACGTACCCCCAGCCTGCGTGCGTGAAGGCGGCGTCGTGCAGGGTGCGGCGGGCCCGCTCGGTGCGCAGACAGTGCCCGACGAACTCCGCCGGCGTGCGCGGGCCCGAGACCAGGTGCTCGCCGACGGTGAGATACGCGTATCCGGCCAGGACGACGCGCTGATGGACCGAGACGCCGTCCCGGGTCTCCACGCTCAGGGCACCGGCCGCCGCCATGGCACCGGCGTGCGAGCGGGCCGCCGAGGCCAGGCGCGCGTCGGCCGAGACGGGCGGCGCTCCGGCCGCCGCACGGGCGGAGTTGACCAGCCCGAGAAAGCCGTCGGAGGCGGCGGGCTCCGGCGCCGCCGGGCCGGAGCCCTGGGCGTCGTCCACGACCTCCACCCCGAAGTCCCGCGCCAGGCCGGCGAGTCCGTCCGCGTACCCCTGGCCGAGGGCGCGCAGCTTCCAGCGGTCGCCCCGCCGGTAGAGCTCCGCCAGGAGCAGCACGGTCTCCCGGCGCGGGACGGGCGGGGTGAACCGGGCGAGGGTCCGGCCGGCCGCGTCGGCCACCTCCAGGGTGGGGGCGGGCGGGCCGCTCAGCGGCGTGCCGGGGACGGCGGGGCTGACGGCCACCGTCACCCGGGTGGCCCCGGCGCGCAGTCGCCGCGGATCCACGGTCAGCGTGTCGTCCCGCAGCCGGGCGCCGGGAGCGTCGGGCTGGTTGTAGAAGACGAAGTCGCCGTCACCGCCCACCTTGCCGCCGTCGTCCGTGATGAGCGCGGACACGTCGAACCCGCCCGGCACCCGCACGCTCACGGGGCCGTCCGGCAGGGGGATGTTGCCACCCGGGACCAACTCGCTCATCCTGTCCGCCCTGTGTCGTGGTTCGCCATGGGGTGGGGGTGCCCGGACAACGTCCCCCGGCCGGACGGGGTTCCCGGCACGCCCGGACGGCATCAGCCCGAGGCGGTCGCCTCCGGCGCGACCAGCCCCTGCCGGTGGGCGACCGCGGCGGCCTCCGTCCGGCTCGAAGCACCCAGTTTGGCGAGGATGTTGGAGACGTGGACGCTCGCCGTCTTGGCGCTGATGAACAGCTCCTCGCCGATCTGCCGGTTGCTGCGCCCCACGGCGAGGAGCCGCAGCACGTCCTGCTCGCGCGCCGTCAGCACGGCGGCACCCGTCCCGGCGGGCCGCGCCGGATCCGTGAGCCGGCCGCGGCGGGCCAGGGCGTCGAGCCGCTCGCGCAGCAGCGTGGCGCCGAGCCGGTCGGCCTCCCGGCGTACGGCGTCGGCCTCGCCGGCCGCCTCCTCGCGGCGGCCGGCCGCCAGCAGGGCCTCGGCCAGCCGCAGCCGGCACCGCGCGCGTTCGTAGGGATCACCGAACGCGAAGGCGGCCACCACCCGCTCCCAGGACGCCGGGTCCGGCGCGTCGGCCGAGGTCCGCGCCCACTCCGCCTCCGCCCGGGCCAGCCACGCCTGGCCCTCCGGGCCCTGGGGGAGGTCGTCGAAACCGTGCTCGGCGGACCAGCGGGCCTCGGCCAGCAGTTCGGCCGCCGTGTCCGTCCAGCGGGCCACCCCCGCCGCGTCCCCGGCCCGGCGCAGCTCCGCCACGGTGTCGGCCACCGCGGACAGCGCGAGGGTCACGAGCCGGACGGTCACGGCGGGCCGCGTGCCCCCCTCGGTGAGCGCCTCCACGGTGGACCGGCTCCACCGCACGGCCTCCTCCGCGTTCCCGCGCAGCGCCGCCGCGTCGGTCAGCACGAGCCCCCCGACCATCCGCGCCATCCAGTCGAACGGCCCCTCCAGCAGGCCCCGGGCCCGCTCGGCCGCCCCGAAGTCGCCCCGCGCCAGCGCCACGTACAGCCCGGGGCCGAGGGCATGACCGTCCACGGCCGGCCGCACCCCGGCCTGCTCGGCGGACTCGCGCAGCACCTCGTCCCAGTGGCCCAGCGTGTACTGCACGAGCAGCCGCAGATACCGCATCTCCCGCGGATAGGGCGAGGACAGCAGCCCGGAGCGGCGGGCCCGCTCCAGTCCCTCCGACGCCCAGGGCAGGCACTCCTCCAGGTCGCCGGATTCGAAGCTGCCGATGGCGAGATTGAACAGCGCGCGCAGCTCCACGGGCGCGTTGCCCGACCGCCGCGCCAGCTCGCGTGCCTCCAGCAGCCGTTCCCGGCCCGCCGGGGTGGAGCGGTTGCCGCCCTCCAGACTCGTCAGGGAGATCAGCAGATCGGCGCGGGCGTCGGTGACCCCCAGCTCCTCCGCGACCCGCAGGGCCCGGTGGGCGACCCGCAGCGCGGTCTCGTTCTCCCCGACCTGGCGGGCCGCCGTCACGTGCGTGGCCGCGGCCCACACCCACGTCGACGAGGGGGGCTCGGCGGGGATCAGTTCGAGGGCCTCGGTGCTGTGGGCGTACGCGGCCGACAGGTTGTCGACGCTCAGCAGGTTCCCGGCGAGGGTGTAGCGGACGCGGGCGGCCAGCTCCAGGTCGGCGTCCTGGCCGAGGCCCGCCAGCGCGGACCGGGTCAGGGAGACCGCGCGGTGCAGCTCCCCGGCGTGCGCGGCGGCGGCCGAGGCCCGCAGGGTCAGCGTCACCGCGTCGGCGCCGGCGGGGCGTCGCGTGGCGTCGACCGCCGTCCACAGGTCGAGGGCCGCCTCCAGGTGCCGCAGCTCCTCGGCGGGCGCGCCGACGCGCTGGGCGTGGTCGGCTGCCTCCAGCGAGGCGGCGAGGGCCTCGGACAGGTCGTGGCTCTCGCGGTAGTGGTGGGCGCGCTCGGCGGCGCTGTCGGAGCGGCGGTCCGGCCCCGCGAGCAGCCGGGCGAACGCGCCGTGCAGCCGGGCCCGTTCACCCGGGAGGAGATCGGCGTAGACGGCCTCCCGGGCGAGGGCGTGCCGGAAGGAGTACGCGTTCCCGTCGCCGGAGACGAGCAACTGCCGCTCCACGGCCTCGCGCAGCGCCGACTCCAGTTCCTCCTCGGGCAGTCCCACGGCGTCCCGCAGCAGGCCGTGCCCCACGCGGCGCCCGGCGACGGCGGCGGTGCGCAGCACCTGCTGGGCGGTCTCGGACAGCTGCTCGAACCGGATCAGCAGGACGTCGGCCAGACCGCTGGGCACACCCCCGGCGGGGGTGTCCGTGGCCGCGACCAGCTCCTCGGCGTAGAAGGCGTTGCCCTCGGCGCGTTCGACGATCCGGTGCACGGTGGTGTCCGGCAGCGGCCGGTCGCGCAGGGCGCGCACCAGCCGGGCCACGTCGGCGTCCGGCAGGGGACGCAGCTCCAGCCGCTCCACGGCGGGCAACCGCACCAACTCGGCGAGCAGCGGGCGCAACGGGTGGCGGCGGTGCAGGTCGTCCGCCCGGTACGAGGCCAGCACCGCGATCCGGTGGCGCTGCAGCACCCCCCGGCTGAGCAGGAACCGCAGCAGGTCCCGGGAGGACTGGTCGGCCCAGTGCAGGTCCTCCAGGACCAGCAGCAGCGGCGCGGCGTCCGCCAGGGCGGTCAGCAGGGCGGCCACGCCCTCGAAGAGCAGCAGCCGGGAACGCGGGGCGCCACCGTCGTCCTCCGGGCCGCCCCCGAGCAGGCGCTCCGCTGCCGGATGCGCGGCCAGCACGGAGGCGAACCGCTCGTCGGCGGCCAGTACCCCGAGGATCTCGGTGAACGGCAGGTACGGCAGACCGACGTCCCCCAGGTCGACGCAGTGCCCGGTGAGCACGGTCGTCCCGGCCGCGGCGGCCCGCCCGGCGACCTCGTCCAGCGTGCGGGTCTTGCCCACCCCGGCGTCGCCGGCGACGAGCACCGCGCGGGCCTCACCGGCACGGGCGCGTTCCAGCACACCGGTGAGACGCGCGAGTTCGTCCTCGCGGCCGACGAGCGGGCTGGTGAGTGAGGTCTGCGGCACGCCGCCCATCCTGACACGCGTCCCGGACGACGGGCCCGGCCCCGCCGTCGCGGGCCGCGGGCCCGCGCGCGGTCAGCGACGCAGCGTGGCGGCCCAGTCCGCCGGGACCCGCTCCGCCGGGCCGGGCGCCGGCTGGTCGGCGGGGTGGCTCCCCGGTGCTGCGAGTGCCGGCCCCGAAGTCCGTACTTCCTCGGTCGCGTAGTCCCAGAACCAGTCCTCGCCGGGCTCGTAACTCTGCACCACGGGATGCCCGGTGTCCCGGTAGTGGCCGGTCGCGTGCTGTCCGGGCGAGCTGTCGCAGCAGCCGACGTGGCCGCAGGCCGCGCAGCGCCGCAGGTGGAACCACCAGCCGCCCGACGCGTCGCACTCGACGCAGCCGGTGCCGCTCGGCGGGACGGCGGGGTCGATTCCGGTGTCACTGGTCATGCGGGCTCCTCGGTCGGGTCGGATGGTGCCGCGGTGAGCGGAAGGAGCACCTGGAAACGGGTGTCGCCCGGCACGGAGTCGACCCGGAGGGTCCCGTGGTGCTTGTCGACCACGATCCGCCAGGAGATGTCCAGGCCGAGCCCGGTGCCCTCGCCCACCGGTTTGGTGGTGAAGAAGGGGTCGAAGATCCGCTCGCGGATCTCCGGGTCGATGCCGGTGCCGGTGTCGCGGAACTCCACCAGCAGCTGGTCGTGGTGGAGCGCGGTCCGCACGGTGAGCGAGCCGTCACCGCCCGCGTCGTTCACGGCGGCGACCGCGTTGTCGATCAGGTTGGTCCACACCTGGTTCAGTTCCGCCGGATACGCCGGGATGCGCGGCACCGTGCGGTCGTACTCCTTGACGACCCCGATCCGGGGGCCGATCTTGCCCGACAGCATCAGCAGCGTGCTGTCGAGGAGTTCATGGACGTCGACGTTCCGGTAGGGCGCCCGGTCGAGCTGCGCGTACTGCTTGGCCGCGTCCACGAGATGGGAGATGCGGGCGGTGGAGTCCGCGATCTCGTTCATCAGCAGCTCGGTCTCGACGGTGTAGTTGAGCCAGCCGATCGCTCCCGGCAGGATCTCCGCGTCCACGGCCGCCGCGACCTGGTCCAGCCACTCGGTGTCCAGCCCGGCCTGCACGAAGGTCGGCGCGAGCTGCCAGCCCCGCTCGATGCCGTGGTCCTCCAGCCAGTCGGAGAGGGCGTCCTCCCGGTCGGCGGCCTCCAGCGGGCTCAGCGAGGGCGCCTTCGCGACCCGCTCGGCCGTGCGTTCCTGTATCTCGACGAGACCGGCCAGCGCGTCCCGGGAGAACGGGCCCTCGGCGATCACGGCGAGCTTGTGCCGCATCTTCGCCACCCGCTCCCGCAGCGTCGACGTCGCGCGTACGGCCGCGGCCGCCGGGTTGTTGAGCTCGTGCGTGAGACCGGCGGACAGCGAACCCAGCGCGAGCAGCCGCTCCCGCTGGCCGATGGTCCGCTGGGTGTTCTTGGAGCCGAAGAACAGCCCCTCCAGCAGATGCACCGCCATGGGGAACCACTCCCGCATGACGGCCGCGAAGGTGTCCGCCGGCAGCACGAAGAACCGGGTCGGCTCGGTGACCCGCATGGAGTTGTTGTAGACCTGCGGCACCCGGTCGCCGACGTAGGCCTGCATCGCGCCCGCGTACACCCCGCGCTGCGAGGTGCGGTTGGTCTCCACGTCGTCCGCGCCGACCCGGCGGGAGAGCACGACCGTGCCCTCCAGCATCACGTAGAAGCAGGTCGCGGGCTCGCCCTCGGCGTAGACCGGGCCGGGTTCGAACAGCTCCACCCGGCCCTCGGCGCACAGCCGGCCCAACTGGTCGGGGGAGAGCTTCTCGAAGAGGAACAGCCGCCCGATCTCCGCGGGGCTGCACGGCACCGGCCGCCCGCTCACGACTGCTCCAGGTAACGGTGCACCAGCATCACGGCCATGGCTCCCTCTCCGACGGCGGACGCGACCCGCTTCGCGGACTCCGCGCGGGCGTCGCCCGCCACGAACACGCCCGGGACGCTGGTCTCCAGGTGGTACGGCGGCCGGTCCAGCTCCCAGTCCGCCGGCGGCCGCCCGTCGGGCGTCAGGTCGGGTCCGGCGAGGATGAACCCGCGCGCGTCCCGCAGCACCGTGCCGTCCAGCCAGTCGGTCAGCGGAGCCGCGCCGATGAACACGAACAGCCACTGGGCGTCGACGAGTTCGGTACTCCCGCTCTCCGCGTCGCGCAACGTCAGCCGCTCCAGGTGCCCGTCACCGTGCGCGCTCTCGACCACCGTGCCGCAGCGCACGTGGATGTTGGGCGTCTCCTCGATCTGCTGGATCAGGTAGTGCGACATCGACGCCGCCAGGGAGCCGCCGCGCACCAGCAGTGTCACCGACTTGGCCCCCCGGGACAGGTACATCGCCGCCTGCCCGGCCGAGTTGGCGCCGCCCACGATGTACACGTCGTGGTCCTGGCAGGCCGCGGCCTCGGTCAGTGCCGAGCCGTAGAACACCCCGCAGCCGGTCAGTTCCTCCGTGCCGGGGGCGGGGAGCTGGCGGTAGGAGACGCCGGTCGCCAGGATCACGCTGTGCGCGGCGATCGCCGAACCGTCCGAGAACCGCACGATCCGCGCCGCCCCGTTGGCCTCGAGTCCCGTCACCTCCCGCGCGGTGAGTATCTCGGCGCCGAACTTCGCCGCCTGCCGCCGGGCCCGCTCGGTGAGCTGCCCGCCGGACACGCCGTCCGGGAAGCCGAGGTAGTTCTCGATCCGGGAGCTCTGCCCGGCCTGCCCACCGGTCGCCGACCGCTCCACCAGCACCGTCCGCAGCCCTTCGGACGCCCCGTACACCGCCGCCCCGAGCCCGGCCGGCCCGCCGCCGACCACCACCAGGTCGTAGAACTCGGCCGCCGGTGTCGTCGCCAGCCCCACCCGGGAGGCGAGGTCCGCCGCCTCCGGCTCCACGAGCGGCGTCCCGTCCGGCGTGACCACCACCGGCAGCCGCTGTCCGTCCTGCCCGGCCGCCGACAGCAGCCGCCGCCCCTCGGGCTCGTCGGCGGAGTACCAGCGGTAGGGCACCTGGTTGCGGGCCAGGAACTCCCGGACCTCCGAGGAGCGCGCCGACCAGCGGTGTCCGACGACCTTGGTGCTCGGCACCGGCCGGTGGTCGCCGGCGCGCCACGCCACCAGCAGGTCGTCCAGCACCGGGTAGAGCTTCTCCTCCGGGGGATCCCACGGCTTGAGCAGATAGTGGTCCAGGTCGACGACGTTGATCGCGTCGATGGCCGCGTTCGTGTCGGCGTACGCGGTCAGCAGCACCCGCCGGGCTCCCGGGTACACGTCGCAGGCCTGCTCGAGGAACTCGATGCCGTTCATCCGCGGCATCCGGTAGTCGGCGAGGATCACGGCCACCAGGTCACCGCGGAGCTTGAGTTCGCGCAGCGCCTCCAGCGCCGACTCGCCGGACTCCGCGCGCACGATCCGGTACGACGCGCCGTAGCGCCGTCGCAGGTCACGGGCGACGGCACGGGAGACCCCCGGATCGTCGTCCACGGTCATGATGACGGTCCGCGTCGCCCCGTCGGCCTGTGCCATACGTCCCCCACGTCGAACGGCCGGATTCACGGCACGGCGTCCCCGTCACCGCACCGGCCTGTGACCCATCGTATGGTCGTTCGCCCCGCACCGCTCGGGCCGGCGAGGGCCGCCGTGCCCGCCCGGTACCCGCTCCCACCGGGACATCGGGTGCGCACGGTAGGGAAGACTGGGCGCCATGGACGTGACCGCGACACAGGGAGGGGCCCGTATGACGCGCCCGATCACGGCAGGGGTGGACGGAACCGAGGAGAGCCTGGCCGCACTGGCCTGGGCCGCCAGGGAGGCGGTCCGCCGGGAGACCGCGCTGCACGTCGTGCACGCCTGGCGGGCCGAGCCGGACTCGGCGGGCGCCGGGGACCGCGGGGCCCAGGAGCGATGGGTCCGGGACGCGGTCGCCGAGTCGGTCCGCACCGTCACCGGGCGGCACCCCGGCCTCGCCGTGTCCACGGACGTCACCGAGGCCGACGACGCCGTCGCCGTGCTGCTCGCCGCCGCGGCCGACGCCCGGACGCTGGTGCTGGGCTCGCGCGGCCACGGAGCGGTCGTCGGCTTCCTGCTCGGCTCGGTCGGTCAGCAGGTGATCGCCGAGGCGCCCCGGCCCGTCGTCCTGGTGCGGGCCGGGGACGAGGCGGCGGCGGAGGCCGCGGGCCGCGAGGTCGTCGTGGGCCAGCAGGGCGATCCGGAGGACAGCGCCGACGTGATGGGGTTCGCCTTCGAGGCGGCCGCCGCGCGCGGCGCCACCCTGCGTGCCGTGCGGGCCTGGACCCTGCCGACGGTGTTCACCTACAGCCCGGGGTCGATGCGGCTCGCCGACGAGGCCGGCGGTCTGGAGCAGTACGAGAAGAAGGCCCTCGGTGAGGCGCTCGGGCCGTGGCGCGAGCGCTTCCCCGACGTCCGGGTGGTCGAGCACGTCGAGATGGGCAGCGCCGGGCAGGTGCTGCTGGAGGCGGCCGCGCACGCCCAGCTGACGGTCGTCGGCCGCCGCGCCCGGCGCACGGCCGTCGGGGCCCGCATCGGTTCGGTGGCGCACGGCGTACTGCACCACGCGGCCTGCCCGGTGGCGGTGGTCCCGCACGCCTGAGCCGTGCCCGGGGCGCCTCAGTCCGAGGTGGGCTGGAGCGTCTCCCGGGCCTTCGGCAGGATGTTCGTGAGGTAGTCCCGGACGGCGGTGTCCAGGCCGATGTCGTGCTGGGCCCGCTCGGACAGGTACCACCGGTGCTCCAGCAGCTCGTGGTAGATCTCGGCCGGGTCCATGGCGCCCCGCAGCTCCACCGGCACCGCCCGCACGGTCGGCCGGAACACCTCCCGCACCCAGCGGTGGGCGAGCACCTCCGGGCGGGCGCCCAGCGGATCGTCCGGGGCGTAGTCGTCCTGGGTGGCCATCCAGCTCTCCAGGTCGTTGAGCAGCCGGCGGGCCTGGTTCTCCTCGGCGTCCAGGCCCGTCAGGCGCAGCAGCTGGCGCTGGTGGTGGCCGGCGTCGACGACCTTGGGCACGAAGGTGACGGTGTCGCCGTTGGAGGCGTGCTCGATCTGCATCTCGGCCACGTCGAAGCCGAGGTCGTTGAGCCGCCGGATCCGGCGCTCGATGTAGTGGTGCTTGCCCGCCGGGTAGACGGAGGTGCGGGTCAGCTCCTCCCACAGGCGCCCGTAGCGCGCGCAGATCTCCCTGCCGAAGTCCACCGGGTCGACGGACGGGTGCAGCGCGCCGGACGCCTCCAGGTCGAGCAGCTCGCCGCTGATGTTCACCCGGGCCAGGTCGAGGTCGTAGTCGCGCTGCCCGTCGCTCAGCCGCGGGTGCAGCTCGCCGGTCTCGGCGTCCACCAGGTAGGCGGCGTAGGCGCCCGCGTCGCGCCGGAAGAGCGTGTTGGACAGCGAGCAGTCGCCCCAGGCGAACCCGGCCAGGTGCAGCCGGACCAGCAGGACGGCGAGGGCGTCCATCAGCCGGTGCATGGTGGCCGGGCGCAGCGTCGTCTCGAACATCGACCGGTACGGCATGGACCCGCCGAGGTGCCGGGTGATCAGCACCGGTTCGAGCGCATCGCCGGCCTCGTCGGTGCGGCCGGTGACCACGCCCAGCGCGTCCACCGCGGGAATGCCGAGCCGGTCCAGGTCGCGCAGCAGCTCGTACTCGCGCAGCGCGGGCCGCTCGGCGAGCTCCTTGACGGCGATCACCTCGTCGCCGGCCCGGGCGTAGCGGACGACGTGGCGGGAGATGCCGCGCGGGAGCGGCACGAGGTACTCCTCGGGCCACTCCTCCAGGGGCAGCTGCCACGGCAGTTCGAGCAGGAGCGCCGGGTGCTCCGGATTGGTGGCACTGATCTGCAGGGACATGGGCCCGACTCTAGAACGTCCGTTCCCGGGCCAGTCGCGCGGCGTCCTTCACCGGGCCCCGGTGGACGGGACCGTGTCCGGGGAGCAGCACGTCGCCGTCGAGCCGCGCGAGGACGTCGAGCGAGGCCACCGTGCGGTCCCGCTCGTGGTGGAACATGCCGGGCAGCAGCTGGGGCCCCTTGATCCGCGAGGTGGGGTGCCCGCTGACCAGGGCGTCGCCGGAGATCACCACCCCGGCGTCCGGCAGGTGGTAGGCGCAGTGCCCGTCGGTGTGCCCGGGGGTGTGCACCGGCACGGGCCGGCCCGGCAGGTCGAGCGGGCCGTCCGAGGGGAAGGGGGCGGGGGCGGTCACCGGGTGCCGTTGCGTGCCGCCGGAACGGAGCACGTGCACCATCCAGGGCAGCACACCCGGCCGCCAGCTGTTGCGCAGCACCTCGCCGACGGACACCTGGTGGAGGAAGTCCCGTCGGGCGTGCGGCACCTCGGCCTCGTGGAGGAGGACGGGGATGCCGTGGGCGGCGCGCAGGTACTCGGCCGAGCCCAGGTGGTCGTTGTGGGCGTGGGTGACGAGGACGGCCGTGACCGCTTCGGGTGAACGCCCGATCGCCGTGAGGGAGTCGAGCAGGAGCCGCCGGTCGCCGGGGTAGCCGGTGTCGATCAGGGTCAGCGCGTCGCCCTCGGTGAGGACGACCCAGTTGGTGTCGCTCCCGTGCACCAGGTAGGTGCCGTCCGCGACGTGCCGCACGTCAGCGCGCATCAGTGTCCCCGCATTCCCAGGTGGCCGGCCGACGGGCACAGCCAAGCAGACGGGGAGGCCCCACGGGCCGAGCGACGCTCAGCGCACCCCGTGCGGACGGAACTGGACACTGATGCGCGGGCCCGCGGCGCGGGTGCTCTTGGGGACGCAGTGCTCCCAGGTGCGCTGGCAGGAGCCGCCCATCACGATCAGGTCGCCGTGGCCCAGCGGGCGTCGCACGGTCTCGCCGCCTCCGCCCGCCGGGCGCAGCAGCAGGTCGCGGGGCGCGCCCACGGAGAGGATGGCGACCATCGTGTCCCGGCGCGCGCCCCGGCCGATCCGGTCGCCGTGCCAGGCGACGCTGTCCCGGCCGTCGCGGTACTGGCACAGCCCGGCGGTCGTGAACGGCTCGCCCAGCTCCTCGGCGTAGTGGGCGGACAGGGCGTCACGGGCCTCGTCCAGCAGCGGGTGCGGCAGCGGCTCGTCCGCACCGTAGAACGCGAGCAGCCGGGGCACGTCGACCACCTGGTCGTACATGGCACGCCGCTCCGCGCGCCACGGCACGTCGGCGGCCAGCCGCTCGAACAGTGCGTCGGCCCCGCTCAGCCACCCGGGGAGCACGTCGATCCACGCGCCGGAGCCCAGCAGGGTGCGGCGCACCCCCGCGAGGGAACCGAGCCGGACCTCGTCCGTCTGGTCGAAGAGGGAGCCCTGGAGGTGCCTGGTCATGGGACCAGCGTACCGCCTATTCGAAAATACGTTCTATGTGGGAGGTGTTCCGGGGCGGGGCGCGCCCGGGTGCCCGGTGCCCCGGTCGCCGCGGCCGGGCCGGCGTGACCGCTTACCGCCAGGGTTTACCGCCGGCTACCGCGCTGGTGTGACGCCTGCGGAGCGGCCCGGGGCTAGGTTCTGTGGTCGCCGGGGCGGTGCGGTGTCCGACGCACCCGCCGGTGAGCCCGGTCGACCACCGGGCGTCCCGACACCCGTTCACCAGGGGGATCGCATGACTCGCATGTTCGGAAACAGTCCGGGCCCGCGTCGCGTCGTGATGACGGCCGCGCTGCTCTCCGTGCTGGCCGGTCCGGCCGCCGCGGCGCAGGCCGTGGCCACCGAGCGGCCGGCCGCCGTCACGGCCACCGCGTCCGCCGAGTACTGCGGGTACGACAACCGCAGGACGCCGCCGACCATCTCCTACGGATCGAAGGGCAACACCGTGCGTGAGCCCAGTGCCTGCTGCGGGACTGGGACTACTACCTGGGTCCGAACGGCGTCGACGGCGACTTCGGCACCTACACCAGGAGCGCCGTCCGGCAGTTCCAGAAGGAGTTCGGTGTACCGGGCGGGGTCGACGGCATCGTCGGCCCGAAGACCTGGGACGCCCTGCGCACGTACATCCGCCCGTAACGGACGCCCTCGGCGCGCGGCTGCGCGGCACGGCCCGCGAGGC